>CACGZG010000030.1 GCA_902577525.1 uncultured Pelagibacteraceae bacterium | reverse complement strand
TGGGTCCTCTTTATTAATAATCTCAATTAAAGCCTTGGTAGTTTTTTCATTATTTTTTGGTGAATTATTGATAACTGTAGAATTGTAAATTTCTGAAATATCTATTTTATTTTTCTTTTTATATTCTTCATATCCAAAAAAAATAATTATTAAAAAAAATAAAATTGATAAAGTAAGAATTATCTTTTTTCTATTATTTAAAAAAAAATTTTTAAATTTTTCGAATCGAGTTTTTGAGTCAATAATTGCTAAATCTTCATCCATAATTATATCATATTTCTAAGTACATATTGAAGAATGCCTCCATTTTTATAATACTCTAATTCATTTTTTGTATCGATCCTACATAATGTTTGAATTTTTTTAGTATCGCCTGATAAGTATTTTATTTCTAAACTTACTTTATCAGCAGGATTGATCCCATTTTCAATATTGATTACACTGATTAATTCAGAGCCTTTAAGATTTAAATTTAACCTGTTTGTATTTTCAATAAATTGTAAAGGTAGAATTCCCATTCCAATTAAATTAGATCTATGAATTCTCTCAAAACTCTCAGCAATAACTGCTTTTATACCAAGCAATTTTGTTCCTTTTGCTGCCCAATCACGTGAGGATCCTGTACCATATTCTTTACCACCAATAACGACTAAATCAGTACCTCTTTTTTTATATTCTACAACCGCATCATATATTGGCATTATTTTTTCCTCAGGATATAATTTTGTGTATCCGCCTTCAGTGCCAGGCGCCATTTCATTTCTTATTCTTATGTTTGCGAACGTTCCTCTCATCATAACTTCATGATTTCCTCTTCTAGAGCCATATGAATTGTAATCTTTAGGCAAAATCTGATTTTTCATAAAGTATTCACCTGTAGGACTTTCTTTTTGAATGTTTCCAGCAGGAGAAATGTGATCAGTGGTTATCATATCTCCTAAGATTAATAACGGTCGTGCATCCTCAATTTTTTTAAATCCCTCAGGTTCATCTGGTAGATTGTTAAAAAAAGGTGGTTTTTTTACATAAGTAGAATTTTCATCCCAATTGTAAATACTGCTTTTTTCTGTTTTAATTTCTTGCCATTGTTTTGGTCCCTCAGCAACATTTGAGTATCTATTTACAAACATTTCAGCATTTAAAGATGCTTTTAATGTTTCTTCTATCTCTTTATTTGAAGGCCAAATATCCTTTAAAAATATATCTTTATCATTTTTATCTTTTCCAAAAGAATCTTTTAATAAATCAAATTCCATATGACCTGCTAAAGCATATGCGACAACCAAAGGAGGAGAAGCTAAATAATTCGCTTTTATTTGTGGAGAAATTCTCCCTTCAAAATTTCTATTACCAGATA
Source organism: uncultured Pelagibacteraceae bacterium (assembly GCA_902577525.1). Lineage (GTDB taxonomy): Bacteria > Pseudomonadota > Alphaproteobacteria > Pelagibacterales > Pelagibacteraceae > Pelagibacter. The sequence continues at coordinate 1,291 of CACGZG010000030.1, read as the reverse complement.
GAACAGAAACAGCATATAAATTTTCTTTTTGAATTGCATCAACAATATTATCAGCTAATGGACCTGAGTTTCCAATACAAGTTGTACAACCATATCCAACCAAATTAAATCCAAGTTTATCTAAATAAGTATTAAGACCAGCTTTTTCTAAATAATCAGTAACTACTTGTGATCCGGGTGCTAAAGATGTTTTGACCCATGGTTTAACATTTAAGCCCAATTCCACTGCTTTTTTTTGCGAGCAATCCTGCACCAATTAAAACATTAGGATTAGATGTATTTGTACAAGATGTGATTGCAGCTATTAATATTGAACCATCTTTAATTTCATAGTCAGTATTCTTAACTTTAGAAATTTTATAATTATTATTTTTTGTACTCTCTTTAAAAACTTTTTTTAAAATTACTAGATGCATCTGTTAAAAAAACTTTATCTTGAGGTCTTTTGGGGCCCGAGATAGTTGGAACAACTGTAGACATATCCAAAGAAATTTTATCAGTAAACTCAATTTCTTTACTTGACCATAAACCTTGTTCTTTTGCGTATTTTTCTACTATTGCAATTATTTGTTTATCTCTTCCAGAAAATTCTAAGTATTTTAAAGTTTCTTCATCAATTGGAAAGAACCCACAGGTAGCTCCATACTCAGGAGCCATATTTGCGATTGTTGCTCTGTCAGCTAAAGTTAAATTTTTAAGTCCTTCACCATAAAATTCAACAAATTTTCCGACTACACCTTTGTCTCTTAACATTTTGACAATTGTTAATACTAAATCTGTAGCAGTTGTACCCTCGGGCATTTTTTTTGTAACTTCAAATCCAATAACTTCAGGGATTAACATTGAAATAGGTTGCCCAAGCATTCCTGCCTCCGCTTCAATTCCTCCCACACCCCATCCTAAAACTGACAAACCATTTACCATTGTTGTATGACTGTCTGTTCCAACAAGCGTATCAGGGAATAAATATTTTTCTCCTTTATATTCCTCTGACCAAACTACTTTTGATAAATATTCTAAGTTGACCTGGTGACAGATACCAGTTCCTGGAGGAACAATTCTAAAATTATTAAATGCACTTTGACCCCATTTTAGAAAAGAATATCTCTCACCATTTCTCTTAAACTCAATATCTACATTTTTCTCAAAAGAATTTTTTGTTGCCGATTGGTCAACTTGCACAGAATGATCGATTACTAAATCAACTGCAGATAAAGGATTAATTGTGTTCGGGTCTTTATTTTTTTCTTTTACAGCTTCTCTCATTGCAGCCAAATCAGCTACAGCCGGT
>CACGZG010000029.1 GCA_902577525.1 uncultured Pelagibacteraceae bacterium | reverse complement strand
TCTCCAGTTGTTGAGTCAACTCTAGTCATGCTCTCTTCAAATGGTAAATGTAAAGCTTCATGTGAAGTCCAAAAATTCACAGTATATAATCTATTATTAAAATCTGAAGTAATTCCACAAGCTTCCATAAATGCAAGAGCATCAGCAATTTTATCTTCAAGCTCTTTAAATCTTTTAGCTTGAGGGCTTTTTTTAATATAATCTAAATTCCATAAGTGTACTTTATTTAAATCTGCAAAACCTCCTTTAGAAAATGCTCTTAAAAGATTAAGAGTTGATGCTGATTGAGAATAAGCTCTAAACATTCTTTTAGGATCAGGTCTTCTAGCTTTTTCAGTAAAATCTATTGCATTAATATTGTCACCCAAATAACTTGGTAATTCCTTATTACCTTGTTTTTCAGTTGGAGCACTTCTAGGTTTTGAAAACTGTCCAGCTATCCTACCAAGTTTTACAACTGGTAATGATGCAGAATAAGTAAGAATTAATGACATTTGAAGTATAACCTTAAAAGTATCTCTAATTTTATCTGGATGAAATTCTGCAAAACTTTCTGCACAATCTCCTCCTTGTAAAAGAAAAGCTTTGCCATCTACAACTTTTGCCAACTGATCTTTTAAATGTCTTGTTTCACCTGCAAAAACGAGAGGAGGGAATGTTCTTAATTTATTTAATACACCATTTAATTCCTTCTCATCATCATACGTTGGTATGTGTTTGACAGGATATTTTCTCCAGCTATTTACTTTCCAATTTTTCATATTCAACTTAAGATTGTTGTATCAGAGTTTTACTATTATTCAACGGTAACAGATTTAGCTAAATTTCTTGGTTTATCGATATCATAACCTTTTTTAAGAGCAGAATAATAAGCTAATTTTTGCAAGGGAATAGTTAAAAGAAAAGGAAGAAGATCATCATTAGTGCTTTCAACTTCGAGAGTCTCCCAAATATTCTCTGAAACTACCTCATCCTTACTTTTATTTGTAATCAATAAAACTTTAGCTCCTCGAGCTATAACCTCCTGCATATTAGAAATTGTTTTTTTATAATAGTTATCTCTTGGGGCCAAAACTACAACTGGCATACCCTCCTCAATCAATGCAAGTGGGCCATGTTTCATTTCTCCAGCAGGGTACCCCTCAGCATGAATGTAAGATAATTCTTTAAGCTTTAATGCTCCCTCTAAAGCAATTGGATAAGAAAATCCTCTTCCTAAAAACATAGATCCTTTTGCTTCATTAAATGTATTTGAAATAGTTTGTATTTTGTTGTCAGTTTGTAAAGTTTTCTCTACCAGTTTTGGGAGTTCTTTCAAATCTTTTAATTTTTCAACAAAAAGTTTTTTATTTAGATCGTTTCTTAATAAGCCTAATTTTAAGGATAATATATATAATATCAATATTTGGCCTAAAAATGCCTTAGTAGATGCTACACCAATTTCAGTCCCACAATGTATTGGTAAAACAAAATCAGAGTCTCTAGCTATTGAACTCTCAATAACATTTACAACAGCACACGTTTTCATTCCATTTTTTTTACACAAATCCAAAGCTGCATAAGTATCTGCAGTCTCACCCGACTGAGAGACAAAAATATAAAGAGTCTTATTTTTGAATTTATTCTTTCTGTATCTAAATTCTGATGCAATATCTACATTTACATCTAATGAGGTTAATTCCTCAAACCAATATTTAGACATTAAACAGCTATGATAAGCTGTCCCACAACCAATTAAGGTTATTGTCTCAATTTCATTCACTTTCCAAGGAAAATTATAAATATTGATATCATTATTTATATTATCTAAATATTCTTTTATTCCATTTTTCAAAGTAATAGGTTGTTCCTCTATTTCTTTAGCCATGAAATGTTTATAATCTCCTTTATCATACTTTTCTTCATTAGATGATAATTCTAAAACTTTTTTATTTATCTTAATTCCATCTTCATTAAAAAACTCTACTTGATCTTTTTTAATTATACAAAATTCACCATCGTCAAGATAAGTAATTTTATTAGTCATCGATTTAAGTGCATATGAATCTGAGCCTAAATAATTTTCATTTGGACCATAACCAACTGCTAAAGGTGATCCTCTTCTTGCTCCTACAATTAAATCTGGTTGATCTTTAAATATTATTCCTAATGCGAAACTTCCATGAAGAGATTTAAGTGTTTTCTTCAAAGAATTTACAATATCATTAGATTTTAAGTTTTCGGTAATTAAATGTACAATTACCTCAGTATCTGTTTGAGATTTGAATTTGTGTCCTTTGCCAACTAAAAATTTTTTTAATAAAGTTGAATTTTCAATTATACCATTATGAACAACAGAAACATTTTGAGATGAATGAGGATGTGCATTAATACTATTTGGTAATCCATGAGTTGCCCATCTAACATGACCAATGCCTATGGTTCCCTCCATATTTTGAACCAAGGAGTTTTTTTCAAGTCTGTCAACTCTTCCCTCGGTTTTTACCTCATTAATCAAACCACTTGAAAGTGTTGCGATACCAGCTGAGTCGTAACCCCTGTATTCTAATTTCTTTAATGAATTGATGATTGAGACTGAGACAGGTTTGTTGCTATTAATTCCAATTATTCCACACATTATTATTTTTTCTTTCTTTTATAGTTTCTAATTTCAGTTTGTATATTTCTTGTTAAAGCTAAAGATTTCTTTCTAACATTTTTGGTAATTACTGAACCTGCACCAACTACACTCCCCTCTTCAATAGTCACTGGGGCTACTAAAGATGAGTTTGAACCAATAAATACATTGTTTTTTATTTTAGTTTTATTTTTTTTTAAACCATCATAGTTACAAGTGATAGTTCCTGCACCCACATTTACAGAACTACCAATGGTACTATCACCAATATAAGTTAAATGGCTTGCTTTGGAATTCTTTCCTAAAATACTTTTTTTAATTTCAACAAAATTTCCAATTTTAGATCCTTGTTTTAAAATTGTACCAGGTCTTATCCTTGCATACGGACCAATATCAACTTTATTCTCTATTTTACATTTTTCCAGGTGCGAAAAAGATTTTATTGTAACATTATTTCCTATCTTCACTTTTGAGCCTATTACAACATAAGGTTCAATAGTTACATTTTTTCCAATTTTTGTATCTTTT
>CACGZG010000028.1 GCA_902577525.1 uncultured Pelagibacteraceae bacterium | reverse complement strand
AATTTCTCGACTTCTGCAATTTCTTTAGTAACATCCTGAATTCTTACACCAAGCCATCCTCTTTTTGTTTCTCCAAATTCTATTAATTGATCAATTACAATTTTTGCACTGTTTGCGGGAATAGCAAAACCAATTCCTATGTTTCCACTCCTACCTAAAATTGCAGTATTAATTCCAATCACATTTCCACTTAAATTAAATAATGGACCACCTGAATTTCCTTGGTTAATTGATGCATCTGTTTGAATATAATCTTCATACCTTGTTAAACCTATTGATCTATTTCTTGCAGAAATAATTCCTGTAGTAACAGTTCCCCCTAGTCCAAAAGGATTTCCAATCGCAATCACCCAATCTCCAATTCTAGCTTTATCAGAGTCAGCAAACTTTACTGGTATAAATTTTTCTTTTGTATCTAATTTTAAAACAGCTATGTCTGATAGTGGATCTGCTCCAATCACTTGAGCTTTAAATTCTTTGTCACCATTTACACGAACAATTATATCGTCTGCTCCTTGAATAACGTGGTTATTAGTTATTATAATACCATCTTCATCTATAATAAAACCTGATCCAAGGGCTGATGATTGTCTTTCTTGAGGTGTACCAAAATCTTTAAACATATCCTCAAAAGGTGAGCCTGGAGGGAATTCAAATCCAGGAAAAGGATTACTTTTTGTGACGACTTTCTGGGTTGTTGAAATATTCACTACTGAAGGCATTAACTTTTCAGCTAAATCTGCAAAAGATCCAGGGATAGTTTGAGAACTGGTTTTTTGAGATAAACCAAAAGAAAAAACAAATATTAATATTATTACTTTTAACTTTTTCATATTAGCTCTTTGCAAAGTAAATAACTACAAATCCCATAATTGCAAAAATTAATCCACCTACTCTTAATTGATTGTTTGAAATTAATTCTAACTTTTTTAACATACTCTTCATTTTTGCTGGAAATATGGCATATAAAATACCTTCAAAGAATAAGAATAGACCAAAAGCAATGATCAATTCTTTCATAAAATTTTATTCTGTTTTAGGTTTTATGTTTCCAAAAAATTTAAAGAATTCACTATCTGGTGATAAAATTAGTGAAGTTTCGCCACCAATTAAAGCTTTTTCATATGCTTGCATTGCTCTATAAAATGCAAAAAATTCTGGATCCTGTCCAAAAGCACTTGCAAATATATTATTTCTTTTACCATCTCCTTCACCCTTCATTATCTCTGATTTTTTTTGAGCATCTGCTAATATCACAGTTACTTCTTTATCAGCAGTTGACGTTATAGTTACTGCCATCTCAGCACCACGAGCTCTAAATTCTTTTGCTTCTCTTTCCCTTTCGGTTTGCATTCTTCTGAAAATTGCATCACTATTTGCTTGGGGTAAATCTGCTCTTTTAATCCTAACATCAACAATTTTTATTCCAAAATTCTCTGCCTCTGTATTTACTCCCTCTTGAATGAGTGCCATTTGTTTAGTTCTATCTTCTGATAATAGAGTTTGTAATTCTTGTTGACCTAAAACATTTCTAATTCTTGAATTAATAATAGTAGCCAATCTTGATCTAGCAACTCTTTCATTACCCACAGATATATAAAACTTTAGTGGATCTATTATCTGAAATCTTGCAAATGCATCTACTATTAATCTTTTTTGGTCTGATGCAATAACTTCTTCAGGTGGCGTATCTAAATTTAATATTCTTTTATCTAAAAACACAACATTTTGAATAAATGGTATTTTAAAATTTAAACCGGGTTTTAAAATTATTCTTTTTGGATCACCAAATTGTAAAACAATTGCTTGATTAACCTCTTTAACAATGAAAATAGAAAAAAATGCTACAACACCAATTGCAACTATTATTCCAGCTATAATTTTACCCATGTTCATTTTAATTAACTACTTTCTTTTTTAACTCTGGTAAAGGTAGATATGGCACTACACCTGAGCCTGCATTTTTTTCAATTATTACTTTGTCTATATCAGCCAGAACTTTTTCCATTGTTTCTAAATACATTCTTTCTTGAGTTACTGATTTAGCATTTTTATATTCATTATAGATCGCTAAAAATCTACTTGCTTCACCCTCAGCTTTTGCAACAACCTCTTTCTTATAAGCTTCTGCAGCTTGTAATATTTTTGCGGCTTCCCCTCGTGCTCTTGGTATAACATCATTAGCATATGCTTCGGCTTCATTTTTAGATCTTTCCATATCAGCTCTTGCAGCTTGAACATCTCTAAATGCATCGATTACCTGATCAGGTGGATCTGCTTTTTGAGTTTGAACTTGGGTGATTTGAATTCCACTAGTATACTCATCTAAAATTTTTTGAATAATTTCTTGTGTATCAGTTTCAATTACTGATCTTCCTTCTGTAAGAATTGGTTGAATATTTGATCTCGCAATAACTTCTCTCATTGCTGTTTCAGCAGCTGCTTTAACTGTTCCTTCCGGATCTTGAATTTTGAATAAAAAATTTCCAGCGTCTTTAATTACCCAAAAAACTGAAAAATCTATATTAACTATATTTTCATCACCAGTTAACATTAAACTTTCTTGAGGAACATCTGCTACACCTCCAGATGAAGAAAATCCACTATCTCTTTCTGATCTAAAACCAATATCTATTCTGTTTACTTTTGTAACTTTTGGAGTTAGGACTGACTCTACAGGAAAAGGTATATGATAATTCAAACCTGGTTGGGTTGTTTTTACAAACTTACCAAATCTTAGAACAACACCTTGTTCGTCTGGTAAAACTCTGTAAAGACCACTTGCGAGCCATACGAAACCTAAAATAATTAAAACTAGAATAGCTTGTTTACCACCTGATGAGCTTCCACCAGGCAAAAATTTTTTAATTTTTTCCTGAAATTCTCTAATAATTTTATCTACGTCCGGTGGAGTAGGACCTCTTCCTGACCCGTTACCACTTCCACCTCCTGGGGGTGATCCCCACGGGCTTCCACCTCTTTGTTGAAAATCGTCTGACATAGACTATCTATATAGTGTTTAATTTAACAAAAACAAGTTAAGATAAAATTATGTCTGATAAAAAGCCTGAACTTAGTGCCGCAATGAAAAGTAGGCTAGAACCAAAGGTATTTAAAAAAAATCCTATTAATGGAACAAAATTTACTATCGCAATTTCAAGTGCAAAAGGAGGTGTTGGAAAGTCGACTTTTGCCACTAATCTTGCATTAGCTTTAAAACATATTGGTTGTAAAGTTGGATTATTAGAT
>CACGZG010000027.1 GCA_902577525.1 uncultured Pelagibacteraceae bacterium | reverse complement strand
TCATTGAGAGTATACCAAAAGGCGAAGAGGTATCTATATACTTTCATGGTGATTGGCATGATTTATGCAGAGGACCACATTTATCTTCTACAGGAAAAATAGGAAAATTTTTTAAGTTAACAAAAGTTTCAGGAGCTTACTGGAGGGGTGACTCAAATAATGAGATGCTTCAAAGAATTTATGGGACAAGCTGGGCGAGTCAAAAAGATTTGGATACCTATCTAAACAGATTAGAAGAAGCTGAAAAGAGAGACCATAGAAAATTAGGAAAAGAGATGGATCTTTTTCATTTTAGAGAAGAGAGTCCAGGCTCTGTCTTTTGGCATGAAAAAGGATGGGCTTTATTTCAGAAACTTATAGATTATATGAGAATGAAACAAGATAAGGCAGGTTATAAGGAAATAAATACTCCTGAGGTTTTAGATAGAAGTTTATGGGAAAAATCTGGTCATTGGGAAAAATTTGGTGCAAATATGTACACATCTACTACTCCAGATGAAAAGATATTTGCTATTAAACCCATGAATTGCCCAGGGTGTGTGGAGGTTTTTAATCAAGGTCTTAAAAGCTATAAAGATTTACCCTTAAAGATGTCTGAGTTTGGAAAAGTACATCGCTACGAACCTTCAGGTGCACTTCATGGGTTATTAAGAGTAAGAGCGTTTACTCAAGATGATGCACATATATTTTGTACTGAAGACCAAATAACAGAAGAATGTTTAACTGTAACTAATCTTATCTTAGAAATTTATAAAGATCTTGGTTTTGAAAATGTTATTCTAAAATATTCTGATAGACCAGAATTAAGAGTTGGTGATGATTCTGTGTGGGATAAAGCTGAGGCTGCATTGCTTGAAGCTGTGAAAACAACTAAACTAGAATATACGATTAATAAAGGAGAAGGTGCATTTTATGGACCTAAAATTGAGTTTGTTTTGAGAGATGCTATTGGAAGAGATTGGCAGTGTGGAACTTTACAAGTTGATTTTAATTTACCTGGAAGATTGGGCGCTTCATACATCAACAAAGATGGAGCAAAAAAAGTGCCTGTTATGCTTCATCGAGCATTGTTTGGTTCTCTTGAAAGATTTATCGGCATTTTAATTGAAAACTATGCAGGAAAATTTCCATTTTGGATGTCTCCATTACAAACTGTTGTCATACCAATTTCAGAAGAGTTTAATGATTTTGCAATAAAAGTCTCAAATGAAATAAAAAAAGTTGGCATAAGTTCAATGGTTGATCTAAAGAATAATAACTTAAATTATAAGATAAGAGATCATTCTTTAGCTAAAATACCTGTTTTGCTAATTTGTGGTAAAAAAGAAGTTGACTCCAATTCTGTAACTATTAGAAAGTTAGATTCTAATAAACAAGAAAATATGGAACTTAAAAAGTTTTTAAAAACCTTCTCTGCTTTAAATAAAGCATCATCAAATTAAGTGGCAGATTTCAAACAAAATTATTTTCAAAAGAGAACCAAAGATCGAGGTCCAAGATTTAATAATAGAATTTCATCTCCAGAAGTTCAAGTAATCACAAATGATGGAGAAAATCTAGGTATATTGAATACAAATGAAGCTATAACAAAAGCTAAAAACCAAGGTTTAGATTTAATTGAAATTGCACCAAATGCTAATCCTCCAGTATGTAAAATTATGGATATGGGGAAATATAAATATGATACTCAAAAAAAAGCAAATCTTGCAAAAAAAAAACAAAAAATTATTTCTCTCAAAGAGATCAAAATGAGGCCTGTCACAGAAACTCACGATTATGAGTTTAAAGTTAAAAATGCTAAGAAATTTATTGCTAAAGGGGATAAAGTAAAATTTACAATTAGATTTAAAGGTAGAGAGCTACAACATTCACACCTTGGAAATGAATTAATGTCCAAGATTAAGGAAGATATGAAGGAAATAGGTAAGGTAGAATTAGATCCCAAATTTGATGGAAAACAAATGATAATGGTAATTCAGCCATTATAGACCTTAATAGAGGTTGTAAATTTATATCAATGTATGTATAACCTCGCTCAATTATGCCTAAGTTAAAAACAAAAAGCTCAGCAAAAAAAAGATTTAAAATATCTGCAAGAGGGAAAGTGATCAGCGCTCAAGCAGGTAAACGTCACGGTATGATTAAAAGAACAAATTCACAAATAAGAAAATTAAGAGGCACAACTGTATTGTCAAAACAAGATGGAAAAATCGTGAAATCCTATATGCCTTACAGTTTAAGAGGTTAAAATGGCTAGAGTAAAAAGAGGTGTAACAAGTAGAGCGAAACATAAAAAAGTTCTTAAGGCTGTTAAAGGTCAGTGGGGAAGAAGAAAAAATACTATTAGGGTTGCTAAACAGGCAATGGAAAAATCGATGCAGTATGCTTACAGAGATCGTAGAAATAAAAAAAGAGAATTTAAATCGTTGTGGATACAAAGAATAAATGCAGGTGTTAGAGCTGAAGGTTTAACATATTCTAAATTTATTAACGGACTTAATAAGTGTGGTGTCAAAATTGATAGAAAAATACTCGCTGAGATAGCTTACGACAGTCCAGAAGCCTTTAAAATTATTGTCCAAAAAGCTCATTCTGCACTAAATTAATCTTCACTATTGTTTTATTTCTCTGAAGAAATAATCTGTAAAAATGTCAGATCTAAAAAAAATAAAAGACGAATTTTTTTTTAAATTAAAAAAGAAAATAAATCTTTCGGAAGTAAATCAAATTAAATCGGATCTATTTGGTAAAAATGGATTAATTTCTTTACAATTTAAAAAGATTGGAACAATCTCTGAGTCTGAAAGAAAACAATTCGCCTCAGACCTGAATATTATAAAGGATGAGTTACAAGATTTGATTAATTTTAAAATAAATGAAATTAATAATGCTGAAATTAATGAAAGACTTGAAAAAGAAAAAATTGATATCACATTACCTGAGAGACCATTTACAAAAGGTAAGATTCACCCTGTGTCACAAACAATTGATGAAATATCATCTATATTTTCTGAGATAGGCTTTAGTGTTGAGGAAGGCCCTGATGTTGAGAGTGAATATAATAATTTTACTGCGCTAAATACTCCAGATAATCATCCTGCAAGAGATATGCATGACACATTTTATCTTGATGAAAAAAAACAAAAACTATTACGTACCCACACCTCTCCTGTTCAAATTAGAACTATGTTAAAAGATAAACCGCCATTTAAGATTATTGCACCTGGAAGAACTTATAGATCTGATAGTGACCAAACTCACTCACCAATGTTTCATCAGGTTGAGGGTTTGCATATTGATAAAGATATAAATATGGGCCACTTAAAAGGTTGTTTGAATTATTTTATAAAAGAATTTTTTGAATTAGATAAAATAAAAATGAGATTTAGACCAAGCCATTTTCCATTTACGGAACCATCTGCAGAAGTTGATATAGGTTATAAAATTAAAGATGGCAAAATAATAATAGGTGAAGGTGATCAATGGCTTGAAATTTTAGGATGTGGAATGGTTCATCCAAATGTTTTAAAAAATGTAAAAGTTGATCCATCAAAATTTCAAGGATATGCATTTGGTATTGGAATTGATAGATTAGCCATGCTAAAATATGGAATTAATGATTTAAGATCTTTCTTTGATTGTGATTACAGATGGTTAAATCATTTTGGATTTGATCCTTTAGATGTGCCGACAAATTATAGGGGACTAAGCAGATGAAGGTCACGTTTGATTGGATTAAAGATCATTTGAAAACTAATTTAAATGAAAAAAATCTTCTAGAAAAACTTAC
>CACGZG010000026.1 GCA_902577525.1 uncultured Pelagibacteraceae bacterium | reverse complement strand
GAATATTGAAGATTATTAATTTCATCCATATTTCGGAGTCTCTTTTTTAAATATTCAGATCTTTTAGATAAAAATTCATCTTCATAAATGAAAGGTCCTAGTCCTTCATACATTCCACCTTGGTCTGATTTCGAATTATCGCTATAAATTTGCTTATTAAAAAAATTTATTTCCTCAGAATATTTCTTATTAAAGCTTTGTAAGAACTCACTAGAGGAAATTCTTTTTAACTCTTTTAAATATAATTCGATAAATTTTTGATTAATTTTTCCATCAGAGTTATGTAAAAAACTTAAAAACCAACTTTTATGATGACAGATTGCCTGGCATTTTTTATTTTTTGGATTTATAAAATCTAAAAGTATAAAATCATCCATATACTTTGTGCTTATGTGCGCATCAAAACCAATAGGTTCAAATTTAGCCGTGACTGGATTATAATAAAATTTCACACTTTTAATTATTGCCCCATGAAAAGCTTTTGAGAAATCTACTACTGCAAAATAAGTTGCCCATTTTTTTAAATCAAAGACCTTTTCAACACCAAGATCTCCTTTTTTAAATCTATTTAATTTAGATAAAGCCTTTTCAGTAAGCTCTGGGTAATTATTCAACCAATATTTTTTTGAGTAAAGATCAAAAAGTATATTTGGAAAAATTATTCCATCTTTTTTGTCTGATATAACCTCGTCAACTCCAAAAATTGGTCCATTTCTTTTTTTATTTCTTTCAATTAATTCTTTTGAGAAACCTTCCTCAACTGCATAAACACCTTGATTAGTATCATTCAAAGATAAATTTATAAAAAAATATTTTAAGGAAATTAAATTATTAAATTCCAATAACTTATGGAAAATAAATTCGTAAGTATAATTTCTTGTAATAGGTTTTTGAACAGAAAATTCCTCTAGTCCCCAGATTCTTTTTGGCCCTCTTAAATCTATTTTGTAAGAAGTTCTATTTTTATCTTTCCAATGTATTAATCTATCTCCCTTAACTCGAAGTTTGATTGGATATTTTTCATCATTTATAATTATTTCTCCTCTTGAAAAATTATATAAATTTTCAATAGGTCCTGATATTTTGCGTAATCTTTGCTGTCTTTGCAATTCAAGATTATATAAATTTTCTTGATTAATTTTAATTTGGACATTTTCTAATTTATTACCTAAAACATTGTATCTAAGACTAACTAATTTTAGTTTTAAATAGTCATCTAACTTAAAAATACTAAAACCTATGTGTCTATCTAAAATAACACTATCTACTTTTTTTATAAATTGAAGTGGTGGGTACCTTTTATTAATTCCGCTTGCAAAATAGTAAATTAATAAAATTAAAAAAAACAAACAAGCAGTAAAACCAACAAAAAAAATTATTTTAGAAAAAAAATTTTTTGTTTTTGTAAAAAATTCATAATTAATTTCTTTTTTTTTTACAAGCACTTTAAATATCTCTTAAATGTTATTCGTATGCTCCTGTTTTAGAGTAAATTGACAACTCTAAATTATCATCACACAATTTTTTAACATTGTTTAGAAAATTATTAATTTGTTTATCATCCAAATCGTACCAAAACACATATGTGCTTTGATTTTTTTCAATATTTGCTGATTTTAATTTTAGATATTTTAATTGAGGATTTAATTGCTTTATTACATCTTCAATATTTTTTTTTTTATTATCCATTATATTTATACTCAAAATATTTGAATCTGAATTGAAATTAAAATCTTTAATTTTTTTAGTTTGATAAAAATTTCTTAAAAATAAAAACGAAATTATTATTATTGTTGAAATAGAAGATAAAAGAAACTGATTTGCACCATTAGCTAAACCAATAGAGATAATAAAAAATAAATATACCAACTCTTCAGGTTCCTTAATTGCAGCTCTAAATCTTACAATAGATAATGCTCCGACTAAACCTAACGAAAGAGCAAGTGAAAATTTAATTACTGTAATCACTAGAGTCGTTATTATTGCTAAAGGTATAAATGTGTCTGAAAAATAATCCTTGTCATTTAATGCTCTGCCAACTTTTAAATACGTAAGCTTAACTAAAAATGATAAAAATAATGATAAAATTATAGCTACAAAAAAATTTCCAAAATCAATTTGAATGTTTTGATTTAAAAAAAAATTTTCTAGTTGGCCTCTTGTTAATATAGATTGAGTATCTTGATCCATAATTGAAATATACAATTTTATTAAACTTTATAACATTTTTTATCTATTTCAATTAAATTTACTTTTTTATGACACTATCTTTTAAATTAAATGACTCCATTAATTCATTCCATTCTCTTTTGGATAGTCCAGAGTCTTCCAAGGATGTTTTTTCACCTTTAATAAGTTTTTGAATTGTCAATTTTCCTTTAGCAGAAACTTCTGTACCTCCAACTCTATAATCCATAAATGCTTCATAAGTAATTGGTACCCATTTTTTTAAAGTGTCTAACATTATATCTGCATAAACTCTAATTTCATATTGAGCATGATGATCAGCTCTTAATCTTAAAAAATTCATCAAATTTAACAAATCTGTTTTCCAATACCATTGAGTATAGGTATTCAATGTTAAGTTCATTCTTGCAAGTTCTCTTGCTAACCCTTTTTTATTTTCGTCTATTGTTGTTCCGTCATATCTCTCATTCAACATTGTCTCGTAATTTGAATAAGTTCTCTCAGCATCATCCTTTAAAAGTTTTAAAACTTCTTTCGCTTGTTCACCATCAATAATATCTCCTCTACCTTGTCTATTACTTATTGATTGAGCAGCTAAATTTTCACTTGTTGGTAAATAAAACTCTTTATCTAAAATTGAATATCTTGCTGAATATTCGTTAACATTTGCAGTCCTATGTCTGATCCACTGTCTAGCAATGAAAATTGGTAATTTAATATGATATTTTATTTCACACATTTCAAAAGGGGTGCTGTGCCAATGGCGCATCAAATATTTTATCAATCCTTTATCAGTTGAGACTTGTTTAGTTCCTTTACCATATGAAACTCTCGCAGACTGTACTATTGAAGTATCGTCTCCCATATAATCAACTACTCTTACAAAACCATGATCTAAGGCAGGCATTGCTTCATAAAGAATTTTTTCTAATTCAGCTACTGTAACTCTCTTGGTCTGATTACTTTGAGATTGTTGATTTTTAATCTCCTCTAATTGCTCTTTTGTTAATTTCATGATTGATGTTGAATCTATTTTAATTCCTTTTATATTAATAATGTTGGTTTTCCAACTATGACGATAAATGAATTTCGTAATAACCATTGCGGACGTGGGGGCAGTACCCACCACCTCCACCATTTACAACTTATGGGGGTGAACTAGATTCGACGGGTGACTAAAGGCTATTCTTTCGTTCGGAATTGTTCCTCCGTAACGGGCTAATTTATAATTGCTAACGAAAGTTACGCACTTGCTGCTTAATTAACTTTGTTAATTAAGTAAACGGGGTTCGGGGCACCTGGCAACAGAACGCCCCTCCTTTAAATATTATATTTTAAAATTTTATTATCACACATTGTAAAGATGGAAGAACAATTTTAAATAAATTCTCACTCTTAGAAATATATTCATTCATTTTTTCTTGTTGATTTCTATGCCAAAACCCATAGTTATCTACAATAACAACTCCCTTAGATTTAGTTTTATTTAATATTTCCGGCATAAATTTAAATTCTACCTCAAAGTTTCCTGTATTTAAATGCGTATAAATTAAATTTCCTTCAACTTTATCTAAGCTAGATTCTGTTAATAGCTCCTCTAAATATACAAATTCAAAATTTTTTATGTCTTCCAAATCTTTTTTTACATTTTTTATATCAGTATTATAAAAAGCATTTCCAACATTTTTATAATTGTCTATTAGAAAATATTTTAT
>CACGZG010000025.1 GCA_902577525.1 uncultured Pelagibacteraceae bacterium | reverse complement strand
AGTGAGAGAAATAGAGGCAATGGTAATGGGAGGTCATGGTGATACAATGGTCCCTTTACCAAGATTTACAAAAGTTTCAGGAAAACCTTTATTAGATTTAGTTAAAGACGGGAAAATCTCACAAGATAGATTAGAGGAAATAAATCAAAGAACAAGAGATGGAGGTGCAGAAATTGTGAAATATTTAGAAAAAGGCTCAGCTTTTTATGCACCAGCAGCTTCTGGTGTCGAAATGGCTAAGGCTTATCTTAATGATGAAAAAAAAATTCTCCCGTGTGCCGCTTATATGAATGGTGAATATGGAATTAAAGATATTTATGCCGGCGTACCAATTATTATTGGTAAGAACGGTGTTGAGAAAATTGAAGTAATCAATTTAGATGAAAAAGAAAAAAAAGAATTTATTCATTCTGTTGATGCTGTTAAAAAATTATGGGAAGCAGCATCCAAAATAGATCCAGATTTATCCAAATAATGAATATACACGAACACCAAGCAAAACAAATTTTAAAAAAATTTGGTGCAGTTGTGCCTGAAGGAGTTTTTGGTTTCACAGTTGAAGAACTTTTAGAGAAATGTAAGCTGTTAAAAACAGACAAATTTGTTTTAAAAGCACAAATACATGCAGGGGGTAGAGGAAAGGCTGGTGGTGTAAAGATTTTAGATAACTTAGAAGATCTTAAAAAATCAGCGAAAGAACTCTTAGGAAAAAAATTAATTACTCATCAAACCGGCCCAGAGGGAAGAGAGATAAAAAGACTTTATGTTGAGGCTTCCTCTAATATTTTAAAAGAGTTTTATCTTTCTTGTTTGGTAGATAGAGCTACATCTAAAATTGCATTTATTTCAAGTGATCAGGGAGGTATGGATATTGAAGAAGTAGCTATAAAATCTCCTAATAAAATTTTAACGACAAAGGTTGAACTTAAAGATGAAATTTCAAATGAACAATGTGAAAAAATTATCAGAATATTTAATTTAGAAGGCAATTCAAAAAAAGAAGCGATTTCATTAATTAAATCAATATATAAAATGTTTATTAAAACTGATGCAAATATGGTCGAGATAAATCCTTTAATCTTAACTAAAGAAAAAAAAATTATTTGTTTAGACGCAAAAGTTAATTTTGATAGTAATGCTTTATTTAGACAACCTGATATTTTAAAACTTAGGGATTTAAATGAGGAAGATCCAGCAGAAATTGAAGCAAGTAAATTTGATTTAGCTTATATCAAATTAGATGGAAGTATTGGATGTATGGTGAATGGTGCAGGGCTAGCTATGGCAACAATGGATATCATAAAATTATATGGTGAAGAACCAGCTAATTTTTTAGATGTAGGGGGTGGTGCTTCAAAAGAAAAAGTTTCAGCTGCATTTAAAATTATATTATCAGATAAAAATGTAAAAGGGATCTTGATAAATATTTTTGGTGGAATTATGCGATGTGATGTACTTGCTCAAGGCGTTGTTGATGCTGCTAAAGAAATTAATATAAGTGTTCCACTTGTGGTAAGATTGGCAGGAACTAATTTTAAAGAAGGAAAAAGAATACTAGATAATTCAGGTCTTAAATTGATTTCTGCTGAAAATCTTGATGATGCTGCAAAAAAAATTGTTAAGGCTATAAAATAAATGTCAGTTTTAGTTAACAAACAAACTCGATTAATTTGTCAAGGTTTTACAGGTAAACATGGAACATTTCACTCTGAGCAAGCAATTAAATATGGAACAAAACTAGTTGGCGGAGTTACACCAAAAAAAGGTGGAGAAAAACACTTAGGTCTTCCTGTTTTCAACACCGTAAAGGAAGCAAAAGACTTTGAGGGTGCAAATGCCACAATGATTTATGTTCCTGCAAAATTTGCTGCTGCTGCTATTATTGAGGCGATTGATGCATCAATTGAACTTATTGTTTGCATTACAGAAGGCATTCCAATTCAAGACATGTTAAAAGTTAAGCAAAGATTATCAAAATCAAAATCTAGATTAATAGGTCCAAACTGTCCTGGAATTATTACTCCTGATGAATGTAAGATAGGAATTATGCCTGGTAATATTCATAAAAGAGGATCCGTAGGTATAGTTTCGAGATCAGGTACACTTACTTATGAAGCAGTTGCTCAGACTACTGAAAATGGACTTGGACAATCTACGTGTATTGGAATTGGAGGAGATCCTATTAACGGTACTAATTTTATAGATTGTTTAGATTTATTTTTGAATGATGATGAGACAAAATCAATTTTAATGATTGGTGAAATTGGAGGAACTTCAGAAGAAGAAGCTGCAGAATTTATCAAAAATCATAAGACTAAAAAACCAATAGTTGGATTTATAGCAGGTGTAACTGCACCTACAGGAAGAAGAATGGGCCATGCTGGAGCAATTATTTCTGGTGGCAAAGGTGGTGCTAAAGATAAGATCAAAAAGATGGAAGATTGTGGTATAACTGTTGCTACTTCACCATCAAAAATTGGAAAGACTCTCTTTGATAAATTGTCTAATTGAAAATTTATTTTCAAGGTTTATATTAACGTAAATAAAAGATGTCTTCGTCTAAAAATCTAGAATTTGAAAAAACAGGTTTTCTTAATAAATCTAATAGTGCTTTTATCGAGCAAATGTATCTAAAATATATCAATAATGATCCAAATTTACCTGATAGCTGGAAAATTTATTTTACTGAAATTGGTGATGAAGCAGAGATTATAGTAAATGAAATAAATGGACCATCGTGGAGCCCCTCAAAAAAAGTCACAATTGATAAAAAACATAATTTTGAAAATCAGAAGGAAGCACAAAGCGAAATTGACATTATAAATTCAAATGCTAATTCAATAAAAGCTGTTGCCATGATAAGGTCATACAGACAAAGAGGTCATTTGATTGCTAAATTAGACCCACTAGGATTACTCAAAACAGACTATCTAGATGAGCTTCATCCAGACTCCTATGGATTTAAAAAAGAAGAATACCAAAAAAAAATTTTTTTAGATGGTGTAATCAATAAACAATATTCAAATATTAATGAGATACTGAAATTTCTAAAAGAAAAATATTGTGGTTCTTTAGGTTACGAATATATGCATATTTCAAATCCTAATGAAAGAAAATGGTTTAGAGATCGTGTTGAAAAAAAAGATGATTTTAATTTTACTCAAAATGGTAAAGAAGCAATTCTAAATAAGCTCATTCAAGCTGAAGGTTTTGAAAGATTTCTTCATACAAAATATGTTGGAACAAAAAGATTTGGTCTTGACGGTGGTGAAAGTTTAATTCCTGCATTAGAACAAATAATAAAAATTGGTGGTCAATCAGGAGTAAAAGAGGTTAAGATTGGAATGTCTCACCGAGGTCGACTTAATGTTTTAGCCAATGTATTACAAAAATCTTATAAAAGAATATTTAATGAGTTTGCTGGAGAAATAAGCTCTAAATCTGAGGATGATACTGGTGATGTAAAGTATCATTTAGGAGCATCATCTAACCGAGAGTTTGATGGAAACTCAGTTCATGTGAGCTTAACCGACAATCCTTCACATTTAGAGGCTGTAAACCCAGTAGTTTTAGGTCAAACAAGAGCAAAGCAATTTTTTCATAAAGATAAAGAGAGAAAAAAAGTAATTCCAATTTTAATACATGGAGATGCTGCTTTTGCTGGCCAAGGAGTTGTAGCAGAATGTTTTGCTATGTCAGGGCTTCCAGGTCATAATACAGGTGGAACAATTCATATTATAGTAAACAATCAAATAGGTTTTACAACAAGCCCAAGATTTGCAAGGTCTTCCCCATACCCTTCAGACGTAGCGAAAATGGTTGAGGCACCAATTATCCATGTAAATGGTGATGATCCAGAAGCAGTAGTCTATGCAGCCAGAATTGCTACAGATTTTAGATTAAAATTTAATAGAGATGTTGTCATAGATTTAATTTGCTACAGAAGATTTGGACATAATGAAGGAGATGAACCTTCGTTTACTCAGCCTCTTATGTATAAGAAGATAAGATCTCATCCATCAACTACAAAAGTTTATGGAGAAAAATTAGTAGATGAAGGCTCAATTTCAAAAGAATATCTTAATAATTCAATAAAAGAATTTAAAGATTTATTAGATGATCAGTTTAAAAATGCAAAAAACTATAAACCAAAGATTGAATGGTTTGAGGGAACTTGGTCTAGATATAAACCACAGAGAGGGAAAGATAAAAGAGG
>CACGZG010000024.1 GCA_902577525.1 uncultured Pelagibacteraceae bacterium | reverse complement strand
AAACTTGCAGCAGCTCTAGTTACACTGTGATCAAATCCTGAAAGTGTAGCGGTGACCGTGATAACAACAAATGGTGTTCCTAAAATTATATGGGCAAGAACAATACCTGTATGGGTCGCAGCTAAACCAGCCTTCGCCATAAAGAAAAAGATTGCAACACCTGAAATAATTAAAGGTACAATCATTGGAGAAATTAAAACTGCCATTATCAAACCTTTGTAAGGCATATGCCTGCTACTTAACCCTAGTGCAGCTACTGTTCCAAGTATCACTGAACCAATTGTTGCAAAAATTGCGATAATAAAACTATTCTTAGCAGCTAATCCCCAAGGATTTTTAGTTCCATAGATCATATCTTTATACCATCTTAAAGAAAAAGCATCTGGATCGAGGCTTTTCATTCCATCAGAAAAACTTAGAAATTCTTCTGCATTAAAAGATAATGGAAAGATTACAAATAAAGGGGCAATTAGAAAAAAGAAAACGGCAGCACAGATTGTTAGATAAATATAGTGCCAAATTCTATAATGTGGTTCGGTATATTTTGGTAATGCCATCTTAATTATCCTAATTTAATATTATCAATTCCAACTATTTTGTTATAAAGCCAATAAATCACCAATACTCCACTCAACAACATTAATCCCATTGCAGATGCAAAACTCCAGTCAAGGGTGCTTTTCATGTGAAAGGCGATCTGATTACTGATTAAAGTTCCGGATGCACCGCCAACTAAGGCTGGTGTAATGTAGTAGCCAATCGCCAAAATGAATACTAGCAAGCAACCTGCACCTATTCCAGGTATTGTTAGTGGGAAGTAAACTTTCCAAAATGCTACAAATGGTGTTCCACCTAATGATTTTCCGGCTCTCATTAAGCTTGGTGAGATAGTTTTCATTACACTGTATAATGGAAGCACCATGAATGGTAGCAAGATTTGTGTCATTGCCACATAACTTCCAGTCTTATTATACATCATTTCAGGTCTGTTATCGTCTGATACCAATCCTATTCCTACAAAGAAATCGTTAACGATACCTTGTTGTTGCAACAAAATCATCCAGCTAGCAGTTCTTACGAGCAATGAAGTCCAGAACGGCAGCAGTACGCAGATCATTAATAAGTTACTATACTTCATTGGTAAAGTAGCTAATAAATGAGCTATTGGATAAGCCATTAAGAAACAAAAGACAGTTACGAAAAATGCTATTTCCAAAGTTCGCAACCACAACACTCTGTGAATTCTTCTGTCCTCCTCTACACTTACTATCTTTCCCTCCTCATTTACATACATATCCATTCCTTTAAGATATTTTTGACTTGTAAATTCAGGGGCTCTTCTTTTGATTGCTCTCCAGTACTCAACATCAGCCCATCTTTTATGCACTGACATTATTTGCTCTTTATAGTTTCCCTCTTCGAATGATTTTGATTTTCTCCTTAATTTTTTAATAATACTTTTAAATCCATTTTTTGTATAATTTAATTGAGTAGACAATTTTCCTTCACGCTTATCCTCAACTAATTTTATAAAATCTTCGTGAAAGGCTGCAAAGACTTCTTCTTCAGGTAACTCTTGACCATCCCAGGTTTCCATGGCTTTAAAGGTTTTTGGAAGCATTTGAGTTACCATTTTATCATCGACACTTCTGAACAACATGTCACCTATTGGAAAGACATAAGTAATAATTAAGAAAAATAATAAAGGAGCAACAAGCAAGAAGGCTTTAATCTTATTTTTTCTCTCAGCTTTCTTTAGACTTACCTCTAAAGGTATTCCATCTGTAGTTAAAATTTGTTTTGTTTCTGAGCTCATAAATAAAAAGGGCGGTTATAAATAACCGCCCCTAAATTATAATATATAATTAAGTTCTTTAAAACTTAAATTATAGACCAGCTTTCATAGCTTCCCATTTTTCACCAAGCTCTGTTCCGTTATCAGCCCAGAAAATTGGATCTACTAGGAAGTAGTTTTTAGTGTTAGCTGGTGCAGTTGGCATTTGTGGTACCATGTTAGTCTTACCATCTTTATACCAAGGCTCACCTTTTTCCATAATACTAATTGAAGATTTTCTCCAAGGAGCATATGCAATGTATTTAGCACTTCCTGCTAACATTTCAGAACTAGTCATCATAGCTAAAGCTTTTTTAGCCATACCATTAGCATCGTTTGGTCCACCTTTAACTTGTACGAAATATTCGTAGTCAAGACCTTGGCCATCCCAAACTTGTTTGATTGGTGCACCTTCTCCAATTTCTGCATTGAAGAATCTACCATTCCAACCAGTAGCCATTACTACTTCACCTGATACTAACAGTTCTGGTGGTTGAGCACCTGCAGACCAAAATACACATCCACCTTGTGGATCTGTGCAAAGTTTTTTGATCTTGTTCATTGCTCTTTCAACACCTTTTTCTGTTTCTAAAGCTTTGTAGATTTTTGCTCCACCTTTACCTGGCTTGATACCATCTGCAGCTAAAGCGATCTCTAAATTAGTTAAAGCGCTTTTGTAGATAGCTCTTTTTCCAGGGAATTTCTTTGTGTTAAAGAAATCTTTGATAGTCTTTGGAGTACCTTTAACATTATTAGTGTTATAAGCGTAGTTCCAAGAATATAAAATATTTCCTACAGCACATTTACTTGGCATTGCAGTAAAGAAATCTTTACTTGCTGGAGTTCCATCTGGAGCTGGTGGAAAATCTTTGTCGAAATCAAATTCAACAAATAATCCTTCATCACATCCAGTGATAGTATCCATTGCAAACACGTCGATTATATCCCACGTGATCTTACCAGCTTCTTTTTGTGCTTTAATTTCTGATAAACCACCTGAATAGTCAACCCAAGCAATGTTAATGCCCAGTTTTTTAGCAGTTGGATCACCATAACCTAACTTTTGAGACTCAGTATAAGCCCCACCCCAAGACACTGCAGTTACTGTTGTTGCAAATGCTGAAGTAGTTAGTGAAAGTACAAAAGAAATAGCTAGTAATATTTTACTTAGTTTTTTCATTTTTCCTCCGTTTAAACGTTTATATAAATCAAATTAAAACAACTTCAGGAGTGAGAGTCAACAGCCCTTTTTTACTTATTCTATAATAATTCTAAGATGTTTATTTTGGGTCTAAGGCTCGAGCATCTTCACTATTCCAGCCTATCTTAATTTCATTTCCTAGTTTAATATCTAGGTTTGCAGAGCTATTAGGAACTTTTAAAATAAATTCTGGATTACCTAATAAATTTATTCTTACTCTTGTATGATCACCATGGTAAATAACTTCTTCAATTTTACCATTATGTATATTATCCATTTTGTCTTTTGGATTTATTAAAGCTCTCTCAGGTCTTAACGATACTTTAGTTCTTTCGCCTTTTGATTTAACTGATATTGGGTTTGCCATTATTTCAGCATTCGCAAGTTTGACTTTACATTTTTGACCAGATATATCTGCAACTTCACCAGTAAACGTATTATTCTCTCCAATAAACTCTGCTACAAAAGAGTTAACAGGTTTCTCATATAATTCATCCGGACTAGAAAGTTGTTGAACTTTTCCATCATTAAACACTGCAATACGATTTGACATGGTTAAAGCTTCACTTTGATCATGAGTAACATAAACAACTGTTACTCCAATACTTTCATGAATATGTTTGATTTCATATTGCATACTTTCTCTTAAATTTTTATCTAAAGCACCTAATGGCTCATCCATTAAAACTAATTGAGGATCAAATACTAATGATCTTGCAACCGCAACCCTTTGTTGTTGTCCCCCAGATAATTGTCCTGGCATTCTAGATGCAAATCCTTGAAGCGATACCATTGATAATGCTTTATCAATTTTTTTGTCAGCTTCATCTTTTGGGATTTTTCTAACTCTTAGGGGAAATGCTAAATTTTCATATACTGTCATGTGTGGAAATAAAGCATAGTTTTGAAAAACCATTCCGATACCTCTTTTATGTGGAGGTATGCTTGAAATTGCATTTCCGTCTAAATATATTTCACCATTCGTTGGAGTTTCAAATCCAGCTAACATCATCAAGCAAGTTGTTTTGCCAGAACCTGAGGGTCCTAACATTGTAATAAACTCACCTTCAGCTATGTCTAATTGAAGATCTTTAACGACTAAAACCTTACCGTCATAACTTTTATCAACTTTATCAAATTTAACGAATTCTTTATTTACTGACATAAATTCAAGATGAATTTAAAACATTTGTATGAATAAATATCAACCATTAATAATTAGCTTTTAACGTGAAGTTCTTTTGAAAAATTACAGAATAACTCTGCACCTTTTTCAGTAACCCTAATTGCCTCTGAAGCCTCAACGCCCCAATCACCAAATTGCATCACTGCAATCATGTGAAAACAAATATTAGGTTCTAAAAGAGTCATATCTCCTTTGTATATGTTAAGTGTATGCTCTCCCCAGTCAGGTGGATAACCAATACCAATTGAATAACCAGTTCTAGATTCTTTTTTTATTCCATATTTATCTAATATTTTCCAAAATGCTTGAGCTACATCATTTACAGTATTTCCTGGTTTTGTTGCATCGATCCCTGCTTGAAGTGCCTCAATTGTTTTTTTCATAGTATCAATTTTTAACTGATCCGGCTTTCCTAGCAACATAGTTCGTGCCATTGGCGCATGATATCTTTTATAAACACCTGATAATTCAATAATTGTAGCTTCGCCCTCAACAAATTTATCTTGAGTAGCAGTTAAATGTGAAGCCGAGGTACCTTTTCCTGTTGGAAGTAAAGTAGCAATACTTGCATATTCTCCTCCAAAATCAGAAGTGCCTTTAAATAAAGCTTTTTGAATTTCACCCACAGCATCACATTGTCTTACTCCAGGTTTAATAACTTCGTAGGCAGTTTTCATTCCAATTTCAGATATTTTTGCTGCAGATCTCATAAAATTTATTTCTGTATTAGATTTTACCAACCTGGCCCAATTTACTAATCTATCAGAGTCTTTAATTTTAGCATTTGGTAAACCTTGTTTAATTTTTTCATAACAAAAAGCAGTGAAATAATGAGCATCCATTTCAAGTCCTATAGAAAGTTTATCCCATTTTTTGTCTTTTATTATTTCCACTAAATAATCATAGGGGTGTTTAGGCCATGTGTGAATGTAATGTTCGTCATAAACAATGATATTTTCTTTTCGAACATATGATTTTAAATAAGCGCCCCCAGCATCTTGGGCTCTTACAAAACATAATGGCTCGTCTGCGTTTATATGAACCAAAGCACATTGGGCATAATAAAATGACCAAGCATCATAACCAGTTAAATAGTTGATATTATTAGTATCATGAGATATCAGAAGCTCTATACCTTTTTCATGCATCATCTTTTTAACTTTTAAAAGTCTTTGTTTATATTCTTCTTTTGTAAAGAGCATATTTAATTGATTTTAAATAATTTGCCAAATCCTGTCACAGAATTATTTTTTCCAATACTTTCTAGAGAATCCCAAATCAGTGCTTGGTTGCTAGACAAGACTGGTTTATTTAATTTTTTTTCTAATTTATCAATTATATTTAAAACTGGTAAAGCTGTACAAGAAATAAATAATGCATCAGCATCTTTTATTTCAATATTAGATAAAGTATTATACAAAAATTCTTGGTCTACTTTTCCAATATCATAATCGGCTTTAATATCTAGGTAAGAGTTAGATGTAATTTTAAACCCTTCATTGCTAAAATAATTTACAACTTCATCATTAAGTTTTTTACTGTATGGAGTAAAAATTGCTATTTTTTTTATATCTAGTTTATTTAAGGCTTTTATTACAGCTGAGCTTGGTGTTGTAAGTTTTGCTTTTGGCTTTGCTGCTTTGACCTTTTTTTCTATTGATTTATATCCAGCTGCTATAGTTCCAGAAGTACACCCATAAACTATACAGTCAATATCTTCGTTAGGTAAAATGTTATTAGTAACTTCAGTTACCTTTTCTGACATTTTTATTAAATTTTCTTTAGTAAGAGGATTATAACATTCAATCCTATTAACAAAAAAATCTATATCTTTATTCTTAATTACATTAATAAAATCTTTTTCAATCATAAAATCTGTTGCTAAGGCAATTAATCCAATTCTTGGATTGGAATTCTTTATAAATTGAGGCTTAATTTTGTTTAATTTCATATTTAATTAATATTTAGTCAGTCTAAATTAATTAAAGGTACTATAAAATAAGATAATTTGCTTGTTGAAAATCTTTTTAAATGAGATTTAATTTAATTTTTATAAATTGTTAACAAATAGAGGAAATAATGAAAAAACTATTTATTGCTGCATTTATTTTTGTTTCTACTTTTACAACAAATGTTTTTGCAGAAGTTAAAATGGGAATTATATTAGGATTTACTGGTCCTATTGAATCTCTAACACCAGCTATGGCTGCCTCAGCTGAACTCGCTTTTAAAGAAGCTTCTGACTCAGGTTCGTTATTAGGTGGAGAAACTATTTCAGTAGTACGAGCAGACTCAACTTGTGTTGATTCAGCAGCAGCAACAGCGGCAGCTGAAGGTGTTATTTCACAAGGTGTAGCAGCTATAATGGGTGCTGACTGTTCAGGTGTAACTGGAGCAATTGCTTCAAACGTTGCTGTGCCAAATGGTGTAGTAATGATCTCACCATCAGCTACA
>CACGZG010000023.1 GCA_902577525.1 uncultured Pelagibacteraceae bacterium | reverse complement strand
TTCTGAAGGAAAATTTTTAGGAGACAAACTCAAAGTTATAGAAGAGGTATGGGTGAATAATAATTTTAAAATCTCTGATAAACAAGTTGAAAATATAATTAAAAATTAAATATATTTCACATCTTTAATTTCAAAATTCTTTAATCCCGCAGGTGTTTTTATTTCAACTAAATCATTTTTATTTTTTCCTATGAGCCCTTTTCCAATCGGAGATTGAAAATAAATTAATTTATTTTTAAGATCAGCTTCATCTTTTCCAACAATTTTGTAATTAATTTTTTCTCCAGTGTCTAAGTTTTCAAGAAAAACAGTTGAACCAAAAATTACCTTGCCTATATTATTTATTTTTGTTACATCAATTACATTTGCTCTCGCAATAACGTCGTTAATTTCAGTTATTCGTCCTTCATTGTGAGACTGCTCTTCTTTTGCTGCATGATATTCTGCATTTTCTTTTAGATCACCATGAGATCTTGCTTCTGAAATTGCTGCTACAATTTCAGGTCTTTTTTTTTCTTTTAAAAAAATTAATTCTTCTTTAAGTTTTTTTAAGCCATTTAGTGTAATTGGTTCTTTATCCATTTTATTTCCATTTTGCTTGAGGTGGTAATGACATTAATATTCCCTCAACATTACCTCCAGTCTGTAAACCAAATTTGGTACCTCTGTCATAAAGTAGATTGAATTCTGTGTATCTCCCTCTTTTAATATATTGTAACTCTTTATCCTTAACACTCCATTTTTTCTTTATTTTTTTTTCAATTATTTGTTGGAATATAAATTGAAAAGTAACTCCAACATCTTGCACAAATTTAAAATCTTTTTCAAAATTATCTTTCTTATAATCAAAAAATATTCCACCAATACCTCTTGGTTCTTTTCTATGGGGTAAATAAAAGTATTCATCACACCATTTTTTATATTTTTTATAATAATTCTTATTATGACGATCACACAGCTTTTTTAATGTTTGATGAAATTCTTTTTTTTCACTTTTATCAATTTTAGATGGTGTTACGTCCATCCCTCCACCAAACCAATAATGGGTAGTCGATATGAATCTAGTATTAAAGTGCATAGCTGGGATAAGTGGATTCTTCATGTGCATTACAACAGAAATTCCAGATGCCCAAAATCTAGGATCTTTTTGAGCTCCAGGTATGTTATTTTGAAATTGTTTAGGAAATTTTCCATAAACTTTTGAATAATTCACTCCTACTTTGTCAAAAATTTTCCCATTATTAAGAATTTTATATTCACCTCCACCTTCATCTTTTTTTTTATTTCTTTTCCAAATTGTTGATTTGAATTTAATTTTATTATTTTCTAATTCATCAATATCATTACAAATAGCGATTTGTAATGTTTTAAACCAATTACTTGTTAAATCTTTTTTAGTCTCTAAATCCATATCAAATTAATTTATTTTGCTTTAAGCTTTCTGCCAATATAATTGCCACAGATGATGCAATATTTAACGATCGCATATTTTTTTTCATAGGTATTTTTAGCCTGTCTTTAATCAATTTATGAACCTTTTCTGGAACACCTGCACTTTCCCTGCCAAATAAAATTGTATCATTTTTTCTAAATTTGAATTTTGTATAAGATACTGACGCTTTAGTAGTCATCAATATAATTCTTTGATTCTCTTTAAACTTAAAAAATTGATCTAAACTCTCATAGAATTTTATTTCATTATTATTCATGTAATCCATGACAACTCTTTTAAATCTTTTATCATTTATCAAAAATCCACAAGGCTCAATAATCTCTAATTTAGCACCCAAACATGCACAAGTTCTAATTATTGCTGCTGTATTTTGAGGTATGTCTGGTTCAAATAAAGCAATTTTAGGGCCATGATTTATCAAATTCTGTGTCATTCTTTCAGTAGTAAATTTATCATTTTATATTATATGAAATCATATATTTAAGTAGAAAAAAGCAATATTGAGTATATTTAACTATTATTGATGTCAGAAAAAAAAACTAATAGACGAGATTTCTTATTCACAGCAACTTATGCAGTTGGTGCGGTTGGTGTTGGTGCAACGATATGGCCAATGATTGATCAGATGAACCCAGATGCTTCAGTCAAAGCTTTAGCGAGCACCGAGGTTGATGTAAGCGCGGTTAATCCAGGAAAGACAATTACAGTTTTATGGAGAGGTAAACCAGTTTTTATTCGTAGAAGAACACAAGATGAGATAGCTGAAGCAAGATCTGTTAAGTTAGAAGATTTAAAACATCCTGAGAAAGACGAGGATCGTGCAGCGAACCCGGAGTGGTTAGTTATGCTTGGAGTGTGCACTCACTTAGGCTGTGTTCCTTTAGATCAAAAAGGTGAATACAACGGATGGTTTTGTCCTTGTCATGGTTCTCACTATGATATTTCTGGAAGAATTAGAAAGGGACCAGCTCCGACCAATATGGAAATTCCTAAATATGAATTTGTTAATGCTAATACAATTAAAATTGGATAATTACTATGAGTGATCACGAATATACACCGAAATCAAAATTTGGAAAATGGTTTAACGATCGTTTACCATTATTAACTCTTGCAAATCACTTAACTGATTATCCGACACCTAAAAATTTAAATTATTGGTGGACGTTTGGTGGAATATTAACTTTTTGTTTGATTACTCAAATTGTTACAGGTTTAGTTCTTGCAATGCATTATATTGCTCATGCTGATATGGCTTTTGATAGTGTCGAGCATATTATGAGAGATGTAAACTATGGCTGGTTAATTAGATACATTCATGCAAATGGTGCTTCAATGTTTTTTTTAGCTGTTTATATTCATATATTTAGATCATTATTTTATGGTTCTTATAAAGCTCCTAGAGAAATAATTTGGATAATAGGTATCATCATTTATTTGCTAATGATGGCAGCCGCATTTTTGGGTTATGTACTTCCATGGGGTCAAATGAGTTTCTGGGGCGCAACTGTAATTACAAATCTATTTAGCGCAATTCCTTTAGTGGGTGAGGGTATCGTTACTTGGTTATGGGGAGGCTACTCAGTTGATAATCCTACTTTAACAAGATTTTTTACACTTCACTATCTAATACCTTTTTTAATTTTAGGTTTAGTTGTTCTTCACATATGGGCACTTCATGTACCTGGAAATAATAATCCAGTTGGAATTGACATTAAAAAACCTTCAAAAGATACAGTACCATTCCATCCATACATTGTAATAAAAGATGGTTTTGCTTTATTAATGTTTATGATTGTTTTTGCATTTTTTGTCTTTTACACACCAAATATTTTAGGTCATGCAGATAATTATATTGAGGCTAATCCACTAGTCACTCCAGCGCACATTGTTCCAGAGTGGTATTTATTACCATTCTATGCAATTTTAAGATCGGTCCCAGATAAACTTTTAGGAGTAGTTGCAATGTTATCAGCTATTTTAATTTTAGCAGCTCTTCCGTGGCTTGATACTTCAAAAATTAGATCAGCTGTGTTTAGACCTTTATATAGACAATTTTATTGGATCCTTGTTGCTGATGTTTTGATACTGGGATATGTGGGTGCAATGCCAGCAGAGGGATTATATCTGTTAGTTGCTAGAGTAGCCACGGCATATTATTTTTTACACTTTTTAGTAATACTTCCAGTTTTAGGTTGGAAAGAAAAAACTCTACCAATTCCATTAAGTATCACCGAACCGATACTAGGTGGTTCACCTAACTTGGCTTCAGCAAAAAACAAGGAAAGTTTGAATAAATAAGTGAAAAATTTTTTTAAAATATTTTCATTTATTATCTTATTTTCTGGACTTACATTGAGCACTCTAGCTGCAGAAAAAGTTGAATATTTAAAAACTGATTGGAGTTTCAAAGGTCTCTTTGGAAAGTTTGATCGAGCTGCACTTCAAAGAGGATATCAAGTCTACACAGAGGTATGTTCTTCCTGTCATTCCATGAAATATTTAAGTTATAGAAACTTAGCTGAAAAAGGGGGTCCAGAATTTTCTATAGAGCAGGCAAAAGCTATTGCTGCATCTTTTGAAGTCAAAGATGGACCTAATTCTGATGGCGATATGTTTACTCGTCCGGGCAGATTATCTGACAAGTTTGTAATGCCCTATGATAATGTTCAAGCTGCTCAAGCAGCAAATGGAGGTGCTTATCCACCAGATATGTCTGTGTTAGTTAAAGCAAGGGGAGGTGGGGTTGATTATATTTACTCATTGCTTCAAGGATACGAGGATCCACCAGTTGGAGTTACTTTAGATGATGGTGTTTATTACAATAAATATATGTATGGGAATAAAATAAAAATGGCTAATCAGTTATCAGATGGATTAGTAGAATACTCAGATGGGACAACAGCCTCTGTTGAGCAAATGTCAAAAGATGTAACAACATTCTTGATGTGGTCAGCTGAGCCTCATTTAGAGTCAAGACATCAAATGGGTTTTAAAGCAATCTTGTATTTAATTATTTTAACAATACTTGTTTATTTTAGTATGAAAAGAATATGGTCACGTATTGAAACGGAAGTTTAGAACGTCTCCATCTTTTACTATATAATCTTTTCCTTCCAACCTCATTTTTCCGTTATTTTTTGAATTTACCCAACCGTCATTAGATATGAAATCACTGTAAGAAATAGTTTCAGCGCGAATAAATCCTTTTTCAAAATCAGTATGAATTTCACCCGCAGCTTTTGGAGCGGTACAATTTTTTTCAATTGTCCATGCTCTAGTTTCTTCGGGTCCAGATGTAAAGTATGTATCTAGTTCAAGAATTTCGTAACCTTTCTTGATTAATTTTTTCAATCCAGTTTCCTTTAACCCAATCATTTCCATATAATTTTTTTTTTCATTACTATCCAATTCATTTATTTGATTTTCTATATCTGCAGAAATGATTAAAGTATTGTTGCTTCCATACTTATCAATAAATAATTGAGTATAATTGTTTCCATTTTGAACACTTTGTTCATCAACGTTACAAACAAAAATTTTAGGTTTGATTGACAATAATCCAGATTGATTGATTTGCTTTTTATTAAATTGATTTTTTAAATCATTAAAATTTTTATTATTATTTATACAATCTAAAGCTATTTCAAGAATTTTGATTTGCTCCACATCAATATTTTTTTTGTTATTTTTTTCTAATCTTTTTTGAATAGACTCAAGATCTGCAAGCATCATCTCTGTTTCTATAATTTCTATATCTCTTACGGGGTCAACCGAAGGATTAACGTTTTGAATATCATTAGATTCAAAGCACCTGATCATGTGAATAATTGCATCAACTTCTCTTATATGAGAAAGAAATTTATTACCCAAACCTTCACCTTTAGATGCTCCTTTTACCAATCCGGCTATATCAACAAATGAAATAGTTGTATTAATAGTTTTTTTAGATTTTGATATCTTTGCTAAGTTTTCTAATCTTTCATCTGGGACTGGAACGACACCAATATTTGGATCTATAGTGCAAAAAGGAAAATTTGCTGCTTGTGCTTTGGATGAATTTGTCAATGCATTAAAAAGTGTAGATTTACCTACGTTTGGTAATCCAACAATACCGCACTTAAAACTCATTTGTTGTTAACAGAGCTAGAGAACAAATCTAATTTTTTTTCTACAAGAATAGAAATATGGTCAATTATGTTTTTTGAAATTTTTTCGATACTAACTGTCTCATCTTCATCAAAGTTTTGTAAAACGTAATCTGAAATTTCAATTTTTTCTTTAGGTTTACCGATACCTATTCTTACTCTCGAATAATCTTTACCAATAAATTTATCAATCGACGCGATACCATTGTGCCCAGCATCCGAACCGCCAAATTTTGCTTTAATTTTCCCAAACTCAACATCTAGATCATCATGAAAAACAATTACATCTTGAGCATCTATCTTAAAATATTCTATTAACTCTCTTATACAAATACCTGAATTATTCATAAATGTTAGAGGTTTAATTGCATAAATTTTTTGATCATTTATATTTCCAGTAGTTAAAAGACCTTTAAATTTGGGTTTTTGCTTGGAAAGATTAAATTCCTTATTAATAGAGTCTATTATTTTGAAACCAACATTATGTCTGTTATTTTCACTATCGGGTGTTGGATTACCAAGTCCTACAAATAAAAGCATAAACTATTGAGAAATATTTTTCAATTTTCTTGAATTATTTTTTTTCTTCAGAAGGTTTTTTATCAGTTGGTTTTTTGTCAGCTGATTTTTTATCATCACTATCTTTTTTGTCACCGTCTGTTGCTGATTTATCACCATCTGTTGCTGCAGCAGCTTCTGCTCCTTCAGCTCCTGCTTCACCTTCTGCTCCCTCTGCTTCAGCAGGCTTTTCAGGCTCTTTCATAACCGTAGGTGCTGCAAGAGTTGCAATTACGAAATCTCTTCCTTGAATGGTTGGAACAACCTCTGGATCTAATTTAACAGATGAAATTTTAAAACTTTCTCCAATATCGACTCCATCTAAGTTCAAAGTTAATTTTTCTGGTATTTTTTCGCTTGGACATTTTAATTCTACTTTTCTTCTAACAATATTTAAAACTCCACCTCTTTTTAAACCTGGAGACTTCTCATGATTTATGAAGTTTACTGGAACTTCTATTTTAATTTTTACACCTGGTAATACTCTTAAAAAATCTACATGTGTAGGTTCATCACTAATGATATGATATTTAACCTCACGGGGTAGCACATTTTGAGATTTTCCATTTATGTTTAAAGTAATAATACTTGATAAAAAGTTTTCTTGTTCAATTAATGTTTTAAGTAATTTTTTAGAAATAGAAATACTCTGGTTATCGTCTTTACCACCATAAATTATTGCAGGTACGTTCCCACTTTTTCTAATAGAGTTTAAGTGACCTTTGGTTGAGTCTTTTCTAATGCTTGCTTCTAAAGAATTCATAAAAGAGGGTTTTTTAACTCATGTTGACAAATAATCAAGGTAATTATTTGAATAAATCAGAAACAGATGTTGAATTAGAAATTCTTTTAATTGCTTCTCCCATAAGACCTGAAATAGGCAAAACCTCTATATTTTTAACATTTTTAGTTCTTTCATTGTTATCAATGGTATCGGTAATTACTAAGTTTTTTATTACTGAGTTTTTAATTTTTTTTACTGCTTCACCACTTAAAACACCGTGTGTGATATAAACAAAAACATCTTTTGCCCCTCTACTCTTTAAAGCTTTAGCTGCGTTAATAATTGTTCCACCAGAGTCTATGATATCATCAACAATAATACAGGTTTTATTCTTAACATCACCTATAATATTCATTACTTCTGATTGACCAGGCTTAGGTCTTCTTTTATCAACAATTGCAAGACCGACATTTAAAAGTTTTCCTAACGCTCTTGCTCTTTCAGTTCCACCAACATCTGGTGCAATACATATGATATTTTTATTTTTAATTTTCTTTTTTATATGCCTTGCAAAAATTGGTGTTGAAAAAAGATTATCTACCGGGATATCAAAAAAACCTTGAATTTGACCTGCATGTAAATCTACAGTAACCACTCTATCTGCACCTGCTTTAGTAATCAAATTAGAAACTAGTTTTGCAGAAATAGATGTTCTAGGAACTACTTTTCTATCTTGTCTTGCATATCCAAAATAAGGAATCACTGCTGTAATATTTTTTGCAGATGATCTTTTAAGAGCATCGATGCAAAGCAATAATTCCATTAAATTATCATTTGCTGGAGATGAAATAGATTGGATAATAAAAATACTATTTCCTCTAATA
>CACGZG010000022.1 GCA_902577525.1 uncultured Pelagibacteraceae bacterium | reverse complement strand
TATATTAAGTCCATGGATTTATGATATATTTAATAATAAAAAAAATAATCTATCAATAGATAATAAAAATTATAACTTATACAGAATCAAAGTACGAAAACTTGGATTTGATAGACCAACAAAATTAAAATATGTTTATAAGAAAATAAAAAAAAATAATTTTGATCTTGTGCCACCTGTATTAGCATTAAGAACTAGGCTTTTCATCAAAAAACAGGGGATAGGTGAATGGTTAAGATTTGCAACACCACTTAATTCAATGATAGATACCGATGGTGTTCCACATTTGCCCAAGATTGGAAAAGCATTAGGAAAATATTTTTTAGAAACATATTGGGCTTACCCGAATGCTATCTTTCATCCACATAATGAATTTGTAATTACTAAGATTATCAAAAAATGAGCTCATTTTTTTTAAACAAAGTTAAATTTTTAAATAAATTTACTGTTTCTCCTATGTGTCAATATTCATCATTAAATGGGTGTCCAAGTGAATGGCATTATCATCATTTAAGAAATCTTATTGAAACAGGTGTTGGATCAATGGTAGTAGAGTCTACTGCAGTATCTAAAGTTGGAAGAATCACAAAAAAAGATTTGTGCTTATATAATAAAAAACATTTATATTCTCATAAGAAGTTAATAAAATACTTAAAAAAATTAAGAAAAATTCCAATAATTTTGCAAATTTCACACTCTGGTAGAAAAGGATCTGCAGAAATACCTTGGATAAAAAAAAATAAATCCTTAAATAAATTTCACAGTTGGAAAACTTGGGCTCCATCAAGTATTCAAAGATCAAAAAAATGGCCTAAACCAAAAGAAATGACAAAAAAAGATATTGAAAAAGTGATTGATCAATTTACTCATACGGCAAAATTAGCTTTTAAAGCTGGTTATGATGGTGTTGAAATCCATATGGCACACGGATATTTAATTCATGAGTTTTGCTCACCTGTTTCTAATAAAAGAAAAGATGAATATGGAATAAAAGGAAATAATTTCAAATTTCAGAGAGAAGTTTTGAGATCTATAAAGAAAATTCTACCCAAAAATAAGATTATTGGTGCACGAGTTACTGGATCAGATCATTTACCTCAAGGTATCAAGGTCGCGGACTGTATAAATTTAATCCAAAAATTAAAACAAGATGGATTGGATTATGTTTGTATATCTAGTGGAGGAATAATTCCAAAAACTAACATGAAATTTAATAAAGGATTTAGATTAAAAATGGCAAAAAAAATAAAAGAGGAATGTAAAATTTTTACAAGAACCTCTGGTTGTATTAATGACCAAAAGACGTTAAGTCTAGCATTAAAAAAATATAAATTAGATTCTTTGGCCCTTGGAAGAATTTTGATCAGAGATAAATACTTTTTGCTTAAAAATAAAAAATTGAAATTAGAAAATGAATTAAAACAATATAATTATTGTTTTAATTAATATTATAAATAGTTTTCCATTTTGCTGCATGATTTTTTCCTAAAAGAGTACCATCTGCATTACAAGTTTTACAAGGATTGGCGCATCTTTTTCCAGATAATAAATTTTTTCTATAATCTGTTAAAGTTTTACCTTTCCAAATTTGTAAGATAGTTTGTTGCATTATATTACCCATCGAATTTTTTCTTTGCCAATCTTGAGGACAAAGATAAACATTCCCATCCCAGTCAATAAGAAATTGATATGTTGGATAATAACAACTTTGATATTTTCCTATTTTTTCTTGCTCCCCTATAGATACTGTGCCTGCTCTATTAGTTAATTTTACTCCAAAATCATTATATTTATCATACCAACGATCTCTTAATATAACCATATCTTCTGGAACATTTGCATTAATAGTCATTTTTTTAAATTTTTCGATTTGATCAGGTCCATCGTACATGCTTACTAAAACTTTACTTGCATCTGAAATATACAAATCCTGTAGTTTTTTTTGTGATAAAACATCACCATTTGTAATTATTTCAACTTTTGAAACATTAGATAATTTTTTAACTATGTAGTTTATATCCTTATGGAGTAACGGCTCACCATATCCACAAAGTGAAATAGTGCCTTTGAAATGAATTTCTAAAAGTTGATCGTGAATTTCATCAATAATTTTTCTTGTCATTTTCTGAAAAGTGTCTGGTGCAACTTTCTCATCAGCTTTAGGACAAAATGAGCATTTTCTGTTACATACATCTATTAAACTTAATTCCACCCAGGTTGGCATTGGTATTCCTTGATGCACAGGAACTTTATCTACAAATTCCGATCTCCGTTTAAGGTTTTTTTTTATTGTTTCTTTAGGATCCATTTATTTTTAATAATAAACTTCTAATTAAATTTTTTTAATTGTATTTTCAATAATCTTTAATTATATGGTTTTAAAGTTTTTACAATAAGTAATTACACCTATAAAATATTATAATTATTGATGCAAAATTATATTTTAAATGAAGGATACCAAAATAATTCTTTTCTTTTTGATAAAGCTAAAGGATCAAGAATAAACATTAAAAATAAATCTTTGATAGATTTGTCAATGTGTGCAGGCTCTTTGTTGTTAGGTCATAATCACCCAATATTTAAAAAAAGTATAAAAAAATTTTTAAATAAAAACATATCAAATCTAGCGTCTCCAAATATTTACGCAAAAAAATACTCTAAAAATTTAAAAAAAATAATTCCATTTTCGAAAATAATTTTTTGTAATTCTGGAACTGAAGCAGTAATTAAATCATTAAGATTATGTAAAGCATTATCTAAAAGAAGCAAAATTGCTTATGTAAGTGGTGGGTGGCATGGATCAACAGATCAATTATTATTTAAACCTGATAAATACTTGAAACCAATTCCAATTTCAGCTGGTTTAAGTAATGAACATCTAAAAAATATTGTCATTTTACCTTATAATAATATTGAAAAAACCAAAAAAATTCTTGATAAAAACAGAAGAAAATTATCTTGTGTTATTGTTGAGCCTGTACAAGGAAGCCTGCCTTATGAAGGGGTGAAGAAATATCTAAAACTTTTAGAAAATTTTACAAAAAAAAATTCAGTTTATTTAATTTTTGATGAAATGATTACAGGTTTGAGAACAGACTGTTCGTCTGCTCAAAAGCATTTTAATATCAAACCAGATATAAGTATTTTTGGTAAATGTTTTGGAGCTGGTTTGCCTATAGGATTTATAACAATATCGAAAAAGGTATCGAATAAAATGAGTAAGCTCAAACAAAAAGTCTTCTTTGGTGGAACTTATTCAGGTAATTCAATAGTGGCATATGTGGCAAATGAGGTCTTGCAATATATTTTAAAACATAAAGAAAAAATTTTTAAAGATTTAGAAAATAAAAGTGCCCTTTTTGAAAATAAACTAAATAAATTTTTTAGCTCAGAAAAATTAGATTTGAAAGTTTACAGATTCAAATCTTTAATAAGATTAGTCTATTCAAAATCTCACTTAAAAGATAGATCTTCAAGAGATTTTTTTGAAAAAAATAAGTTTTCTAAAATTAAGAGATTTAAAAATTATTTGAAAAACCAAAATATATACTTATCTGCAAGTGGTCTCATTTTTTTCTCAACTGCATTTTCTAAAAGTGATTTGGAATATGTGATCAAAAAGTTTGAGTATGGCCTTATTCGATATTTCAAATAAATATAGAATATGTTTTAATTGATAATTTTATTTTTCTTTTTCTAATTCTTTATTTTTAAGACGATATATACTATTACAATAATCAAGTAATTTTTTGTTATGAGTAATAATTATAATAGATTTTTTTTGTAATAATTTCTTTATAGTTTCAAAAATATTATCTTCAGATTTTTTATCTAATGCAGAAGTTGCTTCATCAAAAATAAGTATTTTAGAATTGTTTGCTAGGGCTCTTGCAATACCAATTCTTTGTTTTTGCCCACCCGAAATTTGAACGCCATTTTCACCAATCAGAGTATTGTCTTTATCCGGTAACGAGTTAATGAAATCAATTAGGTCACATTGTTTTAAAATATCATTATAATTCTCATCTGATAGTTTAATTTTTTGACCTATTAGAATATTATTTTTAATACTTTCATCAAATAAATAAATTGATTGTGGAACATAGCCAAAAATTTGTCCCTTTATTAAGTTTTGATCGACCAATTCACCATCAATAAAAAAATTACCTTTTTGTGGATTATGAAGACCAATTAAAATATCAATCAAAGTTGTTTTTCCAACGCCACTTTCACCGTAAATGCCAATTAAATCCCCTTTTTTATTTATTTTAAAATTGAGATTTTCAAAAATTTTAAATTTCTGACTATCATATTTAAAATCTATATTCTTAATTTCAAAATCATTATTAAATTTCAAAATTTTTCCCTCGGTTAATTCATTGTTCCCTTGTTGTGTCTCATAAGTGGTACTGTTTAATTCTTTTTTAATAAAATTAATTGACGGTTTATATGCCTGATAGGCATTAATTGACCTACTTATAGCAATAAAAGATGGTAACATTTTTAACATCGCAATTAAAAATAAAGAGATAAAGGATAAATACAAATTCATTCCTAAATCAAAAAGATAAAAATATAATCCAATAAGTGCTAATAATATTAATATAATTACTTCAATCCATATTCTAGGTAACAACTGAACAGTTGTTTCTTTGGATTTAAGATCAACAATCACTTGTAGAATTGGAATTAACTTATTTATAAAATTGTTTTCAATATTGTATGACTTGATAAATTTTATTCCTTGTAAAGACTCTAACAAAGTTTTGTTCTCTTTTCCTCTATAATCCATTCTTTTTTCAGCTAAATTGAACAAAATTTTTTTTAAAAGAATTTTTATTGAAAAGATCAGAATAAGGCCAAAAGTTAAAACAAAAATACTTATTTTATAATTAAAAATAAATAATAAAATTATTAAAAACAAAATTATGAAAAATTCTTTGGATACCATTAGTACTGATTGAATAATACCATTAGTAAAAGCAATCACTTCAGTGGTTAAATTTCTTAATAATATTGATGAATTATTTTTTAAATAAAATTTATAAGAATTTTTTAAATATTTTTTAAATAATTGAGAAGTTATTTCCTTTTTGACTTTATTTATCAGTTTTTGGGTTCCAAATTCTACATATGACAAAAACAAAGATTTAATTAAATAAACTAAAAAAATTATTAATATCAATGATGGTATAATTTCATCGACTTCGAATTGACTTATATTAAAAATATTATCTAATATAGGAAAGTTTATCTTTCCATCTGCAATTATTGCTATTAATGGTATGAATAACCCCAATGATAAAGTTTCTAAAAAACCACTTAAAGATAACAAAGCTATAATTAATTTTGCATCCTTCTTTAGATTATTAGGTAAAATATTATAAATTATCTTTAATTCGTTTAAATAATCTTTCATATTTGACTTAAAATTTTATCTCAAAAAATTATTTATTTTTTTTATTATAAGCATTAATTCTTTTTTTTTAAGATTTGGATGAATAGGTAAACTTAAAGCTCTCTCATAATAAAACTCAGCATTTTTAAAATCATTTTTTTTGAAACCTAACTTTTTATAATATGTTTGTAAGTGAATTGGTTTATAATGGATATTAGTATAAATACCTTGTTTTTTAAGGTAGTGAATTAACTTATTTCTTAAATTATTTTTGTTATTTCTTATGAGAACTACATATAAGTGAAAAGATGATTTTATATAATCTTTTTCTACGGGTAATGAAAGCTTAGATTTGTCTAAATATTTATTATATATTTTTGCAATCTCTCTTCTTTTTTTGACAAAAATACTCAATTTTTTTAATTGGCTCACACCCAAAGATGCTTGAATATCAGTAAGTCTGTAATTAAAACCTAGATATTTTTGGTCATATAAGAGATGATTAATACCATTATTTAAGTTTTTTTTATTTCTAACTATTCCATGAGAACATATCGACTTCATTAAATTGAAATATTTCTTATTATCGGTATGAGCTGAACCTCCTTCTCCAGTTGTAATCATTTTAACAGGATGAAAACTGAATACTGTAATAATATCTTTATGATTACCTAAATATTTTTTTTTATATTTGGCGCCTAAACCATGTGAAGCATCTTGTATAATCTTAAATTTATATTTTTTTGATAAACCGATCAAATAATCAATATCACATGAATGACCAGCAAAAGCGATTGGAACAACAATTTTTGGTAAAGTATTTTTTTTCTTTGCCTCTGATAATTTTTTTTCTAATTTTTGAAGATCAATGTTAAAAGTATCTAATTCAATATCTATAAAATCTATTTTTGCTCCACAGTATAAACCACAGTTTGAGGACGCAACAAAGCTATTAGCAGAAGTCCATAATCTGTCGTTTTTTTTCAATCCTAAAGCGAGGCATGCTGAATGTAGAGCGCTCGTAGCACTGTTAAATACGACAGAATATTTCGTCTCAATTTTTCTTGAGAGATTTTTTTCAAATAAAGAAATTTGAGGTCCAGTGGTAATAAAGTCTGATTTAAGTGTTTTTATTACTTTGGAAATATCTTTTTGATCAATATGTTGCTCACTATATCTGATCATATAAGTCTTAACTTTTTACAAATTAATTGAATTTCTTTTACATTTAAAAAATTTTTGTTACTAGATGAATTATATTCAAATAATTTATTGTAATTTTTTTTTTTACTAATTTTTGAAAATAATTCGGAATAAATTACATAATGCTTATTATATTCTAATGCATTTTTAGACTCATCCTTAGTTATCAATACCTCTGCAATTTTTTCACCAGGTCTCATTCCAATTATAACATGTTTTCTTTTAGGAACTATCGCTTTTGCTAAATCTGTAATTTTGAATGAAGGAATTTTGGGTACAAAAATTTCACCGCCCTTCATTTCATTTAATGATTTTAAAACGAACTTTACACTATCTTCAACAGAAATAAAAAATCTCGTCATATCTTTATCGGTGATAGGAATTTTTTCATTTTTCTTAGAACGATACGATTTAAAAAATGGAATTACTGACCCTCTCGAACCTAAAACGTTTCCATATCTTACTACAGAAAATATTGGTCTTCGTTTGCTCAGATTATTAGCAGCATTAAATAATTTGTCCGCAGCAAGTTTTGTGGCTCCATAAAGACTAATTGGATTTGCTGCTTTATCAGTTGATAAACTTATTACTTTTTCAACCTTATTATTTATTGACGCAAAAATAATATTTTCAGCTCCAATTATATTTGTTTTAACAAATTCCATTGGATTATATTCTGCTGCGGGTACTTGTTTAAGAGCTGCAGAATGAATAACATAGTCAATATCTTTAAACGCTAAATCTAATCTATCTTTATCTCTCACATCACCTAGAAAAAATCGTAAGTTATCTTTTTTAATTTTTTCATCACTTAATTCTTTATCCATTTCAAACTGTTTGAGTTCATCTCTAGAGAAAACAACAAGTTTATTTGGCTTAAAATTTTTAAGAATGAATTTGACACATTCTTTTCCAAATGATCCAGTACCACCAGTAATAATTATATTTTTTTTATTCAAATTCATTTTCAAATTCTAAACAATTAGATTTAAATTTCATGTAATAATCATTTTCGTACAATTGTTTGAAATAAAAATCAAATAAATTTGGTAAAAGTAAGGCTAAATCAATACGTTTTAAACAAATATGGTTTATTATAAATTCAAAGATAAAGTAAAAATATTTTTCTAATTATTTTTTATTTCTAAATGAACCTTTTTGGAATTATAAAGTTTATGGTATTA
>CACGZG010000021.1 GCA_902577525.1 uncultured Pelagibacteraceae bacterium | reverse complement strand
TTTTTTGATTGATTCTTTAATAACTTAAATTTAGCTTTTACGTATTTATTTAACGTCTTATGTCTTTCAATATGATCTGGAGATAAGTTTAATATTACTGCATACTTTGATTTAAAAATTTTACTATATTCCAACTGATAAGAAGAGGCTTCAATAACAAAAATTGTTTTTCTTTTTATCTTGTTTTCTAATAAAATTGGGTTGCCAATATTACCTACCAACCTGACATCAATATTTTGCTCCGATAAAACCTTATATAGAAGATGGCATGTTGTAGATTTACCGTTAGTACCAGTAATAGTGATACAGTCATTTTTGTAAAATGAGTAAAAAATATCTAAGTCTGTATAAATTTTTTTTTTATTTTTTTTCAAATATTCTGACAATTTACAATTATCTATATCAATACCCGGGCTGAGAATTATTGCATCAAATTGAGAATTTAAGATATTTTTAAAACTTACTAATTTTTTTAGTATTTGAGAGTTTTTAATATTTAAGGAAAAATCATCATATAAAAAAACATTACTTTTATTTTTTAGAAATTTAAATGTAGATAC
The DNA here is from genome assembly GCA_902577525.1 of uncultured Pelagibacteraceae bacterium. GTDB lineage: Bacteria > Pseudomonadota > Alphaproteobacteria > Pelagibacterales > Pelagibacteraceae > Pelagibacter. The sequence continues at coordinate 14,499 of CACGZG010000021.1, read as the reverse complement.
TCCACTCTTGCCTAGTCCATAAACTAATATTTTCTTATTTAAAAAAATATTCTCAAAAGTTACCATTTATCTTAATTTTAATGTTGCCAAACCAATCATTGCTAGGATGATTGATATTATCCAAAATCTAATTACAACAGTAGACTCGGGCCAGCCTTTTTTTTCAAAATGATGATGAATGGGGGCCATTTTGAAAATTCTTTTTCCTGTAAGTTTATAAGAAATTACTTGGACCATCACAGAAACTGCTTCTAAAACAAAAAGTCCTCCAATTATAGCTAATACTATTTCGTGTTTGGTTATTATTCCTACGGCTCCCAAAGATCCGCCTAAAGATAAGGAGCCAGTATCACCCATAAAGATTTTAGCTGGTGGTGCATTGAACCATAAAAAACCTAAACATGAACCAATTATAGCTCCACAAAAAATTGAAACCTCTCCCGTACCTTCAATATAAGGTATTTGCAAATAATCAGAAAATACAATGTTTCCAGTTACATAACTAATGAAAGCAAAACATGCAGCGACTAATATTACTGGCACAGTTGCTAAGCCATCTAAACCATCTGTAAGATTTACAGCGTTTGATGATCCAATAATTACAAATATTGCAAAGGGTATAAAAAACCATCCAAGATTTAAAATTAAATTTTTAAAGAATGGAAAATATAAATTATTTATTTCCTGAAAATCCACAAAATATACAAAAAAGCATACTCCTATAGTCGCTATTATAAACTGCAAAATTAATTTTGATTTTGATGAAATTCCTTGAGAGTTACTATATTTAATTTTTTTAAAATCATCAAAAGCCCCAAGTAATCCAAAAGATACTGAAATGTAAATACAAAATAAAATATTTAAATTAGACAGATCTGCCCAAAGTAATACTGATATCAACAAACCTAACAAAATGATTACTCCACCCATTGTTGGTGTTCCAATTTTTTTTACAATATGATCCTCTGGTCCGTCATCACGAATAGGATTAAAAATTTTTTGGTTAGAAAAAAATTTTATAAAAGGACTTCCAATAATTAAAACTATAATGAATGAAGTAAAAACTGAAAGACCTGTTCTGAAGGTTAAATATTTGAAAACATTTAAAAAACCAAAAGTTTCTACATAATTTAACAAAAATTGATAAAACATTATTTTTATCCTTTTAAGTTATTTACTATCTTATTGAAACCTGTCGCATTTGAGGCTTTAATCATTAAATAATCATTATTATTCAAATCATCTCTTAATAATTCTAAAATTTGGGAATTATTACTTAAAATTCCTCCTTTTTTAGATTTCAATAGTCCATCAAATATACAAGAAACTTTATTTCCCTTAACAAAAACTTTATCAACTTTAGATTTATTAATAATAGGTAAAATTGATTTGTGAAGTTTTTTTGAATGAATACCAAGTTCCAACATATCTCCAAGTAAAAGGTATTTTTTATATTTTTTGTTAGCAATTTTATCAAAGTTTAAAATAGCAGACTCAAGAGACAAAGGATTTGAATTATAACTTTCATCAATTAAGTTAATTTTTTTTTTATTTATTTTTATTTTTGAAATATCTCCTCTTCCTTCTGGTGTTTTAAAATCTAAAAAAATATTTCTTTTAAGTTTAAAAATATCTATGTAAATACTCATTACTGCTAAAGAAGCTAAAATATTATAAATATTATTTTGAAAATCATTATTAATTAAAAAAAATTTTTTAAAGTTTTTCATCTTTATTCCTATTTCAAAATTTGAGCCTTTCTTTTTAATACTAGAAAATTTAATACTTGATTTATTATTTTTAATACCAAATGAGATTACTTTTAAATTTCTTTCAAATGCTATTTTTTTATGCAATCTAAAAAAATTATCATCAGCATTCAAAACTATGTATCCGTTAGTCTTAGTATTTTGAATGATCTCTGATTTAGCTAATGCAATTTCTTTTATATTCTTAAAATTTTTTGCATGCGCATAATTAATATTTGTAATTACACTTACATCTGGTCTAATAATTTCAGATAAATAATTTATTTCTCCCTTTTTATCCATTCCAACTTCAAGAACACCATAATCATCATTTTGATTGAGATTGAATAAACTTAGAGGAACACCATATTTATTGTTGTAAGATTTAGGAGAAATATTAACTTTTGAAATTTTTTTTAAAGTATTTCCTAATAATTCCTTAAGCGTTGTTTTTCCACAGCTTCCAGTTATAGCAATTATTTTAGTTTTTAAATTTCTTCTAAATATTTTTGATACATTTGTTAAAAATTTTAATGTGTCCCTCACTTTTATTTGGCGACTAAAATCTAAATTTTTTTGAACTTTAGAAACAATTGCTAATAATGCTTTATTTTTCAAAGATTCTTTTACAAATTTGTTCCCATCTTTTTTTTTTCCTTTTATCGCAAAAAAAATATCATGTTTCCTTACTTCCTTAGAATTAATCTTTGCCTTTCTAAAAGAAATTTTAGAAGAAATTTTTTTAGAGCCAGACAATTCTTTAATGATATTTAGTTTAAAATTATTATTTAAATTTATGTTTTTAATTTTAATTGAGTCAGAAATTATTTTTTTATCTGAAAAAAAAACTTTTTGACCTCTAATATCTTGTGTTTTTTCATGCCCTTTTCCAGCCACTAATAAAATTTCGCCTGTTTTTAAATTTTGCACTGACTTTGATATCGCTTTTGCTCTATCAGGTATTTCAATAATTTTTTTTTTTTTCTTAATACCTTTTTTAATATCAGCTCGAATTTTACTTGGATTTTCAAATCTGGGATTATCATCAGTAAGATATATTTCATCAGAGTAAATATCAGCAATTTTTCCCATTTTAGATCTTTTACTTTGATCCCTGTTGCCTCCACAGCCAAATAATAAAATTATTTTTTTATCAGAAAATTGTTCTCTCAAATTCACAAGAGATGTTTTCAAAGCATCGGGAGTATGAGCATAATCAAGAATTACTTTTGATTTATTCTTAATTTTACCAATTTTTTCTAATCTTCCCTCTATTGGTTTTATTTTTGATAAAATTTTCAAAATTTTTTCAAATTCTACATTACTTTTTTGTGCAGCAATTATTGCCATCAATATATTTTTAATTTGTATTTTTCCTATAAGATTTAAATTTACAACTCTTACTGAGTTTTTATATTTTATTTTAAGTATTTGTAATTCTCCTTTAAAAATATGAGATAAAATTTTAAAATTTTCATCTTTGTTTAAAGATGTCAGTTTAAGATTTCTTTTTTTTGAAATTTTTTTAATTTTATTAAATTGTGGAATTTTCTCATCAGTTATTATATTACCTTTTTTTTTAATTAGTTTTTCAAATAGATAAAGCTTTGCTTTTAGATAATTATTTAGATTTTTATGATAATCTAAATGATCTTGCGATAAATTTGTGAAAATTCCAATATCAAATTTCAAACCATCTAACCGATGTTGTTGAAGACCATGACTTGATGCCTCCATAATAACATTGTTTATTTTGTAATTGTAAAGTTTTTCTAATATTTTTCCTAATTGTAATGGATCTATTGTTGTATTTGACAAATTAGAATTAATACTGCTAGATTTAACTCCCAAAGTTCCAATTGAAGCAACTTTTTTTTTATTCAATTTTAGGATTTGGTAAAAGAAATTAACTACCGATGATTTTCCATTTGTGCCGGTAACTGCAATTAAGTTTTTTGGCCGTTTTTTATAAATCTTAAAGGAAACTTCTGCGAGTAATTTCCTAATATTTTTACTATATAGATATAAAATTTTTTTTTGAGGTTTTTGTATTTTTTTCTCGGTAACAATTATTTTAGAACCTTTTTTAATTGCGCTAGGTATAAAATTATTTCCGTCCCTATTAGTTCCTTTGATTGCAAAAAAAATATTATTTTTTTTTACTTTTTGGCTTTCAAAAGCAATACCTGAAAAAAAAATATTTCCAAATTTTTTATTAATATTAGGTATATAATCTTTAAGCTGCATTTATCTAATTAACCTCACTATATTTTGTGGCTAAAATAGGCCCGATTTTTTCTACAATCTGACCTGCTACTTCAACAGTAGTCCATCCTGCGGTATTAAATGGTGTCCCTTTATATTTAATGTCAGATCCATCCCTAAAGTGATAAATATAATCTTTATTTGTTTTTGGTTCATCAAGCATTAAGGCTAAGACAAATTTTGGTTTTGAGGTAGGAAATATAGAAATAAAAGTGTTTATTTTTTTATTTGAATAACCACCTGAAATACTTTTTTGAGCCGTTCCTGTTTTTCCCCCAATTTCATATCCATTTACATTAGCTAGTGATGCTGTACCCTCTTTTTCAGTTACAATTTTTCTTAAAATTGGTAATATTTTTTTGGATACATTTTTTTCAAGAACTACTGTTTTATTTTCTAATTTCTTTTCATCAGAAAGAATCAAACTTGGGTTTACATCATATCCTCCATTTACAAGAATTGAATAACCTTTAGCTAATTGTAGCAACGTGGTCGTAATTCCGTGTCCAAAAGAGGCAGTGGCAAGTGAACATTTCCCCCAATTAAACTTTAAAGGTGAACCTACTTCTTCAATATCAAATCTTGTTTTTGATAGAACACCTAGTTTATTCAAAAATGATTTAAATTTATGCTCCCCTATTTTTTGACCAATTCGGACTGAGCCTATATTTCCAGACCGAATTAAAATTTGTTCAGCAGACAAACTTGTAGGTATTTCATCATCATATTCACTTATTGGATATCCAGCACATTTGATTGATTTTGGTAAATCATTAAACATTGTGTCTGTCTCAATTATTTTTTCATGTAAGCCTGCGGCTAATGTGAATGTTTTAAATACAGAACCAAATTCATAAACACCTTTTGTTGCTCTATTAATTAAATTTTTATTTAAAATTTTCTCTCTTTTATTAGGATCAAAATCAGGTAATGAAACTAATGAAAATATTTGACCATTGTTTACATCCATAAGAATTGCTGCACTACCTTGAGTTTTGAAAATTTTGTTAAAAGTTAATAATTCCTGTCTTATTAGAAATTGAACATCTTTATCGACTGATAACTTAATTGGTTTTGGTGAATTTTTAAGATTTTCGTCTAAAGATTTTTCTAGACCAGATATACCATTATTATCATCATCTATTTGACCAATAATATGACTAAATAAATTTTTTTCTGGATAAATTCTTGTAAGTTTTTCTTCTGGTTGAATAGATTTATCACCTAGTTGCATTAATTTTTCATAATTTTCATCTGAAACTTTTTTTTCAAAATAAAAAAAATTTTTATTATTTAATTTTGAGTTAATTTTTTGATAATCTTTATTAGGGAATATATATTTTAAATTTAGTATTAGTTTTTTCTTATCAATTACTTGTTTAGTGCTTATACCCACATCAATAGAACTCACTGTTTTAACAATATAATTTCCATTTCTATCTGTAATATCAGCTCGATAAAGATTGTTAAATGTTTCCTTATCATTACCAATGTTTTGATTATTTGATTCTCTGGCTCCTAGATGAACCAAATGAATTGTGTAAATAACAGAAATAAAAAAAAATATAAAAAAGACAAAAGCTATTCTATTAAAAGAGATGTTCAAATTTGATTTATTTTTATTATATAGAAAATCACTTAAATCTTTTTCTAAAATAATTCGTGAATCTTTATTTTTCATTATTAATCTTTAATTCTTCAATTTTAGATGATCAAAACCTTTCCTAATTATTTCAATTTCTTTTATATCTTTTTGAATCAAATCATATTCAAAATATGATTTTTGAAAATCTAAAAGTCTTTCTGATGAACTTAAAAATTCAAACTCTAATTTTATATTTTCAAATTCATTTTTAAGGCCTCTAATATTTTCCTCTAAAACAAATATATCCTCGTCAATTTTTTTTGTGGAATTTTTGATTATTGCAGTAAATAAAATTAACAAAAATATCAGAGAGATAACAAAAAATTTTCTCATAACTTATTTGAAAAATTCTCTATTTCTAAAAATTTTTTAAATTTTTTTTCAATATCTGTTTTAAAATCATAAAAATCTCTTTTTTTTATGACATATCTAAGTTTTGCTGATCTTGAGGGTAAATTTTCTTTTAGCTCTTTGTCTGATGGTGTGATTGGTTTTTTTTCTTTTAAATCAAATAAAATTTTAGGTTGATCTAATTTTGGAACATATCGAGATATACTTTCGTTTTCAGACAAACTTTTAAAAAAATATTTTACTATTTTGTCTTCCAACGAATGAAATGTAACTACTGCTAATATACCATCTTTTTTAAGTATTCTTGAGGCAGATATTAACCCATTTATTAACTCACTTATTTCTTTATTAACAAAAATTCTTAAAGCTTGGAAAACTTTTGTGGCGCTATGAATTTTAAAATTCTTTTTTCTTTTTGTTTTATCTATTAAACTTACTAAGGACCTTGTATCAATTGATTTTATCTTTCTTTCTTTAACTATATTGTTCGCGATTTTTTTTGCTTCTTTTTCTTCTCCAAAAAACTTAAAAATCTTTTCTAACTCTTTTTCATTCAATTTATTTATTACATCTTGAGCCGAGAAGTTATTTAAACCCATTTGCATATTAAGACTTCCTGAAGAATTAAATGAAAGACCTTTTTTGGGATCTTTAATTTGTGTCAATGAATATCCTAAATCAAAAAATATTCCTCTAATGTTTTCATTTTTCAATTTAAAATTATCTAATTGACTGAATTTCTTATTTTTAAAAATAAATCTGTCATGAAATTTTTCTGATAGTTGATCTGCTTTTTTTTTACTCTCAATATCTCTATCTAGAGCAATAACATTAGTATTTCTGTAACTTAATATTTTTTTTGAATAACCACCTTGGCCAAATGTACAGTCAATAAATGTGCCACCATGTTGAGGGGTAATAATGCTAATTAATTCATTTAGCAATACCGGATAATGTTTTGGAGCATCCGATATCATGGTGGCCTCCATTTATTTTCTTGAAGACCATTAATTTTTTTGTCTTCTTAAAAATGCAGGTATTTCTAGATCATCTTCCTCAAGATTTTGATTAGATGTTTCTAAAAGATCTTCTGGACCTGAATTTTGATTTTCAGAGCTGAATAAATCTGGTTCATTAATATCTACCCCAAACTCTTTTAAATCACTTAATGATGCTTTTTCTGTTTCTGAAATATCCAGAGCTTCCTGTGAAAATGATCTCTCTTTACTATCAGATATGTTTTCAACAATATCTTTTGCATGTTGATCCTTTACTAACTCTTCATGATATTGATCATTAATTTCATTTACTGAGTCTTTAACATTTTCAGAAATAACCTCATTTTCCAATTTCAAAGCATTAGCTCCGTAAGAAACTGGATTTGAATTATCATTAGAAAAACCAAAAGATGATGTGGTCATTCCATTAGCTGAAAAATCTGAGTATCCTGGATTTCGATTTTGAATTCGATGCACCATATTTATTACTGATTTAGTTTCAGGTTGTTGACCATCTAGTGATGTAGCAACTATTGAAACTCTTATTTTTCCTTCTAAAGATGGATCTGTTATAGCTCCAATGATTACTTCAGCATCTGCTTCAACTTCAGATCTAATTTTGTTAACAACTTCATCAACCTCAAAAAGCTTAAGATCTTTTCCTCCAGTTATATTCACTAAAAGTCCTTTTGCTCCTTTAAGTGTATAATCATCAATTAAAGGGTTACTAATTGCCATTTCTGTAGCCTTCATTGCTCTACCTTCTCCATCAGCTTCACCAGTGCCCATCATTGCTTTACCCATAGATGCCATAACTGTCTCAACATCGGCAAAATCAAGATTTATTATTCCTGGTCTGACCATAAGGTCTGTAACACTTTGAACACCATGCATTAAAACATTATTTGAAAGTTGAAATGACTCTTCGAATGTAGTCTGTTCATTTGCAATTTTAAACAAATTTTGATTTGGAATCACAATTATTGTATCTACGTGCCTTCTTAGTTCCTCTAAACCAATTTGAGCTCTTTGCATTCTTGATGGTCCTTCATATAAGAAAGGTAATGTAACAACACCAACTGTTAATATATTTAATTCTTTTGCGGCTCTGGCGATTACATGTGCAGCACCAGTTCCAGTTCCACCACCCATTCCTGCAGCTATAAAAACCATGTTTGCACCTTGTAAAATATTCACTATATCAGTTAAAGATTCATCCGCTGCAGCTTGACCAATATCAATTTTTGCACCTGCTCCCAATCCTTTAGTAAGATTTAAACCTATTTGAATTTTTAAATTTGCTTTACTATGTTTTAAATCTTGTGCATCAGTATTTACTGCTATAAATTCTACTCCTTGCATACCGTTATCAATCATTTCATTTATTGCGTTTCCACCCGCTCCTCCAACACCCATAACTAAAAGCCTTGGTTGAAGTTCTTTAATTTCTGGTGCTCTTAAATTAATAGTCATTATTGTATCCCCCGTTATTTATTTAATTGTTGCTCCCATTTAAGACCTGCACGATTTAAATTTGCTTTTTTTCTTGCGTTTATCTTAAATTTTTCAAAAGTTGTTGGTTCCCATATCTGAAATGTTTTTCCTTGACCAACAAACAACATTGTATTTTTAATTTTTGCGTGTTTTAACAATCTTTGCGTTAATGAAATTCTTCCCTCACTATCAAATTGTAAATTTATACTTTCAGACAATATCGATGTTGCAAAAAAATCTCTCTTTTCCTCAAATGGATTAAGGGAGTCTATTGTATTAGAAATTTTTTCGATCCGGTCTTGTGGCCAAGCTTCTAATGCTTGGTTATTAAAAGATGGAAAACATACTACTCCATTGTATCCTAAATTGGACAGATAAGATCTAAAACTAGCAGGCACTGACACCCTTCCTTTTTTGTCTAATTTGTTTTCGTAAATTGATAAAAACATAAACCATAAATTCCTATATTCCCAATTTATGGGAATACTTGGGATATTATGGGTTTTTGGAACAAGTGTCAATACCTGCAATTTATAGTTTAATCTGTAAAAATTAATGATTTTTATTCGAGTCAAAACGTGAACATTAATTTATAAATTGATAAAATATCTATGAAATGTCATGGGCCAGATGAACTATAAGCCGGGTTCTGTCATTTAAACTTATCATTTGTCTAGGCTTAAAATCACTTTTAAGCTCAAGCAACTAACCCTGATGACTAGCCAAGGATGGCTTTTAGTTTTTCAACAATGTCATCTCTACTTAGTCTTGCTCTCAGTGGGGTTTTCCAGCGTTCATTGTTACCAATAGAACCGGTGTGCTCTTACCACACCTTTTCACCCTTGCCATGTTATGGCGGTTTATTTTCTGTGGCACTATCCCTAGGGTTTCCCCCGCCAGGTGTTACCTGGCACTGTATCCTTGTAGAGTCCGGACTTTCCTCTTTAAATATACTAAAGCGATAAGTCGTTCATCTGGCAAATTCAATTTATAATTTAATTAAAAAATTTCAAGGAAAATTATTTATTTGTATTTATCAAATTTTTGCTAATTTCAAGACATTCAAAGTCAATTTTACCATTCACAAGTGCTTGTCTAAATCTTCTTTGAAATGCAATAATTAGATTTAATTTATTACCCTTGGCTATCGAATAACCAATTTTATTTAAATTTCTTAAAAATTTAATTTCTTTATTGCCATCTACTTTTATATTTCTTAATTTACCCAATTTTTCTAAATCCAAATTATGCCAACTACATAAATTTTTCTTTGATAATTTATCCCACGGAAATTTTTCTCCAGGATCTTTTTTTCGATTTGGAGCTATATCAGAATGTCCTAATACATTTTGTCTTTTTATACGATATTTCTTTGTAAGATATTTCAATAATTTAATTAATGATAAAATTTGTTTTGATGAAAATTTTTTATATCCATGTTCATGTCCAGGATTACTTAATTCAATTCCAATCGAATACTTATTTAATGAGTTAAATTTCTTCCAATAAGACTTACCCGCATGCCAGGATTTATATAAGTCTGGTACTAAATTTAGGATATTTCCATTTCTTTTTATAAAATAATGACAACTAACTTTTGATTTATAGTCACACAATCTGTCGATTGCATCTTTCTCCTTTTTCATTCCAGTGTAATGAATTATGATGAATTTAATTCTATCTCTTTTCCTTTTTTTTAAATCAAAATTAATAGAATAATATTTGGTCAAATTAAGGGCTAATTTTGAGCTCATTTTAAATAAATAGTTAATTTACTTTAGTGATTAATACATTATAAAAGGATGAATGGTTAAAAGATTTGCAATAATTCTAATTACAACTTTTGCGCTAATTTCAAATTCTTTAGCAGCATCGGATGGAGATCTAATTTTAAAAAAAAATGAACCTTCAGAAATAAAAGATTGTTTTGAAAATTTAAATAGAGCCACGTTTGCATTTAACCAAGCTTTAGATGGAGTAATATTTAAACCAGTTGCAAGTGTTTATAGAAAAATTCCTTCACCGATAAGATCTGGAGTAAGCAATTCACTTGATAACTTGTCAAATCTTGTCACTATTCCTAATAACATTCTTCAGGGAGATTTTGTGATGGCAGGAGTAAACACTGGAAGATTTTTGATTAATACAACTGTGGGTGTATTAGGAATTTTCGATGTAGCGCAAGCACTTGGAATTTCTGAGTACGAAAAAGAGGATTATGGACAATCATTGGCAGCCGCAGGGGTTGGGCCGGGATGTTATATAGTTTTACCCGTTTTAGGACCAAGTACTACAAGAGATGCTATAGCTTCAACTGCAAATTTTCTTGGGGGGGATGCATGGTTTAATGTAACAGTTAAAAATGATACTCAATATTTTACTGATGTAAATTATTATGGTACCAAAGCAACAAGTGGTGTGGACTTTAGAGCAAAAAATTTTGACTCTTTAGAAAATTTAAAAGAAAATTCTATAGATTTTTATGCATCAGTTAAGAGCTTATATTTACAAGATAGACAACAAAAAATTGCTAACACTAAAAAAATTATCAACACTCAAAATGATAGTGATTGGGAAGAAATCGAGAGTAATTAATTAAAAATATAGTTAATGAAGATTAGAAAAATTATATTCATATTTTTTCTTAATTTTTTAATATTAGATACTGTAAAAGCTATAGAACCAGATATTTTTGTTCAATCTACAGTCAATAGAGCTTCAAAAGTATTGTCAGAAAATATTTCAAAAAGTGATAAAATTGAGGAATTAAAAAAAATTGCAATCGAAACTGTCGATATTAAAGGTATTGGTTTTTATACACTTGGTCCAATAAGAAAAACTTTAAATGACGATCAAAAGGATAAATACTCAAAGATATTCAATGAATATTTTTTAAAAAGCTTCTCTAGTAGATTAGCAGAATATACAAATCCAGAAATTGATGTTTTTGATAAACAGGTTCTGAATGAAAATTATACTATTGTAAACTCTTTACTTAAAGGTACAAATGAAAGACCAGAGGTAAAAATTGATTGGAGAATTTACACTAAAAATCCAGATACACCATTGATAAGAGATTTAATTATTGAGGGTCTTAGCTTAGCAAGAACTCAAAAAGAGGAATTTTCATCCATATTAAATACTAATAACGGAGATATTAATTCACTTTTTAAATCTTTAGAGGAATTCATAAAAAACTAATCTATATTTTTTGGTGGGCCCGCCAGGACTCGAACCTGGGACCAATACATTATGAGAGTCCAAAAATAATATAAATGAACGTTGAGGCTATTTATTTATTTTAATTCAAAGTTTTTCGTTACACAATTTGGGATACAATGAAAAAATTAAATTAGGATAGTTTTTGTGTACGTTTTTACCAATTTCTCACTGAACTATTTTCACAAGTGCCAGCGAGTCCACCAAAAGAGGAAATTGTTCCAAGAGATGAGAAAGTCTCACTACTAACTTTATCTTTTGCTCTCAAAAATTCTGATAGAGAAAGATCTCTCATTTCCTTAGCTATTAACTTAGTTTGTGCTGGTTTTAGTCTATATTGTTCTACACGTAGTCCAAATCTAAAGTAAGAAAAAGTATTAGGTTCGTCAAAATCTACAAGTTCAAAAACGTTTACAACATCCTCATAAGCAGAAAGATTTGTACTTGTATGAAAACCAAACATTGGGTAATTGTGCTTAATTTTTTTTTCCACTGAATAATTGACAACTTTAAGGTCTTTCGGATCTTTGGTAATTCCTATTTTAATTATTTTCAGATTTTTCTCATCAAAATGAAAAAAGTATTTTGGCTTTGTAAAAGCAAACCAAATTTTGCTTCTTTTAAGGTCTGACTCCCATTTTTCATCCGGTGTACAAACTATCTCAATATATTTTGCATATGAATTCCCACTAAGTAAAAAGCTGAGAACTATGATCGCTAAAATCTTTTTCATTAATCTCTAAACATTGTTATTGGAGCACATCCTGCTGATAAAACCAACCATAAAACTATTACTTCTCCTCCTTCAACGCCCATTATATCTTCCATCCAAATCTTCTCATAAAGACCTGATACCAAACCGATTATTGCATATACAAATGCCCAACCTGCAAAGTGTATTAGAAACGTTTTGCTTCTATCTTGTTTCACTTTATTCTCCTTTAAAACTTTTATACAAACAGCTTAAATACGTAACGAACATAATAAAAGAGCCAAAACATACTCCCATCATAACTATTAAAATTAGCATATTTATCTTTGGACTTCCTTCAGTAACAACTGGCATCAATGAATTTGATCTTGTCTCTGTAACTATATCTGTTGATAAAGCAGCATAAATTTCACCTATCGGTCTAAGGTCTGAGCCAATTAAATAAAAGAAAAATTCCAAAGCTGTCAAAAAACCAATGATAACAAAAATATAGGAACCTATTTTAAAAATTGAGTAAATTTCTTGTTTCTTGAATTTATTATGAGCATTTGAGAAAATCATTAAGTATCAAATTTTTTGTTATATTTTGAATCGTCACCTCCGTATTCAGTAGCAAATATTTTTCTACAAATCATATCAACGTTTAGTAATCTATCCATATTTTTTGAGTCATTTGGTGACATTTCCAAAATAGCTAAAGTAGTATCCATAGATAATAGATCTTGTTTAAGCTGGTCGTGATTGTCCTTGAAAGCCATTGCGAACTTTAAAAAGTTTCGGGTCCTTCTAATTCCACTTTTATATTCTTGATCAGTCTTTTCTTTTACTTTTTTTTTTAGCCACTTAAACATAGGTAAAATATATCATTGCGACTAATAAGAGACCAGTACATTGCTAAAAATGATTGGACTCAATTTGGTATACAACGAAAAAATTTTTAGAGGGTTTTTTGCTGAAATTTTAAGAAACTTTATTTTCTAAACGTTGATTTTACTGGATTTGGTGGGCCCGCCAGGACTCGAACCTGGGACCAATACATTATGAGTGTACTGCTCTAACCAACTGAGCTACAGGCCCAAAAAAATAAATTTACTTTAGTTTTAAATTACTTGCAAGTTAGTAAACTAGAATTAAGGAATATATTGGACATCATTTCCTGTTATACATGAAAAGATTAACCTTAATGTATTTACGTTACTGTAATTTATATTTTGGTCAAATTCGCAATCATTTTTTTTTTTAACTAAATTAAAGATAAGTTTTTTTTCACTCACATTTTTTGACATTTGCCAATTATGATCGCTTTGAAAAACTACAAAGGCTTTAGGATCCTTTTTGTTAATAAGTTTAATGGTTTCATTAATCTTTTTTAGATTACACAGATATGCTGACTTGTAACCCTCAAAATTTTCCTCACCAGGGTAGTTTTTATATGAACAATCTGAATTTGTAACATAAGGCCAGTGTGGGGACATATGATGTATAAAATAAAAAGTAGGTTTTTCTAAATTGTTATTCCCAATAATGTAATTATTTAACCTTCCTATTCCATCATGTAATTCGTAAAATAGATATTTGTCAAAATCAAATTTAAGTAAATAACCGAGATTTGTAATAATTTGAATAAAAGGAGATTTTTTAAAAAAACTTACATATAAATAGAAGTCTATTATTTTGAATTGATTTTGATTTAAACAATGTTTCAAATTAAATTTTGGACAATATGCATAATAATTACCAATCCATTTAAAATCATAATTAAGATTATTAAGATTTAACATTAAATTAGATTGTTTATTCTTCCTTAAAATATTTGGAAATAATTCCCCAGAATTTTTCATTATATCTTTATTATTATCTAAAATATGACCTAGATGAAAAATAGCTGATAATCCGTGTGTAGTATTATCGTATAAATTCGATGTATTTTTAAAATATACATATCCATTATTTTCATAATTGTTTAAATAATTATCAAGATTAATTTTATAATATTTTTCAAAACCACTTACTGGTTGCATTGCATCGAGAATAAAAAAGTAAATATTAGGTTTTTTTTTATTTATT
>CACGZG010000020.1 GCA_902577525.1 uncultured Pelagibacteraceae bacterium | reverse complement strand
ATAATTATTTTTTATTCCATCAGATTTGAATTTAATTAAATCTTTTTGTAACTCATATTTTAATGATGTATCCTTATTTAATAATAAAATATCTAAAGTTCCTGTTTTATTTGCGTACTCATAATTAATCGCATTTTCAATATTAACTCTTAATTTTCTTGATTTAAAATTTGAAAAAATTATTTTATCAAATTCATTTTTTTTGATTTCAAGTGTATATGGAACATTAAAAATTTCATTTTTTGAAATTAAAATATTTTCTAGATAGTTAGAGTCATAATAAAATTTACTATTAAAAATTTTATTTATAAATAATACTTCATCATTATCATTTTTATAAAATATAATACTATTTTTTATGCTTATCTTATTTTTACTAGGTTTAGTATTTAGAAGATTTTGAAAAAAAATTAAATCATCTTTACTGATATTAAATTCTGTTTTATCTAAAACTATATCCTTAATTTCTAAATTTTTTGAAGAAAAAAAATTGTTGATTGAAATAAATATTTTAAGGTTACCTACTTTTCCTATCTCGTTCTCTTTATTTAGTATTGATAAATCTTTTATTATATAATGTGGCTTAGGTAAAAAAGAGTAGTTTATTTTATCACTAAAGTTTAAATTAATCTTATATTTACTAACTAAATGATTCTTAATTTCATCTTTAATTAGCTCTTTATTATAAATCGAAGGAATTAAAAAGTAACTTAGAGACAAAATTATAAATATTCCGATACCTAAAAAAACTTTATTATCCTTAGATAATGACAATCTTTTTATGTTAGATTTTAAAACTTTAATTTTATTAAAAGAGTTTTCTAATGAATTATTTATTGATAATAATTGTTTCTTAAACTTTTTATCTAATAAATTATATTTAGGCATATAAATTGAATCAATTTATAATTAAAAATTTGAAATGGTAAACTCAGAATATTTAAAAAATTTGAATAAATCTCAAAAAGAAGCTGTATTGCATATAGATGGACCACTTTTAATAGTTGCTGGCGCAGGATCAGGTAAAACTAAAGTGCTAACATCTAGAATAGCAAATTTAATTAAAAATAAGAATGCATTTCCTAATCAAATTTTAGCTGTGACTTTTACAAACAAGGCTGCGAGAGAAATGGAGTTAAGAGTTAGTAAAATATTAGGCTCTACTGCTATAGGTCTGCCTTGGCTTGGAACTTTTCATTCAATTTGCGCAAAAATTTTAAGAAAACACGCAGCTGCGGTAAACCTTAATTCAAATTTTACAATTATAGATACTGATGATCAAGTAAGATTAATCAAAAATATTTGTAAAGCTGAAAATATAGATGTTAAAAAAATTTCACCGAAATATATTTTAGCAATTATAGATCGATGGAAAAATAAAGGATTTTATCCAAGTGAAGTTAGAATAAACAAAAGAGATCTTTATGAAAAAATTATTTTACCGTTATATAAAATATACCAACAAAAACTTATCGACCTGAACTCTTGTGATTTTGGAGATTTAATTTTACATTCTGTAAAAATTTTAGAGAAAAATTCTGATATTAGAGAAATCTACCAGAAAAATTTTAAATTTATTTTGGTAGATGAATATCAAGATACAAATCTTATACAAAGTAAATGGCTTAAACTACTTGTAAGTTCAAATCAAAATATTTGTTGTGTAGGTGATGATGATCAATCTATTTATAGTTGGAGAGGTGCAGAAATTAAAAACTTTTTAGAATTTGACCAAATTTTCAAAAATACAAAAGTAATAAGACTTGAACAAAATTATAGATCAACTCAAAATATATTATCTGTTGCATCAAATTTAATTTCTTACAATGAAAATAGAGTTGGAAAAACTTTAAAAGGTCAAATGGATGAGGGTGACTTAATCAAATTGAATTGTTTTAAAAATGGTAAAGATGAGGCAACTGGTATATCTGATGAAATTGAAAAACTCAAAAAAAAATATTCATTTAACAACATTGCTATTTTAGTTAGAGCAATTTATCAAACAAGAGAATTTGAAGAACGTTTTTTAAAAATTGGAATTCCTTATAGAATATTGGGTGGTATAAAATTTTATGAAAGAGCTGAAATTAAAGATTGTGTAGCTTATCTTCGATTAATCAACCAAGAAAAAGATGACCTTGCATTTGAAAGAATAGTTAATAATCCAAAAAGATCAATAGGAGAAAGTACTCTAAAATTAATACATGAATTTTCAAAAAAAAATTCGTTATGTTTAGAAACTTCTTCAAAAAAATTAATTGACAATAATTTGATTAAACCGAAAGCAAAAATAGGCTTAAATTTATTTTTAGATTTAATAAATAAATGGCGATTTGATTTAAAAAATAAAAATTTTAATCATGTTAAATTACTTCAAATAGTCTTGGATGAATCTGGTTACTCTGCAATGCTCAAGAATAAAAAAGATCTTGAAAACGAAAATAGATTAGAAAATATAAAAGAACTCTTAAGTGCAATGAAAGAATTTGATAATCTTGAAAGTTTTTTAGATCATGTTTCATTAGCAACTTCAATAGATCAAGATTGGAATGGGCAAAAAATAAATATGATGACGATGCATGCTGCAAAAGGTCTTGAATTTGATGTGGTTTTTTTACCTGGCTGGGAAGAGGGACTATTTCCTCATCAAAAATCTATTGAGGAAAAAGGTCAAAATGGTCTTGAGGAAGAGAGACGGCTTGCTTATGTAGGTATAACAAGAGCTAAAAGAAAAATAATTATTTCTTTTTCTCTGAATAGATTTTATCAAGGAGACTGGATAGACAGTATAGCATCAAGATTTATTGAAGAGTTACCAGAAAAATATTTGGAGAAAAATTCATTTTTTGATGAAAATAATAAAGATGATACTGAAGATTTTGAATTCAACCAAGATTTTGATTTTGAAGAAAATAATATTAGAAGTCCAGGATGGATAAGATATCAAAAAAAATTGAAATGATTAACAAAAGATTAAAAATATTAAAAAGTAAGTTTAATCGACTTGGCATAGATGGGTATGTAGTTCCAAAAAATGATGAATATTTTGCAGAATATTCACAGAAAGATAGATTAAAAATTATATCTAATTTTAGTGGATCAGCTGGTTATGCAGTCATATTAAAAAATAAAAATTATTTATTTGTTGATGGAAGATATACAATCCAGGCTCAAATAGAGTCTGGAAAGAATTATAAGATAGAAAAATTAAGCAATATTATTAATTGTAAATTTTTTAAAAATTTAACTTTAGGTATAGATCCAAAAATTTTTACACTACAGCAAATTAATAGATATTTTTTAAAGAGGAACTCAATAAAAATAATCAACTACAATCTAATCGATCAAATTTTTGATAATTATCCAGGTAATACGAAAGCTTTTTATTCCATTGAAAAAAAAGTTGTTGGAGAAAGTCATAATACGAAAATAGATAAGGTATCAAAAATCCTCAGAAAAAAAAATGCTGACTATCTGTTTGTAAGTGCGCCTGAAAATGTTGCGTGGTTATTAAACATAAGAGGTCATGATTATCCAAACAGTCCATTACCAAATTGTCGACTATTAATCTCAAAAAAAAAAAAAATATTTTTTATTTCTGAATTTTCTAAACTTAAAAATCTTATTGATGAAAATAAAATCAAAGTAAATCAAGTTATAAACCCTAATGATTTAAGTGTTCTTTTTAAAAGCCTAAAAAAAGGAAGTATAATAACTGATAATAAAACTTGTTCTATATTTCATAGAAAAATTATTGATAAAAAATTTAAGATTTTAAATAAAGATGATCCAATTTATCTTTTAAAATCTATTAAAAATAAAAATGAAATTAATCATATGATTTCAAGTCATATTTTTGATGGTGTTGCTTTAACAAAATTTTTGTATTGGATAAAAGTTAAAAATAATAAAAAGATTTCTGAAGTTAATGCTCAAAACAAATTAGAAAAGTTTAGAAAAATGAATAAAGAATATTTATTTCCAAGTTTTAATACAATTGCTGGGGCAGGTGAAAATGGAGCGATAGTTCATTATAGGGCATCGAGGATGAAAACAAAAGTAATTAACAAAAAAGATATTTTTTTATGTGACTCAGGTGGACAATACAAATATGGAACAACTGATGTAACAAGAACATTGTGTTTTAATAAGCCTCAGAAATATATCAGAAATATTTTTACAAAGGTTTTAAAAGGTCATATCGCTGTTGCTACTTCTAATCTCAAAACTCATTATAATGGAAAATTAATTGATATTAGGGCAAGAAAATATCTAAAAGAAAGCGGCTTAGATTATGATCATGGCACTGGTCATGGTGTAGGTTTTTTTTCAAATGTTCATGAAGGACCCCAAGCAATATCAAAATTTAATACTATTAAGTTTCGAGAAGGAATGGTGCTAAGTAATGAACCTGGTTATTACAAAAAGGGTAAATTTGGAATTAGAATTGAAAATTTAGTCTATGTGAAAAAATATAAAAAAAAATTATTTTTTGAAAACTTAACTTTGGCGCCAATAGATAAAGATTTAATTAATTTTGAACTTTTAAATAAACAAGAAAAGAATTATTTGTTTAACTACCACTTGAATGTCTATTCAAAATTATCAAATTATCTAAATAAAAATGAGAAAAAATGGTTATCTAGTTTTCTTTAGCATGCTAGACCATTCTTTTTGATTTAATATTTTTATTTTTAGATCTTTTGCAGCTTCTATTTTTCTTTTTGTTGGTTTCTCACCTATTATTAAATAATCAAGTCTTTTTGAAACATTGCTAATGATTGAGCCAGAATTTTCCTCAATCAAAGACTTAGCTTCTGCTCTACTAATTCCCTCAAGTTTCCCTGTTAACATAAATGTTTTATTATTAAATGAACCATCAATCTTTTTAATTTTTGCGTCTTTAACATTAAGAATTTTTTCAAGTTCAGCTAGAACTTGAATATTTGTTCTATTTTTGAAAAAATTTTTTATTGAGTTAATTTGAGTTTCTCCTATTCCATCAATATTAAGTAATTCTCTAAAATTATCTTTTTCTGGCAACAACAAAAAATTTTTTAAAGTTTTTAAATTTTTTGAAATAAGTTTAGCATTTTCCAAACCAATATGTCTTATACCTAAGGCATAAATAAATTTTTCAAAAGAGATAGTTTTTTTTGAATCTATTGAATATCTAAGATTTACTACAGATTGTTTTCCCCAGCCATCTAAGTCTTCTATTTTCTTATAATTAAGATTAAATATATCTTGAGGTAATTTTATTAAATTTAAATTCCAAAAATTTTCAACAATTTTTTTTCCAAATCCCTCTATATTAAATGCTTCTTTTGATACAAAATGTTTTAATTTTTCAATTACAACTTTATCACAATTATAACCCTCGCTTGAACATCTCCTTACTGCATCCTCTTTTTTTGTTGTTAAATTAAAATCTTTGACAGTTTTAGAACCGCATGATGGACAATTAATTGGGAATTTAAATTTTTTTGTATCTTTTTTTCTTTTTTTTAAATCTACCGAAATTACGTGAGGAATCACATCTCCGGCTCTTTCAATAATTACTGTATCATTTATTCTTATATCTTTTCTTATAATCTCTTCCTCATTATGAAGAGTAGCATTTGAGACAACAACCCCACCAATATTAACTGGTTTTATCTTTGCTACCGGCGTTAAAGCTCCTGTTCTTCCAATTTGAATTTCTATATTCTCAATTATTGAGACACCACTGTTAGCTGAAAACTTATGTGCTATCGCCCATCTCGGTGCATTTGCAACATTTCCAAGTCTTTTTTGTAATTTAAAATCATTAACTTTATAAACTATACCATCAATATCAAAATCTAATTCATCTCTTTTTTTTTCAATTTCATGATAATTTATCATTAACTCCTCAACTTTTTTAACTAATTTGTTTAATGGATTTGTTTTAAAACCCCATTCTTTAAGTTTTGCTAAAAATGAATTTTGAGTTGAAATCTTCAAATCTTTTTCGTAACCAAAAGTATAAGCAATAAATTTAAGTGGTATTTTTTTTGTTTCATTGGGATCTTTTTGTCTAAGAGAGCCTGAGGCAGCATTTCTTGGATTTGCAAATTTACCTTTTAATTTCTTAAAATCACTATTTTGAATAAATATTTCTCCTCTAATATCAATTTCAACAGGAAAATTTTTTGATTTGATTACATGAGGTATATCTATAACTGTTTTTAAATTTTCTGTAATATCCTCTCCTTCTTTTCCATCTCCTCTAGATAAACCAGTAATAAATTTTCCATTTTTATAAGTCAAAGAAGCTGATATACCATCAATTTTTGGTTCAGCACTGTATTCAATCTCAAAACTTTTTTCTTTATCCAAATAATTGATAATTCTTTTCTCAAAATTAAATAAATCCTCTTCAGTAAACGCATTAGAAAGTGATAACATTGGGACTTTATGTGATACTTTTTTAAAATTTTTTGATGGTTTATAACCTATAGAATTTGAAGGTGAGTCTTTACTTTTTAGAAATTTATATTTTTTTTCAAGATCTAATATTTCTTTTTTTAAGTTATCAAAGGAAGTGTCACTAAGTTTTGGTTCACTTTTTTCGTAATATAAAAAATTATTATGATTAAACTCTTCAATTTTATCTTTATATAGTTTTTTTAGTTTATTTTTTTCCATCTTTTAAAAAAAAGATCTTATTCTATCTAATAATTTATTTTTTCTTTTATTTTCTTTTTTCACTTTTTTAAATTCATATTCCTTGTTAAAAATTTTATATGACTGTTCGTACCATTCACTTGATTGATAATTATATCCTAAAGTTTTCGCGTATTTTTGTGCTAAATCTTCTAATCCAATTATGTAATGTACCTCAACTAACCTGTGCAAAGCCTCTTCAACGTAAACTGTGGTATCATATTCAGTGATAATGATTTTAAGTCTATTAATCGCTGCAATCCATTTTTCTTTTTTAATATAATGTCTGGCAATATAAATTTCCTTAGCTGCTAGAATATCTTCAATCAACTCTAATTTATAATTACCGTCAGATGCATAATCTGATTTTGGAAATTTATCATTCAAAAGTATAAAATATTCTTTTGCTAAATTTAAAGGTCTTAAATCTTTTTTTTCATCAACAATTGAGTCATAGTAATTCATAGCCAATAAGTAGTAAGCGTAATCTAAATTCTTATCGTTAGGATAAACTTTTAAAAATCTTTTTAATTCAGAAATTGAACTGCTATAATATGCTTGAGTCCAGTACGAATATGCAGCCATCAAAGAAGATTTTGGTGCCCATTGAGATTGTGGATACAAGAGTTCTGCTTCATTGAATTTCTTAACTGCAAATAGAGCATCACCTTTATCAAGCGCCTCCATACCAGCTTCATAAGACTCTATCATTTGAGTTTCCAAGTTTTTTGACTCAATAGTGGAAACAGTTTTTTGAATACCTTTTGAACAAGATGAAAGCAGTATTACAAAAAATGAAATTAATAAAAAATTTTTTAACATAAAAATTATTTATCAGTTTTTTTATTAAAACAAAACTATTAAGCTATAGATCTTAAGTGACGTTTATTAAAGAAAGTATTTGGGATTGTTTTTTCTTTAACTTCTAAGATTGAAAAATTGCTATTATTTTCGAAAACCTTTCTTAACAATTCATTTGTAAGCATATGACCACCTTGGGAGCAGTGTAAATTTCCTATAATTTTAAACCCAGATAGGTAAAGGTCACCCATGCAATCTAAAATTTTATGATTTACAAATTCTTTCTCATTTCTTAATTTTTCCTCATTCAAAATTTTATTTTCTTTTACTACTATCGCATTATCCAAAGATCCACCTAAAGCTAGTTCAGCTGATCTGAGTTTCTTGATATCTTCGTACAAACAAAATGTTCTTGAATTATAAATATCTTTCAAATCAGATTTGTAAACATCGATGATATTTCTTTGGTTACCAATTAAAGCATTATTATATTTGATTTCAAAATCAATTTCTAAACTTAGCTTACTTGGCTTAATTGATATATTTTTTTCTTTTTTTATCAGATTAACTTCTTTCTCTATTTTAACAATTCTTATAGGTGTATCGCTAATTTCAATTCCAGATTTTAAAATTTCTTCAACAAATATTTTTGCTGACCCATCCATAATAGGTAATTCTTGGCTGTCAATTTCAACAAGTGCATTATCTATTCCAATTCCATAAAAAGCACCCATAAGATGCTCTATAGTTGATACTGATACACCATTCTCATTTGTTATTGTAGTACAATAAGCTGCATTGGTTACATTAAATACATTTGGAATTACAATATTGTTTCCTTTAAGATCAATTCTTTTAAATATGATACCTGAATTTGGATCTGATGGACTAATCTTCATAGAAACTTTTCTTCCAGTATGAAGACCTATACCTTTGAGATATATTTTATTTTTTATAGTTTTTTGATTTAAACTAGACATTTTGAGATGTTTAATATGAAAATGCTTAAATTTAAAAACAACAAATATTACTGTAAAATACGATTTTAACTGAAAAAAAGAAAGAATTTCTCAAAAAAACCTTTATTTTTATTATTTTTTGGAATTAACAAAATCTCATTTGGATTGTAACCGTTAAGAATTTTTTGACTAAAGTCAAAAAAATCATCATTATTATTTCCGAATATATCTCTCAGATATTGAGCACTAATTATTTGTTGAATTTTTATTTGGTAATTCCCCAAAATTTGTTCCATTTGTTTAATATAATCTATAGCAATACATATAAAATTCATACTTATTGAAAATTGATTACACTCTACATCTTTTGGTAAATCTTTATAAATCTTATTATCTATAAAATAATTATCAATGATCATGTGTGTTATTACTTTTTCTTTGTAACTTTCATTAATCTGGTATTTAGCCTCTTTAAGCAAGTAATTCAGGTTCTTTAAATTAAATATATCTTCATCATTTTTTCTTTTGAAAGATACCTTAACACTTAAAAATTGATCATTATCAATAATCAAAAATATATTCTTTACAAAAAAATTTAATTCTTTTTCAATTTTAAAAATGTTTTGGTTTAAAAATTTATCAATTAATAATAAATTTTTTTCTTTTCCAAGATGTTCTATATCTATTTTATTTCTGTAATGACTATTTTTATCATCTTTGTTTTTTACAAAAATTTCTATTTTTTCAGGACTCATGAATAAAAAAGTATCGAAAATTTCAGAGTTATCCATTAATAATAATTTGATTATTTATTCTAGCATCAATTATATTGATATCATTCAATTTGTTTTCAGATATGAATTCAAAGATCATTTTTAATGCTTTATCAATATTTTTTTGTGGTAATTTAATTAATATACCATCTTTCATTTCTAAATCCCATCTATCTGAGTTAAAAAAATAAAAATTTTTAATATTTTCATAATCGAAATTTGAATTTTCCAATTTATTCTTTAAATTTATAAAACTTTTAATATCTATTTTTCCAAATATAAAAGGTTTGCTTTCATCCAAAGCAGTAGTTTCTATTAATTTTCCATTTGCACCCACAAGATAATTTGATCCATCTTTTAAAAGATTTGCAAGAATTTCTGTTTTTATAATTTCAATTTTTAAAGTAGATGGATATCTTTTATGAATATAATATTTTTCGATCAAATTATTTGATGAAATAATTTTATTTACTCTTAAAGTTTCTAAAAAAAAAATATTTTGAAATTTCATATAATCCAGATTTTTCAACATTCTTATTTTTTGTTCATTATTTATTCCTGTGATGTCTATTTTTTTTATTTTAGGAAATTCAAAATAGTAAAAATTTAAATTATTTATTGAGCCAAGTAATATTAATACAGCAATGTAAAAAAAAATTTTTTTACTTATTTGTTGATGCATCTTTTAAAATTAATTTAAGTAAGTTTATAAAACTTGTTCCATAATATGCAGCAATTTCAGGAACAAGAGATAAGCTTGTCATGCCTGGTTGTGTATTTATTTCTAATAGATAAAATTTTCCTTTGTGATATTTAAAGTCGGATCTTGTTACTCCTCTACAACCAATTAAATTATGTGCTTTCAACGATATATTCATTAATTTGAGATAATCTTTTTCTGACAAATCAACAGGGATAATATGTTGTGTTTTCGCTTGAGGATTATATTTTGCCTGATAATCATAAAATTTTCTCTTAGGTTTTAATTCAATTGCACCTAATTTTTTTTTTCCTATAATAGCAGCCTGAATCTCTCTACCTGGTATATATTCTTCTATAAGAATTTTTTTATAATTTTCCAAAATTTTCAATTTTTTAAAAAGATTCTTTTTGCTACATATAAAAACATTAACACTTGATCCCTCATTTATTGGCTTTATTACAACAGGAAATTTTAATTTTTTTTCTATAATTTTTATCAGCGAGGATTTTGATTTATCAAAAGAGAACAAAAAATATTTAGGAGTTAATATATTGTTTTTAACAAAAATTTTTTTTGATAATATCTTATCCATAGCTATAGCAGAAGATATGACACCAGAATGTGTATAAGGTATTCTAAAGGTCTCTAAAATAATTTGTATATAACCATCTTCACCAAACTGACCATGAAGAGCATTGAAAATAATATTTGGTTTGAATGATTTTATTATTTCAATCATCTTTGAACCTGGTTCAGAAATTTTTACTTTATAACCATTTCTTATTAATGTTTTTGCTACTTGTTTTCCTGTATTAAGACTTATAAGTCTTTCTTTTGATATTCCCCCAGATACTACTAATATTTTTTTCAAATTATTCTAATATTTTAATTTCTTTTTCTAGTCTAATTCCTGTTTTTTCAAAAACTTTTTTAGAAACATGATTAATTAATTTTTTCATATCTTCAAAAGTTGCGTTTCCTTTATTTACAAAAAAATTACAATGTTTTGAAGAAATACAAGCATCACCAAAGTTTTGATCTAAAGGAACAGATTCTTTAATTAATTGCCAAACTTTTTTTTCTGTTTGAGAAATCGGATTTTTGAATGTGCTGCCACTTGTTTTGATCATAGTTGGTTGATTTTTTTCTTTATCTGCTTTTAATTTGTTTGTTATTCTAATTATATCATCACGTTTACCCTTATTTCCCTTAAAAGATGCACTTAAAAAAATCATTTCATCTGGCAAATTATTTTTTCTATATTCAAATTTTATGTCTTTAGATGGAATTGTAACTATATTACCAAGCTTATCTATAGCTTGAATTGAAACTAAAATATCTTTAAATTCTCTATCAAAACAACCAGCATTCATTTTTATCCCCCCACCAACCGTACCTGGAATACAAGATAAAAATTCGAAACCGCTTAATTCATTTTCAATCGCAAATTCTGAGAGTGTTTTATCCAAAACTGCACTACCTGCAATTATAATATCTTTTCCATGTAAAGAGATATTGTTAAAATATTTACTAAACTTTATAACAACTCCATTAAAAACATTATCTGAAATTAGAGTATTAGATCCTGCTCCAAGAATAAATATTTTCTCATCCTTTTTTAATTTTTTCAAAAAATTAATTAATTGTTTTAAATTTTCTGCTTTAAAAAATATTTTACACTTACCACCAATATTGAACCAATTCCTTTTTTTTAGGTCATAATCAAAGAAAATATTTGATCCAAATTCATTTAATAATTCTTTTTTAGTATCAATTTTCATTTTATCAAATCTGGAAGTTCTTTCATCCAATTTGAAATAGTGCCAGCACCCATTCCAATAACTATTTTTTTTCCAAACATATTATTTTTAAGAAATTGAGCTAATTGTTTTTTATCATTTATCAGAAATAATCTTACTTTAGAGTTTTTTATAATTTCTTTTGCAAAAGTGAAATAATTAAAACCTAATTTTATTTTTTCACCAGCGGCATATATTGGGCACAAAATAACAATATTAGCTTTTTTAAAAGCATGAGAAAATTCTTTTCTTAAATCTTTTAATCTTGAAATTCTATGTGGTTGAAACACACAAACTTTATCATAACCTTTATAAACTTTGTCTACTCCATCTAATACAAATTTAATTTCTGTCGGATGATGTGCGTAATCATCAAAAAAATCAATATTATTATAAGTGAAAACTTTATTAAATCTTCTCTGAACTCCTCTAAAGTTTAATAGACCATTTTTTATATCTTTTATTGAAATACCAACAGTTAATGCGACGGCAGTTGCTGCTACTGAATTTCTAATATTGTGAATTCCAAGCAAAGGAATTTTTATTTTTTTAACAAAAAGTTTTTTTTTATTTGGTACCTGAACTTGTAAATCAAATTCAGAAAATTTAGGTGTTTGTTTAATGTTTCTGATTAAATAATTTGATTTAGAGTTAACACCGTAAGTATAAAAATTTTTAGATTTGAGTTTTTTAACAATGTCATTATTTACTTTATCATCGATACAGATAAATGATTTTCCAAATGATGGGACTTTATCAATGAATTGATAAAAATATCTTTTTAAATCTTCCATAGTATTGTAAAAATCCATGTGCTCCCTATCTATATTTGTAATTATCGAATAGGTAGGTGGTATATGAATAAAACTACCATCTGACTCATCTGCTTCTAATATTGACCAATCACTTTTGCCCAATTTAGCTGTATTTTGAATTGAATTAATTACTCCACCATTAATAATTGTTGGATCTAATTTGGTTTTTTGAAAAATTGAGGCTATCAATGATGTAGTTGTGGTTTTACCATGTGAACCAACTACAACAATATTTTTCATCAAAGATACTATGTGAGCTAACATTCTACCTCTTGAAATAATTGTTAAATTTTTTCTTTTAGCTTCAATGATTTCAGGATTATTCTTTTTTATCGCGGAGGATCTCACAACAATAGTCGCATTTTTTAAATTTTGTTTTTTTTGTCCTAAGAAAATTTTTATTTTTGCTTTTCTTAGTCTCTCGATATTTTTATTTAAAAATAAGTCACTACCTTGAACTTTAAAACCTTTACCTTTCATAATTAATGAAAGACCACTCATACCTATTCCACCAATTCCTACAAAATGGATAACTTCATTTTTTGCTAATTCAATTTTCATTTATTGCTTTTAATATTTTTTGATTAACATTATTCCAAGAATTTTGGTAATTTAATTTTTCCAAATTTTCTTTTTTATTAATATAATCACTTTTTTTATTTATTATATTTTCTAAAATATCCTCGATTTTTTCTTCAAAATCACTTTCTTCGATTATCCAACAACAATCCTTTTTTTTATAAAAACTTGCATTCTCAAATTGATGATTATCTTTTGACGTAGGTAGTGGGACAGCAATAAATGGTGTATTTACAACTGATAATTCAGCTAACGTTGTTGCTCCTGCTCTTGTGATACAAAGATCAGAAGATTGAACACTTTCTATAAAATTTTCATCGAAGTAAAAAATCTTATTTTCTATATCATTCTTTGAATAAAATTGACTTAATGAATTAATATTTTTTTTATTAGTTTGTTGTATTACTTTTATTGGAATCTTTTTAGAAATATTTACTAATGAATTTTTTAAATTTTTATTGAATATATTTGCACCTTGGCTACCTCCGACTATTAATAAAGTAAACTTATTTTTATCATTGTAATTTGATTGAAATTCATAAACATGTTTTCGCACCAATGGATTAATAATTGTGATTTTATATTTATAAGAACTGGGAAAATTTTTTATTTGATTAGTATAACAAAAAATCTTTTTACAAATGTTTAAAAAATATCTGTTACCTCGACCTAATACTAAATTTGGCTCGAATAAATAAATTTTCAAATTTAACAGTCTAGCAGCTATAATTACAGGTAAAGACATGTATCCACCAGTTGAAAAGACTTCTTCAATTTTTTTTCTTTTTAACAAAAAAAATGATTTTAAAGTTAAAAAGAAAATAATTATTAAATTTATTGGTAGAATGAAAATATTATCTAATTTAGGAGTATTTATAATTTCAAATTGATATTTTGAATTATTAAAATATTCCAATCCTCTTTTGTCAGATGAAAATATTATATTTCTATCATTAATTAAATGTTCATGTAGTATTATTGCAGGTATAACATGCCCACCAGATCCACCAGTTGAAATTAAAAGATTTTTTTTCATATTTTTTCAATTTTTCTTTTTGTTAAATTTAAAATTATTCCAGACAAAATTGAGATACTAATAATTGATGAGCCACCATAACTTATAAACGGTAAGGTCATTCCAGTTGTTGGAAATAACCTTATATTTACTCCAACATGTATCATTGTTTGAATCAAAATTAGGCTAGCACATCCTACTAAAATAAGTTTTGTTTTCTCGTCATTCTCGAAATAAACTCTTTTAAATACAGAGTAAATAAATATTAAAAATATAAATAAAATTAAAATTATAGCAATAACACCAAACTCTTCTGAAATAACTGAAATAATATAATCTGTATGAGCTTCTGGCACTCTATTTTTAAGAACACCTTCACCAATACCTTTACCAAAAAAACCACCGCTTGTGATTGACTCTATGGCTTTATCAGATTGAAAGTTATATGTGCCAGTTTCAGAGTTAAAAAAGGATAATAATCTATTTTTAATGTACTCAAACTTTGCAACAAAAAAAACCAAATAAGAAAATATAAAAATTATTGAAATAAAAAAAACTG
Source organism: uncultured Pelagibacteraceae bacterium (assembly GCA_902577525.1). Taxonomy (GTDB): domain Bacteria; phylum Pseudomonadota; class Alphaproteobacteria; order Pelagibacterales; family Pelagibacteraceae; genus Pelagibacter. The sequence continues at coordinate 1,029 of CACGZG010000020.1, read as the reverse complement.
CTAAAAAAAATATGCTAACACCTGATGTAAATATTAAAATTGTCCAACAAAAAAAAACTAAAAGAGTTTGCCCAAAATCTGGTTGAACTAATAATAATAATCCAATACCCATTGTAACTAAAAATGAGAATAAATATTTCAAATAAATGTTCATTTTTTTTTGACTACCTAAAATTAAACTTATAAAAATTATTAAAAAAGGTTTGACTAATTCTATTGGTTGAAATCTTGGCAATAAGTAAAAATCAATCCACCTTTTTGAACCTTTAACTTCTACTCCTATAAATGGAACCAAAATCAAAAATATTAATGATATGATAAAAACTACTGAAGAAAACTTAAAAAGTTTTTCTTGATCTAAAGATGATAAAATGAACATAACGATTAATCCTGAAAGAATAAAAATTAAATGTTTAAAAAAAAAAAAATAATCGTTGGTATCTAATTTGTCAGATGCAATTAATGAAGTTGAAACTAGTGAAAAAAATAGACCAATTATGAATAATAAAGATATTAAAAAAAATATAGTCTTATCAATGTTTTTCCACCATGCATAATATAAATTATAAATTGATCTATTAAATTTCATGTAAAGTACTTTTTTATTAATCTATTAAAATAAAGCCCTCTCTCTTCAAAATTCTTGAAACTATCAAATGATGCAGCACAGGGACTAAATAATATCATTTGATTTTTAATTTTTCTATTTTTTATAATTCTAATTACTTTTGCTAAAGCATTTCTTAAATTGTCAAAATTTTCATATTTAATTTTACTCTTGAAATTTTTAATAAAAAAATTCTTATTTTTTCCATAAATAAAAGCTCTTATATTTTTGAAATATTTTTTTGGTAAAATAAATTTATCTCCTTTTTTAGGAATGCCTCCCACAAGCCATAAAAAATTGAAATCACTCTGTAAAATACTTTTTGATGAAGAAAAACTCGTAGATTTTGAATCATTTATAATTATTAAATTTTTCTTTTTAATAATTATTTGTTGACGATATCTCAAACCTCTGAATTTATT
>CACGZG010000019.1 GCA_902577525.1 uncultured Pelagibacteraceae bacterium | reverse complement strand
GGGTTATTTCCGTTAGCTGGCATAGGCATCAATTCATTCTCACCTAAAATTCTAGCTACTCTTGTTGTAGGTTGTGCACCTTGACCCAGCCAGTATTTTATTCTCTCGGCCTCTAATCCAATTCTTTCCTTTTTTTCTTTTGGTAACAGTGGATTGAAAAAACCTACTTTCTCTATAAATCTGCCATCTCTAGCAAATCGACTGTCAGCCACAACAACCTTGTAAACAGGTCTCTTTTTTGTGCCACCCCTAGATAATCTTAATTTTAACATTTACTCTCCTTTTCATTTTAATTGATTAAATAATTCTGGAGGTATTCCTTTATCAGACATACCTTTCAGATTTCCTTTTGACATCTTTTTCATCATTTCAGACATCATTTTAAATTGTTTTAACAATTTATTGATAGTGGCCGGATCAGTTCCTGAACCATTAGCAATTCTTTTTTTTCTAGAACCATCAATTATTTTTGGGTTCTCTCTTTCCTTTCTTGTCATTGATAAAATTATAGCTTCGTTTTTTGTAATCACACTCTCATCAATACCAGCTGCATCCATTTGAGATTTCACTTTTGAAACTCCAGGCATAAAAGACATGATACCTTCGATCCCTCCCATTTTTTTCATTTGTCTCAGTTGAGTTAAATAATCTTGCATTGAAAATTGTCCTTTTTTTAAGTTTTCTTCTGTTTTTTTTATATTTTCTTCCCCAAGATCTTGAGCTGCTTTTTCAACAAGAGAAACGATATCTCCCATCCCAAGAATTCTATTTGCAATTCTGTCTGGATGAAAAACTTCAAGATTCTCAATCTTTTCACCAATACCTAAAAATTTAATTGGGACCTGTGAAACAAATTTCATACTTACAGCTGCTCCACCTCTTGCATCACCATCCGCTCTTGTTAAAATAATTCCAGATAAACTTACTGTATTATTAAATTCTTTTGCTACTGATGCAGCTACTTGTCCAGTAAGCGAGTCTGCAACTAAAAAAGTCTCTGCCGGTTTGATAGTATTTTCAATTTGTTTAATTTCACTCATCATCTGTAAATCTATTTGTGTTCTACCAGCAGTATCGAATAAGATAATATCTGCACCATTCAAGTTTGCTGCACTAATTGCTCTTTGACAAATATCACTGGGTTGTTGACCTTCAATTATTGGAAGAGTTAATATATTGTTTTGTTCACCTAAAGTTTTTAACTGTTCTTGAGCAGCTGGTCTGTAAATATCCAAACTAACCATCATTACTTTCTTTTTTTTTGTATTCTCTAAATATCTCGCAAGTTTTGCTGTTGTAGTTGTTTTACCAGATCCTTGTAACCCGACCAGCATCATTGATACTGGTGGCACTGCATTTAAATTAACATCATTATTTTTTTCACCCAAAAGATTGACTAATTCATCATAAACAATCTTTACCACCATATCACCAGGTGATGTTGATCTAATAATTTCTTGACCTAATGCTTTTGGTTTAACCTTTTCAATAAAATCTTTAGCAACTTCAAGAGACACATCAGCTTCTAATAAAGCTTGTCTTATTCCTCTCAATCCTTCATCAACCTGATTTTCATCAAGTGAAGGGGCTTTTTTTAAAGAGGAAAAAACTTCCTCAAATTTATTTGTTAAATTTTCAAACATATTTATTACACACAGCAGTAATCGCACTAGTGGGCGAACCCTCGCTGACTAGTGTCGATCTCTTTGTTTCCAAAGACACCGCAAATTTAATGTTTTTGCGGAAACTGCCACAAACTATAATAGAGGTTCAAAAAGTCAATAAATAAGTTAAATAACTATATATGGACTTCAAAGCTTTTAAAATGGACGGATTGGGCAATGATTTTGTAATAATCGATAATAGAGAAAAAATTACCGATTTAACAAAAGATCAGATAATTAAAATTTGTGACAGAAATTTTATTGGTTGCGATCAATTAATATTTATTGATCCAGATAGTTCTGCAGATGCAAGTTTAAGATTTTTTAATTCAGATGGAGGAGAGTCTGGAGCGTGTGGAAATGGAACGAGATGTGTTGCAAATTTAATTTCAAATGAAAAAAATAACAAACTTATAATTTTAAATACACTATCTGGAAAATTAAAATCTGAAATATTAGAAAAAAAAATTGTAACAACAGAAATTGGTAAACCAAAATTAAATTGGGATGAAATACCTTTATCAAAAGAAATGGATACAAAAAATTTAAATATCAAAATTATTGATACAAATAATAATGAGTATTTAGGTGGTACCGCAATTAATGTGGGTAACCCACATATTGTTTTTTTTGTTAAAAGGATTGAGGATTTTAATATAGAGAAAATTGGTCCTGAGATTGAAAATCATGAAGTCTTCCCGGAAAAATGTAACGTAACAATTGCACAAATTTTTAATAAAAATTTAATAAAAGTAAAAGTTTGGGAAAGGGGAGCTGGTCTTACTAAAGCGTGCGGAACTGCAGCGTGTGCTACAGCATATGCTGGTAAATTAAATAATCTTACTGAAAATAAAACTGATATAGAGTTCTCAACTGGAAAACTATCAATTTCAATAGATGAAAATAATTCTATTCATATGAAAGGGCCTGTTTCTGATATTAAGGAAATAAATATAAAATTGTAATGGGAATCTTTGATAAATTTAAAATCGGATTTAAGAAAAGTGCATCAGCGTTTACATCTGGACTTAAAGAAATAATTGTTAAAAAAGAAATTAATGATGAAAATTTAAAAAAAATTGAAGAATTTTTAATTCAATCAGACGTGGGTGTTGAGTCTGCCTCTGAAATAAAAGAAATAATTTCTAGAAAAAAAATCGATCCAAATAAAGATTTGTCTAAAGAAGTAAATTCTATTTTAAAAGAATATATAATTTCTTTAATGAAACCTTTAGAAAATAAATCTTTTTTTGAAAAAAAAGAAAAACTTAATGCAACGTTAATTTCTGGAGTGAATGGTGTTGGGAAAACAACAACTATCGGTAAAATAGGAAAAATATTTAAGACTAACGGCAGTAAAGTTATGTTTGCGGCTTCGGATACTTTTCGTGCCGCTGCAATTGAACAGCTAGAAAATTGGGCAAATAAAGTAGATGTTCAAATAGTAAAATCATCTCAAGGAGCCGATCCTGCATCTGTTGCTTTTAAAGCTGTGGATGAAGCTATTAAAAATAATTTTGATCAAGTTTTAATAGATACTGCGGGAAGACTTCAAAATAAAAAAAATTTAATGGAAGAATATAAAAAGATAGCTAATGTCACAAAAAAAATAGATCCCAACGCACCTCACAATATTATTTTAGTTTTAGATGCAACATCAGGACAAAATGTATTAAATCAAGTCGAAGAATTTAATAAAATCATCCCAATAACAGGTATCGTGATGACAAAATTAGATGGCACTGCTAAGGGAGGAATTTTGTTAGCTTTAGCAAAAAAATATAAAATTCCAATTATTGCTCTAGGCTTAGGTGAAAAAGAAGACGACTTACAGTTATTCGAAGCGGAAAAATTTGCTGAAGCTTTTACTGAAATTAATTGATTAAATTGCTTGAGATCAAAGGTTTGTAGATGTTACATTTATAATTATCATCAAATTTATAATGACCACAATCTTTGGAAAATGAGGAGATTATAAAATCAAATTTACCAGTGGTAGGATAAAGTTCTAATTTTTTGCTGGTGATGTCATATTTAAAATTAGCATTTAAACTCTTCACAGCACTAATCATTACTAATGTTTTGTCATCTTTTAATAAATAATATGCAAAATCATCTGGAAATACCGGAAAATCGTATTCTTGTAAAAAATATTTAGCTTGCGAAGGAAACCACTCATAAGAAATTAAAGGTGAAGAAGACTTTGTTAAATGATTGTAAATATAAAGATCTTTTGGATAATCATTTATGTAATTTTCATTTTCACCTTTTGCTAAAATAGATTTTTCTCTACCTTTAAAATATAAGCTAAATTCTTTGTTGTGTGAGTCCATATGATCTATATGAAATAAATCATCTGGCTGAAAAAAATCATCTTGTGAATAAACCTTGGTAATGAAAATAAAGAGTATGATTAATAAAAAAGATAATTTTTTCATTATCTCTTAATAAAATTAAATTCTGAAGTATATTTGTTAAGATTGTGGCTTAATTTAAACTTTTTAAAAATGAGTTAAGAGCTTTAACTAGATTTTCATCGTACTCCATCATATGATTGTCATGTTTTGTGAAATAAGAATATTTTGGCATATTTGCTTTTTCGAACATTTTTTTTCCCATAAAAAATGGAACTATTTGATCAGCTTCACCATGCATTATTAAAATTGGAACTTTTATATTCTTGATTTTACTTTTGTTATCAAATTTATCTTTCAACAATAAACTTACAGGTATGTATGGATAAAATGTTTTGGCTGCATCAATCATAGAAGTAAAAGGAGTTTCCAAGACAACGCCAGCAAAATTTTTATTTTGTGATAAATGAGTTGCTACTCCAGTTCCTAATGACTCTCCATAAATGACAATATTTTCCTCTTTCACACCTTTTTTAACTAACCAATTTATTCCACTTCTGCCATCTTTATAAAGGCCTTCCTCAGATGGTCTCCCTTTATTGCCACTAAACCCTCTCCAGGCAATTATTAAAAAGTTAACATCCATTTTACGAAAATGATTTAATTTATGAATTCTATTTTCAAGAGTGCCGGCATTTCCATGAAAAAATAAAACTGTTTTATATTTTTGCAAGTCTTTTTCATGAAACCAGCCCAATAAATCAATATTGTCCTCTGTGTTAATTTTTACTTTTTCAATAGGTACTGATATTTGATCACCAGAATAATTATTTTCATTAGGATGATATAACAAATTTCTCTGATACAAATATAAAAAAATTAAAACTAAAATGTAAACAAAAATAATGATTTGGAAAAATAACAACAAAATATTCCTAAACTTTTTTAACATTTTTTTTCTTTGCTAAGTATATGCCAAAAAACACCAGGATTGTTCCTATGAAATGATAATTTTCAAATTTTTCATCAAATAAAAAATACCCATAAATCGCTCCATAGACTGTAAAAACATAAAGAGTAAAACCCGTCAAAGTCGCACCTAATTTTTTTTGAGTAACAGTATAAAGTGTAAAAGCTATTATTCCTGGCGAGATAGCAGCAAAAATTACCCAGAAATAAAATTCAGGTATAAAGACTGTCTCTTTGTAAAATATTTCCTCACCAATATAGAATGGCAATAAACTTAAAGCTCCAAAAAATGATATTAAAGTAAATCTTTCAAAAATTTTTAGTTCTGAATTCCAGTGAAAAAGATAAATTGAATATAATGCCCATCCAATAGCAGCAGCTAACATCCATAAATCTCCAATTGTAAATTGCAGATTAATTAATAAATCTAAATCTCCTTTTATAATGATTGTAAAGACTCCTATCAAACATGCAATTAATCCAATTATTTTTGTAAAATTTATTTTTTCATGAAAAAAAAAGTACGAAATAAAAATTATGAACACAGGTGATGATGTATAAATAATTCCCATATTTGTTACAGTTGTAGTTTCACCTGCCAAAAATGGAAAGGCCCCGCATACTCCACATCCCATTGAGCCCAAAAAAAATAACTTTTTATATTCTTTTTTTATGATCTTAAAATTCTTTTTTAATGTTATGTATGTAAAAGGTAATAATATCAAAAAAACTACTGTCCATCTCCAAAAAGCTAATGATATTGGGGGTACAAACTCAACACCCCCTCTTGCTACAACAAGATTACTAGCCATAAAAATTGGCTGAATAAATAACAAGGAAAATGAAAAAAAGTTTTTCTTTGAGTTATTCAATTTACGATAAATTAACTTTTATCAAAGAAGGCTTCGTAAATCATCATTATGATGGCAGCACCCATTAACAAATAAACCGGTATGACATCTAAAAAACCAATCATCATTGATCTAGTAAGAGTGGTCGCTAGACCAATTAAAAAAAAGACAGCAAATGACAAACCTATTATTGTTGTTATTTTATTCATACAATTATTCCTGACACTCCTTCTCAAGCCAATTAGCAACACCTAAAAATCTATGATCATCATATTTGTTGCCAATTAATTGAACTCCTAATGGTAGATTATTTTCACCCTCAAGTAAAGGCAGTGATATGCAAGGGGTACCTAGATAAGACCAGACTTTATTAAATTCCGCTGTTCCAGTACTCTTTAATCCTTTGGGTGCAACACCAGGACTAGATGGGGATAGTACTCCATGATAGTCTTCAAATACTTCCTCATAAGATTCATAACTTCTTTTCATAAAATCAATTGCCTCAGCATATTCCTTTGCTGTGTATTTATTTCCATTTGAAATAGCATCTTGCATATATTTTGAAAGTTTATTTTTAAATTTTTTAAAATAAATAGAAAAATTATTAGCCAAGTCTGTTTCATGAATAATTTGATGATATTTGTGTATATCCTTAAAATATGAGGGAGTATCAAATATCTCAATATTTTTTTTAAAAGACTTAATAAAATATTCAAAAGACTCTCGTGATTTTTTATCAATTATTTTCCAATGATCAGTTTTATAAAAAATAAACTTAGGCTCAAAAATTGGACCTTTCTTCGTTTCGGTAAGAATATTTTCTGTAGAGTAATGAATTGTGGCTGGATCGTATTTATCTTTTTTTATTAATACCTTTGCCAACATAGCCACATCTTCAACTTTACGACCAAACATACCAATTTGATCTAAGCTGTATGAGGTTCTTAGAACTCCGTTTCTTGAAATAAGTCCGTAAGTTGGTTTATAACCAACTACACCACAATAAGAAGCTGGTCTTATTATAGATCCTCCTGTTTGAGAGCCAATAGAAGCTGGTGCCATAAAGGAAGCAACCGAAGCCGCTGATCCACTAGATGAACCACCTGGTGTTCTGTTTTTATCATGAGGATTAGTTGTAGCTGGAGGTCCTAAGTAAGCAAGCTCTGAGGTTGCAGTTTTGCCCATAACTATTGCTCCTGATGCGTGAAGCAAATCAATTATTTCAGCATTTTGAGAATATGATTTTCCTTTTCTAATTACTGTTCCACACTCAGTGGGCATATCAACAGTTCCTATAATATCTTTAACTGCTATCGGCACTCCATGTAGTGGTCCTACCGATTTTCCAGATCTTCTATGATCATCAGCCTCGGTTGCTTTTTCTAATAAAACTTTTTTATCAAAATGTGCCCAAGCTTTTACATCTTTTTCAAACTTATCTATTCTTTCAACATATTTTTCACAAACTTCGACTGATGTAAATTGAGCATCATTTATCTTTTTTGCTAGTTCCTCAAGACTTAAAGAAAATATATCTGTCATTCAAAATTAATTTGCAAATAATGTCTCTGGTAACCAAAGTGCTATTCCTGGGAATAAGTACATTAAAACCATCGCTAAAATTACAATGCCTAAAAATGGCATTATACCTCCAAAAATTTGCATAAGTTCAACATTCTTTGATTGAACTCCTTTCAAATAATAAGCTGACATTGCCATGGGGGGTGTCAGAAATGAGGTTTGTAAGTTTAAAGCGATTAACATTGCAAAGAAATATGGATTTACTCCAAAAAATTCAACCAGTGGTAAAAAAATTGGTACGAATATGATTAATATTTCAGTCCATTCTAGAGGCCATCCCAATAAAAATATAATTAATTGTGTAATAACTAAAAACTGCCAAGGCTGTAAATTTAAAGATTTGAAAAAATGCTCAAAAACTTCGTGACCCCCCAAGTATGAAAATACTGAGGCAAATGTCCACGATCCAATAAATAACCACATAATCATGGCTGTTGTTTTTGCTGTAAGAAAAACTGACTCCTTAAAATTTTTCCATTTAAGAGTTTTATAAAAATATGAAAGCACTAATGAACCAAATGCACCAACAGCAGCTGCCTCTGCTGGGGTTGCTATACCTGCTAGTATTGTTCCCAAAACTAAGATAATTAATGAGAATAAAGGTAAGAAAGAAACTAAAACTTCTTTCATAATCACTGCAGTAGGAGGAATCTCTTCTGCTGCAGGTTTTGGTGCTATTGAGGGATTCATCCAAGCCCTAAATATTGCATAACCGATATAAAGTCCTGCTAGCATCAATCCTGGGAAAATTGCAGCTGCAAATAATCTTAAAGGAGATAATTGAGCAATTACAGAATAGACGATTAACATAATGCTAGGTGGAATTAAAATTCCTAAACAACCACCTGAGCAAATAATTCCAGATGCAAATTTTTTATCATAACCAGCTTTAATCATTGCTGGCCAAGCGAGAAGGCCCATTAAAGTTACTACTGCTCCGATGATACCTGTAGCAGTTGAGAAAAGCGCACAAGTAATTAATGCAGCAACTGCCATTGAAGCTGGAAGTTTATGAGATGCTAATCTTATTGCAAAAAATAATTTTGCAACAATCCCAGCTCTTTCAACTAAGTATCCCATAAACAAAAAGAGGGGAACCGCAGTCAACACGTTGTTGTCCATTACAGTATAGGTATTTTGAACAAAGAGTTGGAATATCCTATTATCAAACAGATGCTCCATCTTAGTCGGATCAAAGTAAGCATAATATCCAAAACCCAGACCCATCGCCATTAATGTGAACGCAATAGGAAAACCTAATAAGACAGCAAATAGAAATATCCCCATCATCATAATTGCTACTTCAGGATTTGTTAGACTAAATAACATCTTCTTTATTTCCTTCTTGTGAAGTTCTCATTAATACTTTTTCAGTTTCCTCAGCATCACGCTCAGTCCCTCTCTCTGGCCAACTTCCAGTTTTGATACAAATAATGCATCTAAAAACTTCTCCTATACCTTGAAGGGTCAAAAGACTTCCAGATAAAGGTATCAAAGATTTTGCCATATAAATTTGAATTTGTGCAGGACTATTCCAACTAGTTTCTTTTATCTTCCATGCCAATGCTGCATATTCGTACCCATAAAAAGCTAAAGCAATAACGCCAGGGAAGAAAAAAATGAAATATAAAACAACATCTATCCAAGCCTGTGTTCGTTGTGAAAAAAGTCTATAAATTACATCTCCTCTTACATGTGCCTCTGTACATAAAGTATAGGCACCAGCCATCATAAAAATTGCTCCATACATTTGAAGACTGAAATCAAAATTCCATAAAGTTGGTGCATTTAAAGCATATGCCATAAAAACTTCATAACATGTTCCCCCCATTAAAATTACAATACACCATGAAAATGCTTTTCCCATTGAGACACTTAAACGATCAGCAAATTTTATGTAAGATCTCATCATAGATATAAACTTTTATTGAATTGTTCTAAAATAATCAAATAAAAAAGGGGGCCGAGGCCCCCTTATTAAAATTTATAAAAGTTAATTATAACTTAACTTTTGCAATTGGACCAAACTCATTTTCATACGCAAGTTTGTAATTAGGCTGATTCATCAGCAAGTATTTCATTACTCTCTTCGCATATGCTTTCTGAGAATCTACGATTTTCTTAAAGAAAGGATCTTTCTTATTGAAATCACCGATTACCTTGTCCCAACCTTTTAATTGTTGAGCTAAGATTTCATCAGAAGTTTGGTAAACATTTACTTTATGCTCATTCATTAACTTAGCTAAGTCAGCTGAGTATCTTACTAAAGCTTTAAAGTAGTTATCACTATTAGCAGCATAAGCAGCATTCTTTAGAATTGCTTGGTGTGCTGGTGATAAACTATTGTATGTTTTTTTGTTTACTGGTATTTCAAACATCTCTTGAGATTGGTGGAAGCTTCCTAAGTGATAGTGCTTAGAAACATCTTGCATACCAAATTGAGAGTCTGAAGTAGGGTTGTTAAACTCAGCAGCTTCAATCAAACCAGTTTTCATAGCTGGTTGAATTTCACCACCTGGTAATTGTCTAACTACCATTCCCATTGCAGTTAAAACGTTAGTCGCTAGACCAACTGTTCTATACTTCATACCTTTAACATCAGATACTTTAGTTACGTTCTTTTTGAACCAACCAAAAGGCTGAGCTGGCATAGGCATGTGAAAGAAACCAACATAATCAAAACCTACTTTTGCAAGAGTTTCATCATAAAGTTTTCTTCCTCCACCATATTCCATCCATCCCATAACTTCTTGAGATGACATCCCGTATGAAGGACCAGTTCCAAATAAAGATGCAGCAGGGTTTTTGCCATACCAATATGCAGTCACCCAGTGACCCATATCTACTACACCGGAACTAACTGCTTGTCCGATTTCTGAAGTCTTTACGACTGCTCCAACTGGCTGAAGATCAATCTTTAGTGTTCCACCAGACATCTCATCTACCATTTTGCAGTAGTCACCGGCCATTTCAAAAAAGATGTTTGCTCCACTTGGCCATGCAGCTTGCATCTTTAAAGTTTTATGACCGCCAGCAGTTGCTATGTTTGGCATTGCAACAGCGGCTGCAGCTACAGCACCAGCTTTAGCAGCAGTTTTAAAGAACTTACGTCTTGAAGATGTTTTCACCTTCAATGATTTATTTTCTTTTGTCATTATTTCTCCTATATCAGTTAATTAACTGATTAATTTAAGCATAGATTGACCTTAGAGTCTTTCTAAAAAAGAGCGTAGATGTCGCAGAAATTTAAATTTATTCAATCTGTAGTAGAATTAATTTACTTTATTTTTACAATTACCAGTTTTAAAAAATTCATCAACATTATCAATCGCTAAATTAGCCATTGCAATTCTGGTGTCTTTGGTAGCACTTCCTAGATGAGGTAAAATGAAAGCTGATTTTATTTTATGATATCCAGGATTTAAATTTGGTTCATTTTTATAAACATCAAGTCCGACTGCGTAGATTTTTCGTCTGTTTAAAGCATCAATTAATGCATCGTCATCAACAATATCACCTCTGGCAACATTAGTTATTACTGCTCCTTTAGGAAAATATTCTACTGTTTCTTTATTAATCATATTCTCGGTTTCTTTCGTTGCTGGGCAACAGATAGATAAAACGTCTGAAACAGAAAAAAGGCTTTTAATATTTTCATGATAAATAGCACCTTGCTCTTTTTCTTGACTAAGTTTTGATCGATTATGATAATGAATTACCATACCTAGTGACTTAGCAATCTTTGCAATTTTTTGTCCAATTCTTCCCATACCCAATATACCAAGTCTTGATCCAGTTAATTGTTTGCCTATCAAATAATCTGCTGACCATTTCCATCCACCCTCGCGCGCAGACTCAATACCCTCTGCAGCTCTTCTACAAGCACCAAGAATTAGTAACATGCCTATTTCAGCAGTTGCATCGGATAAAACTTCTGGTGTGTTTGTTACGGCTATACCTTTTTTTTTTGCAGCTTCTAAATCTATATTACCAAATCCTACCGCAAAATTTGAAATTATTTTAATAGTATCAGGTAATTTTTCAATTGTTTGTTTATCCATTTTATCAGTTAACGAAGTCAAAATACCATCACAGCCTTTACTCATTTCAATTACTTTTGTCTGAGAGTATAATTCATCATTAGAGTTGAAAATTGGATCGAAAGTTTTTAATGCTTTTTCTTCACTCTCTTTAATTAATTTTCTTGTAATTAAAATTTTTTTCATACTAAATTTCAGTTATATTAATTAAGATCAAAGATCTTACCTGGATTCATTATGTTGTTTGGATCCAAAGTTCTTTTGATTGATTTCATTACTGGAATATTATCAGGATGTTGCTCAAGCAAATACTCTTTTTTGTGGAGACCTACACCATGTTCACCGGTAATAGTACCATTGAGTTCTAATGCTTTTCGTATTAATGTATCGTTAAAAGCTCTAATTTGCTTGTACATTTCTTTTTTTGTAGGGTCATAAGGTAGAACAACATGAAAATTTCCATCACCCATATGTCCCACCATTGGAGCTCGAACACCAAATTTTTTTGCTTGTTCTTCAGCAAATTTAACACATTCTGTTATATTTGAAATTGGAACACATACATCGGTAGAATAGACTCTCCCATTATTGTGTAAAGCTTTGACAGAATAATAAACATCCCATCTAGCTTTCCAAATTTTATTTCTCTCCTCCAAATCTTTTGCCCACTTAAATGAACTACCATTATTATCTTTTGATATGTCCTCTACAATTTTTATATTTTCATTATTTGATATCTCCGATCCATGAAATTCAAAAAATAAAGTTGGAACTGCTTTAATATCATTTAATTTTGAATAATTAATACTTATACCCATTTGATCTGCATTAAGCATTTCAATTCTCGCAATTGGAATACCATATTGAATAACCTGCTGAGCTGTCATAACTGCATCCTCTAAGGAAGGGAAATGGCATACAGCGCTCATTATACTTTCTGGTATAGGAGATAATCTTAAGTGAACTTCAGTGATAATGCCTAAGGTTCCCTCTGCCCCAATAAATAAATTTGTTAAATTATAACCTGCAGAGGTTTTTTTAGTTCTGCCACCAGTTTTAATGATATCACCATTTGGTAAAACTACAGTTAAGCCTGAAATAACTGTTTTCATTGTTCCATATTTTACTGCCATAGTACCTGAAGCTGAAGTTGAAGCCATTCCACCTAACGCGGCATTTGCACCTGGATCAATTGGAAAAAAAACTCCATCTTCTCTTAAGTGCTCATTTAATTGCTCTCTAGTTACGCAAGCTTGAACTCTACAATCAAAATCTTCTACGTTAACATCTAAAATTTTATTCATTTTTTCTAGAGAGATAGTTATGCCATTTTCATTACCTACAACATTTCCCTCTAAAGAGGTTCCTGTTCCAAATGGAACAACTGGTATTTTATGTTCATTACATAATTTTAAAATTTTTGAGACTTCATCATTGGTCTCTGGAAAGACTACAGCTTGTGATAAAATTGGATCATAAGTGTCTTCTCCTCGAGCATAGTTAGCTCTAGCTGACTCAGAAGTTGAAAATCTGCTATTAAATATTTTTTTTAACTCTGCTTGAACCTGCTCATTCATAACTTAAATTACTAATAAACATTAGGAAAAAATACATTTTATTTACTTAGCATTTTCTTGATATTTTCTAATGCTTGAGAAATATTATCTCTTGAGGCTGCAAAACTAAATCTAACATAATTTTGGCAGGTTTCACCAAAAGCAGATCCAGGTACAATCGCTACCCCAGCTTCATGCATAGCTTTCCTTGCAAATTCTGCACCATTCATTCCAGTACCAATCACTTTGGGAAATGCGTAAAATGCACCTCCAGGTAAACTACATTCTACACCTGGTAAATCATTTAAACCTTTATGAATTAATTCTCTTCTTTGAGTAAATTTTTCCATCATTTCATTTATTGAGTCATCTGGGCCATCGAGTGCAGCGATACCAGCAAATTGAGCTGCAGCATTAACACAAGAAACACTGTTAATTAGCAATTTATTAACATGTTCTATTAAGTGTTGTGGCCAAAAGCTCCAGCCAAGTCTCCATCCCGTCATTGAATAAGCTTTGCTCCATCCTTCAAGCACTATTAGCCTTTCTCTTAATTCTGGATAGTGGAAAAATGAAGGCATTTCTTTACCATCAAAAATTTGTCTACTATAAATTTCATCACTTAATATTGTTACATGAGGGTGTTTTTTCAAACCATCAGCTAGAAAATCAATATCTCTTTTTTCAACGAAACTTCCTGTCGGATTATTAGGGTTAATTAAAATTAATAATCGAGTCTTATCTGTGATCAAAGACAAAATTTTATCAGGATTAAACTTCAAATCTTTATCTTCTGTTAAATCATATGGCACAGGTTTTGAACCTGTATAATTTATCATTGATTCATAAATTGGAAAAGCTGGTGTAGGATGTATAATTTCTGCACCTGGCTCACCAAAACATTGTATTGCATAATGCATTGTTGGTTTTCCACCCGGCATGATAAGTATTCTTTCAGAGTCAACATCAACACTGTAACGTTTTTTTATCCATCTAGTTACAGCTTGACGGCATTCAGGGATACCATTAGACATAACATATCCATGATGTCCATCATCTAATGCTTTTTTAGCTGCCTCAACCACATGTTTTGGAGTTTTAAAATCTGGTTGTCCTAATCCCAAATGGATCATGGGTTTTCCCTGAGCTTCTAGTTTTTTTGCTTCCGCAAGAACAGTGAATGCGGACTCAGTACCTAATCTCTCTAAACTTTTTGCCAGCTTCATAATTTAACCTCTATTTTCTATAGATTAATTTTGAACTATTCAACTCTTTTAAACTCTTACACCCCATTAAAACCATATTTCTATTGATTTCTTCGTACATATTTCTTAGCAAATGCTCAACACCTTGTTGACCTCCTGCGGCCAATGAGAACAAAAACATTTTACCAAAACTACATGCTTTTGCTCCAGCAGCAATTGCTTTTAAAACATGTGTCCCCCTTCTTACACCACCGTCTAAAATAATTTCTAATTTATCTCCAACAGCATCAGAAATTGCTTTTATTTGATCAAAAGGCGATCTTGATCCATCAAGTTGTCTTCCTCCATGATTGGAGATCATGATCGCAGTGCAACCAATATCAATTGCTTTTCTAGCATCATCTACAGACATGACACCTTTAAGTGCAAATGGTCCGTTCCATTTTTTTACACAATACTCTGCATCTTTCCAATTCATTGCTGGATCGTATTGTTCATTAATATAATCAATGACTGATTTTGCAATATTTGTGCCTTTATCTGTTTTTGAGGCAACATTTGCTAACTTAAATTTACCATGAGTGAGATAATTAAAAACCCAGCTAGGATGAAGTGCAAAACTCATCAAACTTTGTAAAGTCAATTTTGGAGGGGTTGTAAAACCTGTTCTGTGATCTCTTTCCCTGTTACCAGCCACTAAAGTATCAACGGTCAAACACATTCCATCAAATCCTGACCTTCTGCATCGATCTATTAAATCATCTGTGATTGATTGGTCTTTATGAACATAAAGTTGAAATAATTTTGGTCCTCCAGAGATATTTGAAATTTCCTCAATGGTATTGTTTGCCATCGTAGACATACTATAAAAGGTCCCAAATTTATCAGCTGCCATAGCTGATGCTTTATCACCATCGTGGTGATATAGTCTTTGCATCGCACATGGTGACAAAAATATTGGCATATCAATTTTTTTTCCAAAAATTGTCGTAGATAGATCTGGTTTTCCAACACTTGCTAAAACGTTTGGAATTAAATCACAATCGTCAAAAGAATTCGTGTTTCTTTTTAGTGTTATCTCGTCGTCTGCACCACCGTCAATGTAGTGAAATATTGGTGCAGGTAATTTCTTTTTTGCTAATTTTCTAAAATCATCAAAATTGTAGCAACTTTGTAAACTCACTACTTTCTAAATCTTAAATTATTTCTATTAAGATCTGAAATTTTTGTACACCCCATTAACTTCATATCTCTTACTAATTCAGATCTATACAATTCAAGAGCTCTTTCAACACCAGGCTGGCCTGCGGCTGCTAGCGCATAAAGATACAGCCTTCCTCCAGAACAAGCTTTTGCCCCTAGAGACAATGCTTTAAGCATGTGAGTTCCTCTATGAATTCCACCTTCACATATAACATCGAGTTTATCTCCAACAGCGTCAACAATTTCTGCAAGCTGATCAAAAGGTGATCTTGATCCATCTAACTGACGTCCACCATGATTTGAAACCATTATGCCTGTACATCCAATATCAACTGCTTTTTTTGCATCCTCCACACTCATTATACCTTTAAGTGCAAAATGTCCTCCCCACTGAGAACACAATTTTTCAGCATCCTTCCAATTCATTGACTGATCTAACATCGTAGAAAAATAATTTCCTATTGAAGAATTTGTACTTGTGCCTTCTTTCACAAAATCTTGAAGATGAGGTAATTCAAACTTACCTTTTGTTAAATAGTTTATTCCCCACATTGGTTTAGTGGCGAAACTAAATAAGCTTGATAAAGTTAACTTTGGAGGAGATGTAAATCCTGTTCTAAGATCTCTTTCACGATTACCTCCTGTGATAGTATCAACTGTTAAAGCCATTACATCAAATTTTGCAGCTTTAGCTCGTTCTAAACAAGAGTCATTTAAACCTCTGTCTTTATGAAAATAGAACTGAAACATTTTTGGTGTATCAATCATAGATGATATTTCTTCAACACTAACTGTAGCTAATGCAGAAACACCAAACATAGTATTAAACTTTTTAGCAGCTTTTCCTACAGCTCTTTCACCATCATAATGAAAAAGTCTTTGAAGTGCAGTTGGTGAAAGATAAAAAGGTAAATCTAGTTTTTTACCAAAAATCGTTGTGGATAAATCAACATTTTCAACACCTCTTAAAACATTTGGAACTAAGTCTACGTCATCAAAGGCACTTGTATTTCTCGCATACGTAACTTCATCATCAGCTGCTCCGTCAATGTAATGAAAGATAGGAGATGGTAAATTTTTTTTTGCTAATTTTCTAAAATCACTATAATTGTGACAATCTTTTAAATTCATATTATTAGGTTAAAACTTTTTGAAGAAATTAAACATATAACTATTTGCCCCAGGGTTTTTGTCTCCTAAACTTGCATTAGATAAATGATTATATGATAAACCTAATTGACTATTCATTGGTAGTTCTAAAGAAACTTGAACTTCACTTTTAAATTCCAACGCATGACCAAGATCTTTTCCATTTCCCTCATCATAGTAACCTGGTGCAAAACTTGGGGTAAAATTTAAAGCTCCAATTTTATATTGGGCTTGAACTCCAGTATAAAAATATGTTGCATTATCAGCTGTGATCATAGCGCCAGTAATTGGCGATAAATTTCCTAAAAAAGTATCTCTATTTAAATTTTCGTTTTGATGCTGGAATCCAACCAAAGTTGATTTTTTTCCATCATCACTAAAATCGAACATTCCTGTATAAAAACTTAGCTCAGTATTATTTTCAATTTTAATTTCATCAGCGTTTGCAGATAAATATATAAAAAAACAAACAAGTATTACAAATAAGTTTTTCATTTTAGTGTTTTTAATATAATTAACTTTTTTTTAAAATAATAAATTTATATATTATTGCACCACCAATTAAGAACATCAAGATAGGCAATAACCAAAGAAAATAGGTATTTTTGTTAAATTCTGGTTCATATAATATCCATTCCCCATATTTATTTTTTAAAAAAGCGTAAATATCTTTTTCAGAAAGCCCTTCATCTAATTTTTGTGAAACTAAAACTTTTACACTATTTGCAAATTCTGAATCTGAATCATAGACAGATTGTCCTTGACAAATTAGGCATCTTAAATTTTTTGTGATTTTGATATCTAAATTATCCCCGTGTGCATTAGAATTATGAAATGCAAATACAAAAAATAAAATTATTAAAGATCTCAAAAACTTCATTTAAGCAATTCCTTTATTTCAATTACTAAGTTCTCATTTAAAGGACCAACTATTTTTTTTATAATCTTTTTATTACTTATTAAAAAAGACTCTGGCACCCCGTAAGCGCCCCATTCGATAGCAATTAACCCATCGAAATCTGAAATAATAGTCGTATAAGGATTTTTTAGCTCAACTAAAAAATTTTGAGCGTTAGTAATCTTATCCTTATAATTAAGACCTATAATTTCTAAATTTTTTTCATTCTTCAATTCTATTAAAAAACGATGTTCATCTCTACATGGAATACACCAAGAAGACCATATGTTCATTAAATAATATTTATCGTTTTTAAAAATTTCATCAGAATTAATTTTTTTGTTAGTATTAAATAATTGGGTTGTAAAAAAAGGAACCTCCTTCTCATATTTAACACTTGGAACATAGATATTTGTGTTTTTTAATCCTAAAAAAAAAATAACAAAAAAAACTAAAAATAAAATAGATACAATTATTGGTGCTATTTTAATTTTCATATCTTGTTTTTATTATTCTTAGAAAACCAGCTGTAGCAATAAGTAATACTGAAAACCATATCCAAACCATTAAGGGTTTAATTTGATATCTTATATTAAAATAGTCCTGACTTTGAACTATATTCATTGTTATAAATTTATCTGATAGTAAGCTTGTTTTTATATCTGCTTCACTTGTTGTAATATTT
>CACGZG010000018.1 GCA_902577525.1 uncultured Pelagibacteraceae bacterium | reverse complement strand
TGTTTTGATGAAGAAAAAATATTAAAAATGACAGAAAATAGTTATGAGTTTTACAAGATTATTTGTAGTGAAGAAAATTTTAAAATTAAATACGAAAAAATAATTGATGAGTTTTCTCATCTTTTGAAAAGATGGAAATAGTTATATTTAAATCTGTTGTGGTGCCCCCGCACGGACTCGAACCGCGGACCTATTGATTACAAATCAATTGCTCTACCAGCTGAGCTACAAGGGCTTGTGCAATAATTATTGATTATTCTTAAATTAATCAACCCTTTTTTTTAAAAAACTTAAATGATGAAACACTATAGAGGCACTATTAGAAATATTTAGGCTTTCTATCTTAGTATTGATATTTATCTTAACTAAAAAATCAGCATATTTTGAAGTATGTTGATGCATTCCAGATCCTTCAGAACCAAATAGAAGAATATTATTTCCTTTCCATTCTATGTTTGTAAAATCTTGGTCTCCATTTCCATCAAAACCATAAACCCAAAAGTTTTTTTCTTTCAAATTTTTTAGAGTAGAATTAATGTTGGATACCTCGAAAATTTTCATATACTCAATAGCTCCGCTTGAAGCTTTATACATTAGTTTACTTTCACTTGGGTAATGTCTCTCTTTAATAATAATTCCATCAATATCAAAAGATGTTGCGCTCCTTATTAAAGCTCCAATATTTCTAGGGTCTGTTACACCATCTAAACAGACCAATGTAATGTCTTTATTTTCTTTGATGAATTCTTTAAGAATTGGTTTTTCCAAGGGCTCTATTTCAGCTACATAACCCTGATGTAATAAATTTTCTTTTGTTGTATATTTATCTAATTCCTTTTTAGTTTTAAAAAAAACTTTTACTTCATCCAAAAGATTTTTGTTTGGACTTTTTCTATGAATGTTTTTTTTACTTTCTTCTGTTAAAAAAACTCTCAAAACTTTCCTTTTTGGATTTTTTAGAGCTTCAATTACTGCATGTTGTCCGACAATAAAAAATGATGATTTATTCATAAAATTATCTTATTTTTACACGTTTTTTTGGACTTTTTCTCATTAAATCACGTGTTGCATTTGCACAAATAAAATATATAAAACGCATGTTGTTTGAAGCTTTATTGAACAAGGGGACACTTCCCCTAAGGGAGGGGTTCCAGAGCGGTCAAATGGGGCGGGCTGTAAACCCGTTGACTTCGGTCTTCGAAAGTTCGAATCTTTCCCCCTCCACCAATCAATAAAATTTCTTATAACACTGGAGTGTTACTCTTGGGGTTGTGCGGGTGTAGTTCAATGGTAGAACGCTAGCCTTCCAAGCTGGATGTAAGGGTTCGATTCCCTTTACCCGCTCCAAGAAATAAAATTAAATTAAAAGAGGAAAAAAATGTCGAAAGAAAAATTTGTAAGAAACAAACCGCATTGTAATATCGGTACTATTGGTCATGTCGATCATGGTAAAACAACTTTAACTGCAGCTATCACAAAAGTTTTAGCAGAAACAGGTGGGGCTACAGCAATTGCGTATGATCAAATTGATAAAGCTCCAGAAGAAAAAGAAAGAGGAATTACAATTTCAACTGCGCACGTAGAATATGAAACAGAAAAAAGGCATTATGCTCATGTAGACTGTCCAGGACATGCTGACTATGTAAAGAATATGATTACAGGTGCGGCTCAAATGGATGGAGCAATTCTTGTTGTTAATGCAGCTGATGGTCCTATGCCACAAACAAGAGAACATATATTGTTAGCAAGACAAGTTGGTGTACCTGCAATTGTAGTTTACTTAAATAAAGTAGACCAAGTTGATGATAAAGAAATGATTGATCTTGTTGAAGAAGAAATAAAAGAGCTGTTAACATCATACAAATTTCCAGGCGACAAAACTCCAATAGCTAAAGGTTCTGCATTAGCTGCTGTTGAGGGTAGAGACGATGAAATTGGAAAAAATTCTATTTTAGCATTAATGAAAAATGTTGATGAATTCATTCCACAACCAGATAGACCAAAAGACAAAGACTTCTTAATGCCTGTTGAGGATGTTTTCTCGATTTCAGGTAGAGGTACTGTTGTTACTGGTAGAGTAGAGTCAGGTGTAATTAAAACTGGTGATGAAATTGAAATAGTTGGAATTAGAGAAACTAAGAAATCAGTATGTACTGGAGTTGAAATGTTTAGAAAACTACTAGACTCAGGCGAAGCCGGAGATAATATTGGTGTATTATTAAGAGGTGTTGAAAGAACTGATGTTGAAAGAGGCCAAGTGCTTTGTAAATCAGGTTCTGTAACTCCTCACACTAAATTCGAAGCTCAAGCCTATGTACTTAAAAAAGAAGAAGGAGGAAGACATACACCATTCTTTACTAAGTATAGACCACAGTTTTATTTTAGAACAACAGACGTTACTGGTGAAGTAGAATTACCTGCAGGTACAGAAATGGTAATGCCAGGTGATGATGCTAAGTTTACAGTCAAATTAATTACTCCAATTGCGATGTCTGAGAAATTAAATTTTGCTATAAGAGAAGGTGGAAGGACTGTTGGAGCAGGAGTAGTGACTAAAATTATAGAGTAAGCTCTATATAGGAGTGTAGCTCAATTGGTAGAGCGCCGGTCTCCAAAACCGGAGGCTGAGGGTTCGAGTCCCTCCGCTCCTGCCAATTAGCATATAAAAAAAATTATGAAAAACCCAATTAAGTTTATACAGGAAGTTAAACAAGAAGCTTTTAAAGTAACATGGCCTACTTGGAAGGAAACGCTTCAAGGATCTTTAATGGTTTTTGCAATGGCAGTAGTGATGTCAATTTTTTTTCTTCTTTTAGATCAGGTTTTGAAGTTTTTTTTAGAGATATTACTTAAGGTGAGTATTTAATGAAAAATTGGTACATTGTACAATCACATTCAAGTTTTGAAAATAAAGTCGCAGGCCTTATAAAAGAAGAGGCTGATAAAGCAAAAATATCTGACAAATTCGAGGAAATTATAGTTCCCACTCATGACGTAACTGAGGTGAAAAGAGGAAAAAGAATTCAAAGAAAAAAAAAATATTTTCCGGGATATGTACTTATTAAAAGTGAAATGAATAATGATATTTATCATATGATTAAAAATATCAAGAGAGTCAGCGGTTTTTTAGGTACTAAAGGTATGCCTGTTCCAGTTTCAGATAAAGAGATAGAAAAAATATTAGGGCAGATAAAAGATGGTGTAGCTCAGCCAAAATCTGGTATAGAGTATAGCGTTGGAGAAAAAGTTCAAGTTGTAGACGGACCTTTTGCATCATTCAGTGGAATGGTTGAGGATATAGATGAGGAAAAATCTAGATTAAAAGTTTCAGTGTCTATATTTGGTCGTCCAACACCAGTTGATTTAGAATATAATCAAGTTGAGAAAGTAAGTTAATGGCTGCAAAAAAAGAAATTAGTGGATTTATAAAATTGCAAATTAAAGGTGGGCAAGCTAACCCAGCCCCACCTGTTGGACCTGCATTAGGTCAACGTGGAGTAAACATCATGGAATTTTGTAAAGCTTTTAACGATAAAACAAAATCTTTAGCTGGTAAACCTGTGCCAGTTGAAATTACAGTATATAAAGATAAAAAATTTGATTTTAAAATTAAATCTCCACCAGCATCTTTTTTTATAAGGGAAGCTGCAAAATTAAAAAGTGGATCGCAAGAACCTGGAAGAAATATAGTCGCATCAATAACAAAAAAACAAGCTGAAGAAATAGCAAAACAAAAAATGAATGATTTAAATGCTTTAGATTTAGAACAAGCAGTAAAGATAATTGCTGGATCAGCTAGATCTATGGGAATTGAGGTAAAAGATTAATTATGTCTTCAAAGAGATTTAAAAAACTTCCAGAAAAAACACCTGAACTACCTTCAGAAAAAATTGAAAAACTTTTACCTTTGGTAAAAAAGAACTGTACTACAAAATTTGATGAGTCAGTTGATTTGAGCTTCCAAATTAATAACAAACAGAAAAAAAATGAAATAAATATAAGAACAGTAGTTAATTTACCTGGTGGCAGTGGTAAGAAAGTAAAAGTTGCTGTTGTTTGTGAGGATCCAAAAGCATCTGAAGCTAAAGATGCCGGTGCAGATATTGTCGGTGGAGATGATTTTATTGAAAAAATTAAATCAGGAGAAATGAATTTTGAAAAATTAATTTGCACACCTTCAATGATGATAAAATTATCTAAACTTGGAAAAGTTTTAGGTCCCAAAGGATTGATGCCAAATCCAAAATTAGGTTCTGTTACCCAAGATTTAAAAACTGCCATCTCAAATGCAAAGTCTGGTCAAGTTGAAATAAGAAATGATAAAGATGGAAATATAGGTGTAAGTATTGGAAAAAAAACATTTAGCGACGATAAATTAATAAAAAATTTTAATGCTATTTTAGATACTTTGGAAAAAGAAAAATCTAATAATACTGTTAAAGGAGATTTAATAAAATCTGTTTTTATTACTTCTACCATGGGTGTTTCTTATAAACTTAAACTTGAAAAAGTTATTTAATTGTTATGATGAATAAAGAGCAAAAAAAAGAATATATAGAAAAAATCTCAACTCAATTTGAAAATAGTAAATCAATAATGGTTACCCATTATCAAGGATTAACTATGCCTCAACTTGATGAGTTAAGATCAAAAATGAGAGAACATGGTATTATTTTTAGAATAACTAAAAATAGAATTACTAAATTAGCCTTAGAAAAAACTAAGTGTAAAGATTTATCAAATTTATTTACTGGTCCTACAGCAGTAGCTTTTGGTGAGGATGCAATAATGTCAGCTAGAATTTTATCCAGATTCGCAAAAGATAATAATAATCTGAAATTAATTGGTGGTATGATGGAAAACGAGGTTTTAGACCAAGCTGGAGTTATGAATGTCGCTAATTTACCAACTTTAGACGAAGCTAGAGCTAATATTGTGGGAATTTTAAACGCATCCGCGTCTAAATTAGTAAGTATTTTACTTGCACGATCAGAAAAAATGGGTAGTTTACCCCCAGAAAATTCTGAAACAAAACCTAAAGAGTAAAAACTATGCCAGATCTAAATAAAATTATTGAAGACTTATCGAGCTTGACAGTTGCTGAAGCAGCTGAGCTATCAAAACAATTAGAAGAAAAATGGGGGGTAACTCCAATGGCAGCAGCAGCACCAGCAGCAGCTGGAGGTGCAGCGGCAGCAGAGGATAAAGATGATTTCACAATCATGTTAGTTTCTGCAGGTGATAAAAAAATAAATGTCATCAAAGAAGTAAGAGCAGCAACTTCACTTGGATTAAAGGAAGCAAAAGATTTAGTTGAAGGTGCACCAAAAGAAGTAAAAACAGGTGTTCCAAAAAAAGAAGCTGAGGAAATTAAAGCTAAGTTAGAAGCTGCAGGCGCTAAAGTAGAACTTAAGTAATTTAAAAAAAGGATTTTATTTAATACTGATTTAATAATCAGTATTGAAATATTGATGCAAATATCTTTTACTGAAAAAAAGAATATAAGAAAAAGCTTTGGTAAACTTAAAGAAAGTTTATCAATCCCTAATCTTATTGAGGTTCAAAAAAACTCTTATAATGAATTAACTGATTTTTCTAAAAGTTCATCAGAACTTACAAAAGGTTTTGATAGAGTTTTTAAAAGTATTTTTCCTATCGAGGATTTAAATGATAAAGCTACACTAGAGTATGTATCATATAGACTAGAAAAACCAAAATTTGATGTTGAAGAGTGTATAGCAAGAGGTTTAACTTATTCATCTGCACTAAAATGTACTTTAAGATTAGTAGTCTACGAAATAGATCAAGAAAATAATACAAAAGATATTTTATCAGCCAAAGAACAAGAAGTTTATATGGGAGAAGTTCCAATGATGACAAATAGTGGAACTTTTATCACGAATGGTGTTCAAAGAGTTGTAGTTAATCAAATGCACAGAAGCCCAGGTGTATTTTTTGATCACGATAAAGGAAAAACTCATGCTAGTGGGAAATTACTTTTCAATTGTCGAGTAATTCCTAATAGAGGATCGTGGTTAGATTTTGAATTTGATGTAAAAGATTTTTTATATTTTAAAATTGATAGAAAAAAGAAAATTTTTGCCTCTACATTATTGTTAGCATTAGGTTATTCAAAAGCTGAAATAGTTGATGAATTTTATGAGATGGAACAATTTAATTATGATACTAAATCAGAAAAATGGAAAACAAAATTTAATCCAGAAAATTATAAAGCAAAAAATTTTTCTGAAGAAGTTATTGATGCTAAAACAGGTAAAGTTGTCATAAAACTTGGTGAAAAAATAAATTATCTTAATGCTAAGAAATTATCAAATGAAGGTTTAAAAGATATTTTAATTTCCCGAGAGGCTCTGTTTGGAAAATTTTTGCATAAAGATATTAAGATTAATGATGATGAAAATGGAATTTTCAAAATCGGAACAGAAATTAATGATACCATAATACAACAATTACTTGATGCAAAAATTTATTCTTTAAATGTCTCTGTTACAAATTCTATAAATAAAGGTCCCTACTTATTGACCACAATACTTAATGATAAAAATAATAACAAAGATGAAGCAATTACTGAAATATATAAAATGCTTAGACCTGGTGAGCCTCCAACTATAGAAATAGCTACTCAAATTTTTAATAATTTATTTTTTAGTTCTGATAGGTATGACCTCTCAGATGTTGGAAGAGTTAAAATGAATTCAAGATTAGATATGGAATGTTCTGACAAAATAACAATTCTAAGAAATGACGATATTATAGCTATCATTCATAAAATGTTAGATTTAAGAGATGGTAAAGATGATGTCGATGATATTGATCATCTAGGTAATAGAAGAGTTAGATCTGTTGGAGAATTAGTTGAAAACCAAGCAAGAATTGGTGTTTACAGAATGGAAAGAGCGATTAAAGAAAAAATGACAACTTTAGATGTAGAGTCAGCTATGCCTCAGGATTTAATTAAC
The DNA here is from genome assembly GCA_902577525.1 of uncultured Pelagibacteraceae bacterium. Classification (GTDB taxonomy): domain Bacteria; phylum Pseudomonadota; class Alphaproteobacteria; order Pelagibacterales; family Pelagibacteraceae; genus Pelagibacter. The sequence continues at coordinate 11,251 of CACGZG010000018.1, read as the reverse complement.
GCCAAACCTCTAACAGTTTCATTAAAAGATTTTTTTGCAAGCTCTCAATTATCTCAATTTATGGATCAAACAAATCCTTTATCAGAAATAACACATAAGAGAAGAGTGTCAGCACTTGGGCCCGGTGGTTTGACTAGAGAAAGAGCAGGTTTTGAAGTGAGAGATGTTCATCCAACTCATTATGGAAGAATATGTCCTATAGAGACTCCAGAAGGACCAAATATTGGATTAATAAATTCTTTATCAACTTATGCAAAAATTAATAAATATGGTTTTATTGAAAGTCCATATAAACGGGTAAAAAATGGAGTTGTACAGGATAACGTGGAATACCTTTCGGCAATGGAAGAAACTAAATTTACAATTGCCCAAGCAAACACAAAAATTGATAAAAATGGAAAGATAGTAGAGGAATTAGTTTCGTGTAGACAAAATTTAAATTTTTTATTAGCTAAACCAGAAACAATTGATTACATCGACGTATCACCAAAACAATTAGTATCAGTTGCTGCATCTTTAATACCATTTTTAGAAAATGATGATGCTAACAGAGCTTTGATGGGATCAAATATGATGAGACAAGCCGTTCCTTTGCTTAAACCAGAGTCACCATTAGTAGGAACTGGTATAGAAAGTGATGTTGCTTTGGATTCAGGTGTTACAATAGTTGCTAAAAGAGATGGTATAGTAGATAAAATAGATGGTAAAAGAATTGTTATAAAGGTTACTGAAGACGAAGATTTTACTAAATCTGGTGTAGATATTTATAATTTGCAAAAGTTTAAAAGATCGAATCAAAATACGTGTATAAACCAAAGACCTTTAGTTAAAGTAGGTGATAAAATAAAGACAGGAGACATAATTGCTGATGGACCATCAACGAAACTTGGTGAATTGGCTTTAGGAAAAAACGTGACAGTGGCTTTTATGCCTTGGCAAGGATATAATTTTGAAGACTCAATTCTAATTTCAGAAAGATGTGTAACAGATGATGTTTTTACATCAGTTCATATTGTTGAGTATGAAATTATGGCTAGAGACACAAAATTAGGTGAAGAGGAAATAACAAGGGATATCCCCAATGTAAATGAAGAAGCTTTGAAAAATCTTGATGAATCAGGTGTTGTTTATATTGGTGCAGAAGTTCACGCAGGAGATATATTAGTTGGCAAAGTAACGCCGAAAGGTGACTCAGCCTCAGGTCCAGAGGAAAAACTATTAAGATCTATTTTTGGTGAAAAAGCAATTGACGTTACTGATACATCTTTAAGAATGTCTAGAGGAAGCAGTGGCACTGTGGTTGATGTAAGGGTATTTAACAGACACGGAATTGAAAAAGATGAAAGATCAATTACAATTGAGAGAGCAGAAATCGAGCAAGTTCAACAAGATAAAATAGTAGAAGAGGAAATTCTTGAAAGAAGCATTAAACAGAGAGCTTCCCAAATACTTTCTTCTAAATCATTAACAAAAAAAATTAAAGATCTAGATGTAGGAACGAAACTTGACTTTGAGTCAATTAACAAATTAAACATAAATGAGGTTTTTAAGATTAATACTGGTAAATCAAATGATGAGTCGGCACTAGAACAACTTAAAGACCAATTTAATAAAGCAAAACAAGATATTACAGAAAGATTTGAAGACAAAGTTTTAAAAATTAGAAGTGGAGATGATTTATTACCAAGTGTAATGAAAATGGTTAAAGTATTTGTTGCAATCAAAAGAAGATTGAGACCAGGAGACAAAATGTCAGGGAGACATGGAAATAAAGGTGTAGTGAGTAAGATTGTTCCTGTTGAGGATATGCCTTATAGAGAGGATGGAAGACCCGTTGATATAGTTCTTAATCCACTTGGAGTTCCAAGCAGGATGAATGTTGGTCAAATTCTTGAAACACATTTAGGCTGGGCGTGTAAAGAATTTGGTGAAGAAGTAAAACGTTTAATAAATGAAAATCAGAAAAAGATTGAAAAAACAGAAAAAATTTCAAATTTTTTAAAATCAGTTTATGGGCAAGAGATATTTGAGGAAAAAGTAGATAAGCTTAGTAAAACGGAATTTAAAGACTTATGTGAAAACTTACAAAATGGGATAGCAATTTCAACTCCAGTGTTTGATGGTGCAAAAGAAAAAAATGTCACAGAAATGTTAGAATTAGCTAAATTACCTGGTTCAGGTCAAACTTTCTTGTGGGACGGTAGAACTGGCGAAAAGTTTGATAGACCAGTAACAGTTGGCATAATTTACATGCTTAAACTTCATCATTTAGTTGAGGATAAAATTCATGCTAGATCAACTGGACCTTATAGTTTAGTTACTCAACAACCGCTTGGTGGAAAAGCTCAACTCGGAGGTCAAAGATTTGGAGAAATGGAAGTTTGGGCTTTAGAAGCATATGGTGCCTCATATACGCTTCAAGAGATTTTAACAGTAAAATCTGATGATGTAGCTGGAAGAGTAAAAGTTTATGAAACAATAGTAAAAGGTGAAGAGAACTTTGAGTCAGGTATACCTGAATCATTTAACGTATTAGTAAAAGAAATTAAATCGCTAGCTTTAAACGTGGAACTTAATTAATGAAAAAAGAAATTACAGATATATTTAAAAATTCAGAAATTTCTGAAGCACAAAATTTTAATAGCATTAAAATTTCTTTAGCAAGTCCTGAAAAAATTAAATCTTGGACATATGGAGAAATTAAAAAACCAGAGACAATTAATTATAGAACTTTTAGACCAGAGAAAGATGGATTGTTTTGTGCAAGAATCTTTGGTCCAATTAAAGATTATGAGTGTTTATGTGGAAAATATAAAAGAATGAAATTTAGGGGCATTATCTGTGAAAAATGTGGTGTTGAGGTAACTAAGTCAAATGTGAGAAGGGAAAGAATGGGTCATATTAATTTAGCAACTCCAGTTGCCCATATTTGGTTTCTTAAATCTTTACCAAGTAGAATAGCTCTTGCTGTGGATATGAAACTTAAAGAGATTGAAAGAGTTTTATATTTCGAAAATTTTATTGTTATTGAGCCTGGTTTGACAGGTTTAAAAAGAAATCAACTTCTTAATGAAGAGGAGTTAGCAAAATTTCAAGATGAATTTGGTGAAGAGGCTTTTACAACAGGGATAGGTGCAGAAGCTGTTCTTGAGATGCTGAAAAGTCTTGACCTTGAGTTGGAGAAAAAAAATTTAGTAAGTTATATTAAAGAGACTAAATCAAAAGTTAATGAGGAAAGAGCAATTAAAAGACTGAAGTTGATTGAGTCTTTCATAGAAACCGGACAGAAACCTGAATGGATGATTATGACTGTAGTTCCAGTTATTCCACCAGAACTTAGACCGCTTGTTCCATTGGATGGAGGTCGATTTGCTACTTCAGACCTTAACGATTTATATAGAAGAGTCATAAATAGAAATAATCGTTTAAAAAGATTAATGGATCTTAAAGCTCCTGATATCATAGTAAGAAATGAAAAAAGAATGTTACAAGAGTCTGTTGATGCTTTATTTGATAATGGAAGAAGAGGAAGAGTAATTACAGGAACAGGAAAACGACCTCTTAAGTCATTAGCTGAGATGTTAAAAGGTAAACAAGGTAGATTTAGACAAAATCTATTAGGTAAAAGAGTAGATTATTCTGGTCGTTCAGTAATAGTTGTTGGTCCTGATTTAAAACTTCATGAATGCGGCCTACCAAAAAAGATGGCTCTAGAATTATTTAAGCCCTTTTTGTATGCTAGATTAAATAAATTAGGTTTAGCCTCAACTATTAAACAAGCAAAAAAAATTGTTGATAAAGAAACCAATGCGGTCTGGGATGCTTTAGAATTAATTGTAAGAGAACACCCTGTTTTATTAAATAGAGCGCCAACTTTACATAGACTAGGAGTTCAAGCTTTTGAACCTAAATTAATCGAGGGAGATGCAATAGAATTACACCCATTAACTTGTGCAGCTTTTAATGCCGATTTTGACGGAGATCAAATGGCTGTTCATGTTCCATTAAGTCTTGAAGCTCAATTAGAAGCCAGAATTTTAATGTTATCAACAAACAATATTCTATCACCATCAAATGGAAAACCAATTATTGTTCCAAGTCAAGATATGATACTTGGGATATATTACCTATCACAAGAGCCTTTGACAGACAAATCGGCAGGATACTTTTTAAACTCTGATCAAATAGAATTTGCTTTAACCACAGGTCAAATTAAGGTGCACAGTACTATTATATCAAGATTTGAGACAGTAGATGAAAATGGAAACAAAAAATTTGAAAAATACACTTCAACAGCTGGTAGATTCCTGCTCGCAAATTTGTTACCTAAAAATTCAAATATAAAATTTTCATTGATAGATCGTTTATTACCAAAAAAAGTTGTTTCTGAAATTATTGATATCGTATTTCGATTTTGTGGACAAAAAAGAACAGTTATTTTTTGTGATAAATTGAAAGATTTAGGATTTAAACATGCATTTAAAGCTGGGATTTCATTTGGTAAGGATGATTTAGTTATACCGAATAATAAGACTCAATTAATTGAGGATACAAAAAAATTAATTGCTGATTATGAAACACAATATTCCGAAGGTTTAATTACACGTGGTGAGAAATATAACAAAGTTGTTGATGCATGGTCTAAATGTACAGACAGAGTAGCAGGTGAAATGATGAAAGGCATATCTGCAACGGAAAAAACACCTGATGGATTAAAGATTAATTCAGTATTTATGATGGCAGATAGTGGTGCGAGAGGATCTGCAGCACAAATGAAGCAGTTAGCTGGTATGAGAGGACTGATAGCAAAACCCTCAGGAGAGATTATAGAAAGTCCAATCACGTCTAATTTTAAAGAAGGTTTAACAGCTTTAGAATATTTCAATTCAACACACGGAGCTAGAAAAGGTCTTGCTGATACAGCTTTAAAAACTGCAAGTTCTGGATATTTGACAAGGAGACTTTGTGATGTAGCACAAGATTTAACCATAACAAAATTAAATTGTGAAAATCCAGGTTTTATAGAATTGTCTGAAATTTTAGAGGGTGGAAATGTTGTTGTAAGTTTATCTGAAAGAGCACTAGGTAGAGTAACAGCGTCTGATGTTAAAAATCCTATAACTGGTGATGTTATAATTAAAAAGTCAAGTATGATTGATGAGTCAGCTTGTGATAAAATAGATGCAGCTGGTATTAAGACATTAAAAGTTTATTCAGTAATGACTTGTAGTTCTAAAGAGGGTGTTTGTGCAACTTGTTATGGTCGAGATTTATCTCGAGGTAAAATGGTGCATGTTGGTGAAGCAATTGGTATGATATCAGCTCAATCTATTGGTGAACCAGGAACGCAATTAACAATGAGAACCTTCCACGTAGGCGGAACAGCGTCCGTAAAACAAGAGTCGCAAATTGTAACAAAAAATGAAGGTGTTTTAAAAATTATAAATTCTAACATTCTTGAAGACTCAAAGAAAAATTTAATTGTAATGGGAAGAAATACACAGCTATCTATTGAGGATGATAATGGTGTTCAAATTGCTGTTTATAAAGTTGCATATGGCTCAAAATTGTTTTTTAATAATGGAGACAAGGTAAAAGCAAATGTAAAAATTTGCGAATGGGATCCATACACCACACCTGTAATTGCAGAAAAAAGTGGTATTGCTTCATATGTAGATTTAATTGATGGTGTAACGATTCAAGAAACCACTGATGATGCAACTGGTATTTCATCTAAATCTGTTGTCGATTGGAGATCTCAATCTAAAAGTAAAGATTTAAAACCAAGAATTACTCTTCGAGATGAAAAAGGAAATGTCATTAAAAAAGCTGATGATAATGAGGCAAGATATTATCTTGTTCCAGACTCTATTTTATCTGTTAAGGATGGACAAAAAGTTTCTGCAGGAGACGTCATAGCAAGACTACCAAAAGAAACTACTAAAACTAAAGATATTACAGGTGGTTTACCAAGAGTAGCTGAGTTGTTTGAGGCAAGAAAAGCTAAAGATAGTGCCATAATTGCAGAAAATGATGGTCAAGTAGTTTTTGGAAAAGAGGTTAGAGGTAAACAAAGAGTTTCTATTGTTCCTGAAGATGGAACTGAACCTTCTAATTATCTAATTCCAAAAGGTAAACATATAAATTTTAATCAAGGTGAAAAAATTAAAAAAGGGGAATACTTACTTGATGGACAACCCTTACCCCATGATATTCTCAGAATTTTAGGAATAAAAGACCTTACAGAGTACTTTGTCAATCAGGTACAAGAGGTTTATCGACTACAAGGAGTAGTAATAAATGATAAACATATTGAGACAATATTAAGACAAATGTTAAAAAAGATAGAGGTAAAATCAACTGGTGACTCATCTTATTTACCCGGTGAAATTGTAGATCGAATTAAATTCGATAATTTGAATGAAAAACTTAAATCAGAGGGTAAAACACCAGCAACTGGTGAAAGAGTACTGATGGGTATAACAAAGGCCTCATTACAAACCGAGTCATTTATTTCAGCTGCATCATTTCAAGAAACAACAAGAGTCCTTACAGATGCTGCAATTAAAGGAAAGGTTGATCCATTAAATGGTCTTAAAGAAAACGTGATAGTTGGTAGGTTAGTCCCTGCAGGTACTGGTAATATCAAAAATAGATGGAATAAAAAAGCTCTAGAAGACGATAATAAATTTTTATCTGAACAAGAAAAAATTGAACCTTCAGAAACCCAGACAAATCAATAAAAAAACACAGCATTTTCAATAGTTTTAGTTTGACAAAATCAAATTAATTAGTAATTTGGCGATATTTTTGGTTGGAATGTAGTGCTAGTTATAGGTACTAAACGCTGCCATGAATAACCCGTCAGTTATTTCATTCAAAAATATAAACAATTTATAAAATTTATGCCAACAATTAACCAATTGTTAAAAAAAAAAAGAGTTAAACAAATTAACAGGAATAAAGTTCCTGCATTACAAAAACAACCTTTAAAAAGAGGTGTTTGTGTAAAGGTTTATACTACAACACCAAAAAAACCGAACTCAGCTTTAAGAAAAGTTGCAAGAGTAAGGTTGTCAAATGGATTTGAAGTAACAGCTTATATACCAGGAGAGGGTCATAATTTACAAGAACACTCAGTAGTTTTAATTAGAGGTGGGAGAGTAAAAGATTTACCAGGTGTTAGATATCACATTCTAAGAGGGAATTTAGATACACAGGGTGTTGCGAACAGGAAGCAAAGACGATCTCTTTATGGAACTAAAAAAGGTAAATAAAAATGTCTAGAAAAAAAACACAACCCAAAAAAAATATTGTTCCAGATCCAAAATTTAATTCTACAATTATTCCAAAACTAATTAATTCGATAATGTTCGATGGAAAAAAAGGTGTTGCAGAAAAAATTGTTTATGATGCAATAAATAAAATTAAAAATAAATCAAAAGAAGAGCCAATAAATGTTTTTAATGAGGCTATAAATAATATTAAACCAACAGTGGAAGTGCGGTCAAGACGTGTTGGTGGTGCAACTTATCAAGTACCTGTTGAAGTAAAAAGTAAAAGAGCTCAGGCTCTCGCAATAAGATGGTTAGTAGACTCCGCTAGAAAAAGAAAAGATAAGAATATGTCAGATAGAATTTTTAATGAACTTTACGATGCATATGAAAAAAAAGGTGCAGCAGTTAAAAAAAGAGAGGATGTACATAAAATGGCAGAGTCTAATAAGGCTTTTGCTCATTTTAGATGGTAATTTAATATGGCAAGATCTCATACTTTAGATAAATATAGAAACATTGGGATCATGGCTCATATAGATGCTGGCAAAACCACTACAACCGAAAGAATTTTATACTATACGGGAAAAAGTCATAAAATTGGTGAAGTTCATGATGGAGCTGCAACAATGGATTGGATGGAACAAGAACAAGAGAGAGGTATTACAATCACATCTGCTGCAACCACATGTTTTTGGCAAGACCATAGGATTAATATAATTGATACTCCTGGACATGTTGATTTTACAATTGAAGTAGAAAGATCATTAAAAGTATTAGATGGTGCTGTAGCAGTTTTTGATGGTGTTGCTGGTGTAGAACCGCAGTCTGAAACAGTATGGAGACAAGCTGATAAGTATAAAGTTCCAAGAATTTGTTTTGTAAATAAACTTGATAGAACTGGCGCGGACTTTTTTAGATGTGTTGAAATGATTAAAGATAGATTGGGGGCCAAACCTTTAGTCTTACAAGTTCCTGTTGGAATTGAAGCATCGTTGACCGGTGTTATTGATTTAGTAAAAATGAAAGCTCAAATTTGGAAAAATGAAGCACTGGGAGCTGAATGGGAATACAAGGATATTCCTGATGATTTAAAAGAGATTTCTCAAAAATACAGAACAGAGTTAGTAGAGCTTGCAGTAGAACAGGATGAAAAATTAATGGAAAGTTATTTAAATGGTGATGAAATAAAAGAAACTGACCTAATTAAATGCATTAGAAAAGGCACTTTAAATTTTGATTTTGTTCCCGTTTTAACTGGATCAGCTTTTAAAAATAAGGGAGTTCAACCTTTGTTAGATGCTGTTGTAAATTATCTCCCAAGTCCTTTAGATATTGGATCAATCAAAGGAACTAAAGTTGGTTCTGATGATGAAGTTGAGATGAAATTTGATGATAATGCACCTTTTTCTGCATTAGCATTTAAGGTAGCTAATGATCCGTTTGTAGGATCTTTAACTTTCATTAGAATTTATTCTGGAACTATTAAGTCGGGTACTGCAATTTATAATTCCTCAACAGATAAAGAGGAGAGAGTTGGCAGAATGTTGCTTATGCATGCTAACTCTAGAGAAGATATTAAAGAGGCAAATGCTGGAGATATAGTTTCATTAGCAGGATTAAAAAATACAATGACTGGCCACACTTTATGCAACAAAGATAATCAGGTGCTATTAGAACCAATGGAGTTTCCTGATCCTGTAATCGAGATAGCAGTAGAGCCAAAAACTAAAGGTGATCAAGAAAAAATGGGTGAAGCATTAGCAAGATTGGCTAAAGAAGATCCATCTTTTAGAGTTTCGTCAGATGAAGAGTCAGGTCAAACTATTATTAAAGGTATGGGTGAATTACATTTGGATATTATTGTTGATAGAATGAAAAGAGAATTTAAAGTTGAAGCGAATGTTGGAGCACCACAAGTTGCTTATCGAGAGACAATTGAAAAATCTGCTCAGTTTGAATACATACACAAAAAACAAAGTGGAGGTGCAGGTCAATTTGCAAAAGTTAAACTCAACGTAGAACCCCAAGAACCAGGCAAAGGTAGGCTGGTAGAAAGTGCTATTAAGGGTGGTGCAATACCTAAAGAGTTTATTCCAGGGGTTGAAAAAGGAATTGAAACAGTTTCAGATAGTGGAATCCTTGCAGGTTTCCCTATGATTGATTACAAAGTCACAATAGTTGATGGTTTACATCATGATGTAGACTCAAGTGTTCTTGCTTTTGAATTAGCAAGTAGAGCATGTTTTAAAGAAGCATGCACCCAAGGTGGTTTAAAATTATTAGAGCCAATAATGAGAGTAGAAGTAGTCACACCAGAAGATTACATGGGTGATGTAATAGGAGATTTAAATAGCAGAAGAGGTCAAATTAGTACCCAAGAACAAAGAGGTAATGCAACAGTTATAACTGCAATGGTACCCTTGGCTAACATGTTTGGATATATAAACAATTTAAGATCAATGTCTCAAGGTAGGGCTCAATATTCAATGTTCTTTGATCATTATTCAAAAGTTCCACAGAATGTTCAAGATGAAGTAACAAAAAAGGTTGCAGGATAATATGGAAAAACAAAATATTAGAATAAAGTTAAGAGCATATGATAACAAAATTTTAGATGCTTCAACTGAAGAAATTGTAAATACAGTTAAAAGAACGGGAGCAACAATAAAAGGGCCCATTCCATTACCAACCAGAATAGAAAGATATACAGTTTTAAGATCACCACATATTGATAAAAAAAGTCGAGAACAGTTTGAGTCAAGAACACATAAAAGATTGATAGATATAATTGAACCAACACCACAAACAGTAGAAGCTTTAATGAAGCTTGACTTAGCTTCAGGAGTAGATGTGGAGATTAAAATTTAATTATGAGTGAAATAGCATTAATTGGAAAAAAAATTGGGATGACTAGAGAATTTTATAAAACAGGTCAACTTGTTCCTGTTACTGTTTTAAAAATGGAAAAGGCCAGAGTTATACAAATAATTGAAAAAGAAAAAAGAGGCTACCAAGCTATTCAACTGGGTTATGGAAAGATTAAAAATTCAAAACTTACTAAATCTATGAAAGGTTATTTTGCCAAAAAAAATACCGAAGCAAAAAAAAAACTTAAAGAATTCAGGGTACTAGATACAGCTATTTATAAAGAAGGTAATGAATTTGGATTAGAAATATTTAAAGATGTTAAATTCGTAGACACAAGGTCCAAAACCATTGGTAAAGGATTTGCAGGTGCAATGAAAAGACATAACTTTGGTGGTTTAAGGGCAACACATGGAGTTTCAATATCACATAGATCGCATGGATCAACTGGTCAAAGACAAGACCCTGGTAAAGTTTTCAAAGGAAAAAAAATGGCTGGTCATATGGGAGATAAGCTTAGAACAATGCAAAATATAGAAATTATAAAAACTGATTTAGAAAATGAATTACTTTATTTAAAAGGATCTATACCTGGATCGAAAAATACAGAAGTAATGGTAAAAAAATCAGTCAAGAATATAAGTAAAAAAACAATTGATGAAAAAATAAAATCTGCCGAACAAGCAAAAAAAACACCAGATAAGAAGAAAAAATAATGAAAATAGAAAAATTAAATATAAATGGTAAAAAAGACTCAATAGAAGTTTTGGATAAGATTTTTTCAGTAAAAATAAATAAAAAACTTGTAAATAACGTTTTGTATAAAACAAATGCAAATTATAAAGGAAGACATGCTAAAACAAAACAGCAAAACGAAGTTTCAGGACCAACTTCTAAAATTTATGCTCAAAAAGGAACTGGTAATGCAAGGCATGCTAGCAGGAAAGCACCTATATTTGTAGGTGGTGGTATTGCTCATGGACCCAAGGGTCAACTAGGTTATAAAAAAAGAAAATTAAATAAAAGTGAAAAAAAATTAAGTATTGCATCATTAATAAGTGATAAGAAAAAAAATAATAATTTAGTTATTTTTAGTGATTTTCAATCTG
>CACGZG010000017.1 GCA_902577525.1 uncultured Pelagibacteraceae bacterium | reverse complement strand
CTATCTTTCAAAGTAAACATCGCTAATCTACTTGTAATTTTCTCTCTTTTGATTTTATCTAAAGCTTTTTTTCCAATGAAATCTATTTGTTTTTTATTACTTATTGTAAAAGACAAACCTGCTTGATATTGATTTTCCTCTGGGGAAATATCATGACCCCAATGTAAAAAACCACTTTCCATTCTCATTATATCCATTGCATGCATTCCACAATTTGAAAGATTGAAATTTTTACCTTTCTCAATCAATAATTCATATATTTTTTTAGCATCATCAAATTTTACATAAAGTTCATATCCTAATTCACCAACATAGGATAATCTTTGAGCCCAAATCTTTACTTCATGAATTGAAATATATTTTGCAGTGCCAAATCTAAAACTGTCGTTGTCAAACTTATCCTGACTGATACTTTGAATTAAATCTCTACTTTTAGGTCCAAATAATCCAAAAACACAATAATCATCGGTTATATCCTTTAATTTAACTTCCTCAGAGAGATGTTTGTTTATATGAAATTTATCTCTTTCTCGTGTTGCTGCTGAACTAATAATTCTATAATGATTTTGATCTATACAAACAATAGTTAAATCAGTTTCAATACCACCATCACTATTTAACATATGAGTATACGTGCATTTACCAACTTCATTTTTTATATTTGCCGTACAGATTCTCTGTAATTCTTGATGGACTTTGTCAGATTTTATCTCGAATTTAGAAAAAGGTGTTAAATCAAATAAACCAACATTTTTAATCGTATTATTTGTCTCGTATTCTGCTGAAGGATACCAATTTTGATAGTTGTAACTGTACTCATATTCAGATTTCTCACCATCTAGTGCAAACCACATTGGTCGTTCATATCCAGCTGAGACGCCAAAACAAGCTCCAAAGCTTTTTAAATTTTCATGATAAGGAAGCGTTTTAATATTTCTTGAGGTCTTATGTTGTTTAAAAGGCCAGTGCATTCCATAAAGATCTCCAAGCGACTCGGTAATTCTTTTTTTTATAAAATCTAACTCTGAATGAAATTTTTGAAATCTTTTAATATCATAGCTAAATATATCTTGATTAATATGTCCAGTCATTAACCATTCTGCTGTAACTTTTCCAACACCTCCTCCACTTCCTATTCCAATACTATTTAACCCACAACACACAAAGAAATTTTTAATTTCAGGAACTTCTCCTAATAGAGTATTCGTGTCTGGAGTAAAGGACTCAGGACCTGAAAAAAATTTTCTAATACCTGCGGTTTCTAAAACTGGAAATCTCTTTATTGCAGATTGTAGATAAGGCTCAAAGTGTTCAAAATTTTCTTGAAATTCTCCAAAAGAAAAATCTTCTGGTACCTTATTTGTTTTATTCCATGCAGGAATAGAATTTCCCTCAAAAATTCCAACTAATATTTTGCCAGCATCTTCTTTTATATAAGTTCGATTATCAAAATCTCTTATTACAGGTAAAGTTTTTGAAAGATTCTCTATTGGCTCAGTAATAATATAAAAATGTTCTGCTGGATAAAGCGGTATACTTACGCCAACTTTTTCTCCTATTTGTCTTGACCACATTCCTGAGGCTAAAACTATATACTCACATTCAATTTTTTGCCCTTTTACTCTAACCCCAGAAATTTTTCCATTTTTTGTTAAAATTTCCTCGACTGGAGATTTTTCAAAAATTTGTGCTCCTTCCATTCTTGCTGCTTTTGCTAACATATGTGTTACACCTGATGGATCAGCAGCACCATCTCCTGGCATTAAAATTCCACCTATAACGTCATCAGTGTTTACAATTGGATAATTTTTTTTAATTTGATTTTTATCTAAAATTCTTACATCAACATTATAGAGTTGTGCAGTTGTCGCTTGTCTTTGAAGTTCTTGCCAACGTCCTTTATTTTGAGCAATTGAAAGGGCTCCGTTTAATCTTAAACCAGCTGAATGATCAACTTTTTTCTCAAGCTCTTTGTATAAATCTAATGTGTATTTTCTAATTTTGGTAATTGCTGCTGTAGGTCCTAGTTGACTTACAAGACCTGCTGCGTGCCATGTTGTACCAGAAGTTAATTGATCTCTCTCTAAAAGAACTGTATCTTTCCATCCAAACTTAGCTAAATGATAAGCAACGGAACAGCCCACAACACCACCTCCAATTACTACTACTCTAGTCGTTTTAGGAATTTCTTTACTCACTATAGTGTTATATTAAATATTAGAAAAAAATGAAAACAAAAATTTTTATTACTGGATCATCTGGTTTCATAGGCTTTCATGTTTCAAAAAGATATTTAGACAAAGGTTTTAAAGTTTGTGGATTTGACTCAATGAATAATTATTATGATGTCGGTTTAAAAAAATCTAGATTAAGAATACTTAAAAATTATAAAAGTTTTTCATTTATAAAAGGAAATCTTGAAAATCAAAGAAACTTAAATAATGCAATTTATAACTTTAAACCCTCGATCATAATACATTTAGCAGCACAGGCAGGAGTAAGATATAGTATTCAAAATCCTCAAGTTTACCTAAATTCTAATGTTGTTGGCACTTATCATGTAATTGAAGCTGCAAAAAAATTAAAAATCAAACATCTTATAATTGGATCAAGCTCTTCTGTTTACGGAGCAAATAAAAAATTTCCTTTTCAAGAGATCGATAAAACAGATAATCAGGTAAGTTTTTATGCAGCTACGAAAAAGTCAACAGAAAATTTAGCCCATTCATACTCAAGTTTATGGAAATTGCCAATTACAATTTTGAGATTTTTTACAGTATATGGTCCCTGGGGTCGCCCGGATATGGCCTACTTCAAATTCACCAAAAATATTATTAAAGGAAAAAAAATAGACATTTATAACAGAGGTAAAATGTATAGGGACTACACATATATCGATGATATTGTAGATGGTATATTTAAACTAACAAATAAAATTCCAAAATTAAATCAATTAAAAAAATATAAGAATGATAGCTTATCAAGAGTAGCACCTTTCAGGATATTAAATATAGGTAATACAAAAAAAATTCTTCTTTTAGATTTTATTAACGCCCTAGAAAAAGAACTTAAAAAAAAAGCGGTCAAAAAATTTATGCCTATGCAAAAAGGTGATGTGTATTCAACATTATCAGACACTAAACTTTTAAAAAGAATTACAGGTTATAATCCAAAAACCAAATACCAGGATGGTATAAAAAAATTTCTTAATTGGTATTTGAATTATTATAATTAAATAACAGTCGTTGGGTCAACATATTCATGACCAAAAATATCTGCAACAGCTTTATAAGTAACTTTCCCTTTACAAACATTAAGTCCTGCTAAAAAATTTTTATCTTCTTTTAAAGCTTTGTGATAACCTTCATTTGCAAGTTTCATCAAAAAAGGTAGTGTTGCTTTATTCAAAGCAATTGTTGAAGTTCTTGGCACCCCACCTGGCATATTTGCTACACAATAATGTACCACATCATCTACAATATAAGTTGGATTTCCATGTGTAGTTGGTTTACTTGTCTCAACACAACCACCTTGATCAATAGCAACATCAACTATTACTGATCCTCTTTTCATTAATTTTAACATATCTTTCGTTACTAATTTTGGAGCTTCTGCTCCAGGTATTAAAACACCACCCACTATTAAATCGGCCTCGGCAACTAATTTGTTTAAATCTACTTTATCACTATGCTCTGGAATAATCTTATCTCCAAAAGTTTGTACAAGTTGTTTTAATCGTGTTTCCGATTTATCTAAAATATGTACCTTGGCTCTCATACCAGTCGCTATTATTGCAGCATTCTCTCCAACTACTCCACCACCAAGAATTAGAACATTTGCTGGCTCACCATCTGGAGCTCCACCTAGTAATATTCCTCTACCCTTTTGATTTTTTTCTAAACAATGGGCTCCTGCCTGGACTGACATACGTCCTGCAACTGCACTCATTGGTGCAAGTAAAGGAAGTCTACCTTTATCATCTGTAACAGTTTCGTAGGCAATATTTATACTTTTTGATTTAATTAAACCTTCTGTTAATTCCTTAGCTGCTGCTAAATGCAAATAAGTATAAACAATTTGATTTTCTCTTATCATATCAACCTCAACTTTTTGAGGTTCCTTTACTTTTACAATTATCTCAGCATCATTAAAAATATCTGAAGCTTGATTGACAATTTTTGCACCAGCATTTTTATATTGATCGTTTTCAAAACCAGCTTCAAATCCACCATTATTTTCAACTAAAACTTCATGACCTTGTGATACAAGAGTTTTTACACTATCAGGGGTAAGACCTATACGATTTTCTTGAGGCTTTATTTCCTTAGGTACGCCTATTCTCATTATAGAAGTTTAATTCTTTTTACTTTTCGCGTAATTAGTTATTCCTGTTCGAAGTTTTTCAATAATTTCATCTATATGTTTTTTTTCGCAAATAAACATTGGTGCAATTATCAGACAATCTCCAGTGGCTTTAAAATTAACTCCCGCATCATAACAATGCTTGAAAGTTGCTAAACCTGCTTTGCCAGGTCTACCATCGGTTTTTATATCAATGCCTCCCATCATTCCATAACCTCTAATATTATCCACTACATCAATATCTTTAAGGGAGAATAAACCTTCTTGAAAATATGGAGCAAGTTCTTTTGCTCTATTAAAAATATCCTCTTTCTCAAAAATATCTTGAACAGCTAATGCTGCTGCTACTGAAACTGGAATTCCAGAATATGTATATCCATGAAATAACTCTATTGCTCCTTTTGGAGAATTATCCATTACCGCATCATAAATTTCTTCTTTGCAAGCGACTACACCAAATGGAACTATTCCATTAGTTGTTGCCTTTGCCATTGTCATAATGTCAGGGGTTACACCAAATTCTTGAGCTCCAAAAGCTGAGCCAGTTCTTCCCCAACCAGTTATTACTTCATCAAAAATTAAAAGAATTTTATGTTTGTCACAAAGTTCTCTTAGTCTTTGTAAATATCCTACAGGTGGAACTAAAGTTCCTGTTGATCCTGCAATCGGTTCAACTATACATGCAGCAATGTTTTCTGAACCAAAATTATTACAAATTCTCTCTAAATCATTTGCTATATCAGCGCCTGTTTCTGGTTGACCAGATACAAATTTATGCTCATCTAAATGAGTATGTCTCATGTGAACAACACCTGGCATAAGAACACTTGCATAAGCTTTTACATTGTTGATCATTCCTCCAACTGAGGTTGCACCAATATTCATACCATGATATGCACGTTCTCTTCCAACAAATCTGAATCTTTGTCCTTCTCCTCTTGCTTTGTGATATGCAATACTTATCTTAATTGCAGTCTCAACCGCTGTAGATCCGCAAATAGTATAAAATATCTTATTTAAATTTCCCGGAGTATGTTTTGAAATTCTTGTTGCTAATTCAAAAGATCCACCAAACCCTTGTTGGAATGGTTGGCAATAATCTAAAGTTTTTAACTGATTAGTTATTGCATCAATAATTTCTTGTCTTCCATGTCCCAAAGGATTACAGAATAGTCCAGAGCTTGCATCAATTTGAGTTTGCCCCTGGTGATTTTTTAAATACACGCCTTTTGCTTCAACTATCAATTTTGGATTTTCTTTAAAATCTTTATTGGAAGTAAATGGCATCCAATGTTCATTCAAAGAATTAGGTACTGAAGTTCTTTTTTCTGAGCTCATTATTTAAAAATTTTAAAATTAGTTAGTATATGGTTTCTTTAGACTAGTTAAGCTTAATAAACCACCTAAATAATTGTCACAACTATTGGTTGTATGACCATAATAACCATTTTTTTGTTTTACATAGAGGTCAATTTAATCTTAAACTTATGACATATAAATAATCAACGAAGAGGAATAAATGAAAAAAATAATTAGTTTTATTCTTGGATGTTTTGTGGCTCTTAATCTATCGGTCTCAGTTGCTAATTCAGCTGCGAATGAAGTAAGAGTTGCATACTTTTTAGAATGGCCGAGTCCTAATCTTGAAGATATGATGAAAAAAAACTTTGCTAAAGCTTTAGGTGTTCCAGTAAAATGGACTAACTTCACTAACGGTGGAGCAATGACTGATGCTATGTTAGCAGGAGATATTGATATTTCATATTCTCAAGGTTTAGTTCCATTTATAAACGCTGTTAAATCTAAAGCACCTATCAAACTTGTTGATATTGCTATGGAATACGGAATGGGTGGTACTACTTGTGTAACATCTAATGCTTCAGGTATTACAAAAGCAAATGCAACAGAATTAGAAGGTAAAAAAGTTGCTGTTCCACTTGGAACAATGGCTGAGTATGTTTTCGATGAAAGTATGAAGGTTGTTGGTGCTGATAGAAAAAAAATGGATATAATCCAAATGGATCCTGAAGAGGGAGCTGCTGCTTTAGTCAGTGGTGATGTTGTAATGGCATGTTTATTTGGTGGTAACTCTATCAAAGCTGCTACCGCAGTTGGGTCTAGATTACTAACAGTACAAGAAGCTAGAGACGCTGGTATTTTAGGTATAGATATTACTTCTGTAACTACAAAGTTCATGAAAGAAAATCCTGGAATGCTAAGAACTTTTATCGAGGTAACGCACGAAGCTAATGCAAGATATAGAGCTGGTAAAAGCGATATGAATGCAATGTCAAAAGCTTCAGAAATGAAAGTTGCTGATATGAAAGAAACTTTGAGTGGCTTTAAATTCTTAACTCCAGAAGAAACAAAACAATCTATGGAAAAAGGAAATCTTGACGCGTTCTTAAAAGGAATGGGAACACCAAGAGGAAACGTAGACACAAGTTTCTTACCTTTATAATTATTTAAAGGTAATTAAAATTTAAATAGGCGCCAATTTTAAATAAATTGGTGCCTATTTTTTTATAAATAATTCTATAATATAAAGCCTTTATGAGTGATTTAGTTTCTCAAAACCTAAACATGATCTTTAAAACTCCTAAAGGAGAAACTGTTCACGCTTTAAAAGATCTAAATTTCACTCTAAAAAAAGGAGAGTTATTAACTGTCCTCGGACCATCTGGGTGTGGAAAAACTACATTATTGAATATAACAGCAGGTTTTATAAGACCAACCTCAGGAAATATAACGCTTAACAATAAAGAAATAGATGGCCCAGGAGTTGAAAGAGGAATGGTCTTTCAACAAGGAGCTTTGTTTGAATGGTTGACAGTTGCAGAAAATGTCAATTTTGGTCTTAGAATGAAAAAGAAAGATCCAATTGAAACTCAAAAAAAAGTTGATGAATGGTTAGATATAGTTGGGCTAAAAGGATTTGGTAATACACCAACCTATCAATTGTCCGGTGGAATGCAGCAAAGAGTTGCTCTTGCAAGATGTCTAATTAATGATCCAGATTTGATTTTAATGGATGAACCATTGGGTGCTCTTGATGCTTTAACGAGAGAAAAGATGCAATCTTTAGTATTAAAAATTTGGAAAGAAACTGGAAAAACAATTATTTTAATTACACATTCAGTTGAAGAAGCTTTACTGCTTGGTGAAAGATTGTACGTAATGGCTCCTAGACCTGGAAGAATACATAAAGAATATAATCTTCCATTTGCATCAATGGGATTAAAAGAAGATTTAAGAGAAATAAAAAAGAATAAAGACTTCTCACAAAAAAGAGAGGAAATTCTAGAAATGATTTGGAATATGGAAGAAGAAATAATGGGGAAAGAAAGTTAAATGTTAACACAAATAATCACTTTTCTAATATTTTTTGCCGTAGTCGGCTGTATTCTTTATGGAAGAAGATTGATAAGAACTGAAAAAGTTGATGCAGTATTTGGAAATCCTGAAAGAGCATTAGGTGGTACTCACTGGGTTATTGTTGGAAGTAGTTTTTTACTTTTAATCTGGCTTTATTATTCTTGGGATATTGCTAAAGGGTTTTATCCAAAATCTGCCAATGAACTATGTCAAGTTGCAAAAGTAAATGACTCCTTGCTTGGATTAAAATATCAATTTCCAATAGAAGAAAGAGAGTTTAAAAGTACTTCACAAATAAAAAAGGAAAACAAAAATCTTAAAATTATTCAAAATGAAATTCAAAATTCTGAAGAATTAAACAATCAACAAAAAACGATATTAATTAGTTTTATAGATAAAACCAATAAACTTATTCCGTTACTTACAAATGAAGTTTTACTAGAGAATGAGACTAAGCAAAAAATAAGTGACATCACTGGAAAAATAAATCTTTTAACTGAAAATTTTCAAAAACCTGATTATCCATTTGAAACTGAGCAAGAACTTAATGATAGGCTTAAGGCAGTGAAAGAAGAAGGTGGTTGGGGTATAACTAAAGTAAATGCAGGCACAGGATCTATTGAAAATACCCTCGAAGTACCTTTGGTGCCTGCAACAAATAGAGGGTTAAAGTTTCATACAGCAGCTCAGGAGCTAAATCTAATTAGTGACGAATTTTTTAAATTAAGAAATCATAATCCACAATTTAAAAACCAAATTAAGGAAATAAAAGATCAAATAAAGGCATATAGGAATGAATTAAGTGACAATGAAGAAGTAGCTTCTTCTTATGCTAAAAATATTGTTAAAATTGCTAGAAGAATTGAATTCGCAAGTATCTATCCACCAAATGCATTAAACAAATTGAAAACGGCAATTATCAAATTTGATAATGCACAAAAAGAAGCTCAAGGAGGCCTAAGATTTATAGACATATTCTTATTTCCAGCTGGAACAATAGTTGCTAGCGGACCTAGCTGTTCAGAGCAAGGTTCTGGAAGATGGTTGCCCAAACCATCTGACACTCTCAATAAATTCATACTAATGTCAAAACCAAGTGTTGGCTATAAAGATATTCCTCTTTTGTGGATACAAATGGTTGATGTAAGTAAAATGATCGGATTTATTTTACCAGACTGGATTGCTGATATTCTACCAGGTGAATATCCAGTCCATACTCAAGATGGTATTGTAGAACAAAATTTTAAAGGCAGAGTTCTTAAATTTGTTACGGGGGATTTTAATTTAATTAAGATACCTGTTCCATACGGACATATTTGGGACTCTTTTTTGAGAGTTTTTTTAGGTTTAGTATTCGGAATACTAATTGGAGTTCCCTTAGGATTATTTATGGGTTTAAATAGATTTGCAAAAGGTTTTTTTGACCCTTTAATTGAACTCTATAGACCTGTACCTCCACTAGCATGGGCACCTCTTATAATTTCTGTTTTAGGTATTGATAATACTGGAAAAGTATTTTTGTTATTTATGGTTTCGTTGTCAATTATGATTATTTCAGCAAGAGCTGGAGCATCTGGAACTCAGTTATCAAAAATACATGCCGCTCACTCATTAGGAGCTTCAAAAAAACAAATATTAAGATATGTAATTTTTCCCAATTCCCTACCTGAAATTTTAACTGGAATAAGAGTTGCTGTTGGTATGTGTTGGGGAACTTTAGTTGCGGCTGAATTTTTAGCCGGAACTACTGGAATTGGATTTGTTGAAAATGTAGCGAAAAAATATTTTCAGTATGAAGTTATATGGATTACAATATTTATTATGGGAATGCTGGGTTTATTATTTGATATAACCTTAAGAAAAATAATAGATAAAACTATTCCATGGCGTGGTAAAGGTTAATCATTGATGAATAAAAAAATTCTTTTGAAGATGATTGATAAATCATCTATATCTAAAAAAAATAAATATCTATTATCTCCTAATTCTTTCTCAAACGATGATATCATAAAAGCCTCTAAAGTTTTATTTTCAAAAAAAATAACAATGGGAAATATAACGAAAATATTTGAAAAAAAATTTGCAAAATTTATAGGATCAAAATATGCATTAATGGTTAATTCAGGGTCATCAGCAAATCTTTTGGCAATGTTTGCTTTAATAAATCCCTTAAAAAAAAATTACTTAAAACCTGGTGATGAATGCCTAATACCAGCCTTGTGTTGGTCGACCTCATTATGGCCAATCGTTCAAGCTGGATTGAGACCAAAGTTCGTAGATGTTGATCCGATGACATTAAATATTTCAATTCAGGATCTAAAAAAAAAAATAAATAAAAGAACCAAAGCGATAATGAGTGTTCATGTACTTGGAAACACAACAAATATGGATGAATTAAACAAGATAATTAAAAAGAAAAAATTATTTTTAATAGAGGATACTTGTGAGTCTTTAGGTTCTAAATATTCCAAAAAATATCTTGGTACATTGGGTGATTTTGGTACATATTCATTTTATTATTCTCATCAAATTACAGCAGGTGAAGGTGGAATGGTTGTCTGTAATGATAGAAAAAATTATGAAATCCTTCATTCTCTTAGAGCTCATGGTTGGGACAGAGGTTTAAAAAATAAAAAAAAAAATTTTAATTTTATAAATTCTGGATTTAATTTAAGACCAACAGATGTGTGTGCAGCTATTGGGTTAAATCAATTTAAAAGATTGAATCAATTTAAAAGAATAAGATCTAGAAATAGAATTAAAATAATAAAAAAATTAAAAAATTCAAAAAATTGGGATAATCAATTTACATTTATTGATCCAATTAAGAAACTTGAACCAAGCTGGTTTGGATTACCAATTTTAATAAATAAAAAATACCTAAAAAGAAAAAAAAGATTTATTCAGTATTTAAATAAAAATGGAATTGAAACAAGACCAATTATTAGTGGAAATTTTTTAAATCAACCGTCTATAAAACTTTATAAAATCAATTCAAAAAATGAAAAATTCAAAGGAGCACAAGAAATAGAAGATAGAGGTTTTTTTATAGGAATTCATGTAGATAACATTTCAGAAAAAGAGTTGAACTTACTTGAAAAAAAACTTTTAAATATTTAAATATGATTGAAGACAAAATAAAGTTTAAACTTTACTCATATAATCAAATTATAGATTATTTTAAAAAAAAGAATTTAGAAAACATTGTTCTATTTTCACAAGCTAGATCCGGATCAACATTTGTAACGGAAAATTTACCTAAATTAATGGGATTTAGTCAAAATCAAATCTTTCACGAAGGATATTTTTTAAATAGACATTTTACTTATCTTAAATATTTCGTAAAAAAACATAATAATTTTTTCTTAAACGTAAACGAATTTGTGTATCAAAGAACTAATTTGATTAAAAAAAAAACTCTTTACATCTATCTTTATAGACACTCAGATGAAATTCAAAAATCATACAATAAAGCTATAACGAAAAATTATTATTTTGGTTGGAATGAATTTTACAGTAGATACAAAATATTATTTCCACAAATCGATCAAAATTTA
The DNA here is from genome assembly GCA_902577525.1 of uncultured Pelagibacteraceae bacterium. Taxonomy (GTDB): domain Bacteria; phylum Pseudomonadota; class Alphaproteobacteria; order Pelagibacterales; family Pelagibacteraceae; genus Pelagibacter. The sequence goes on along the minus strand of CACGZG010000017.1, from coordinate 8,772 downwards.
CATGTCTCAATATTCAATCATCTTATATGGCAAACTCAATTACCAAAATTTGAACATGCTTTAACTTTAGACTTTGAGTCATTTAAAAACTTAGACACATTTATTAATGATAGATCAAGTTTTTCAACTGTAAGACAACAAAATCCAATGACTAAATATAATTATTTAGATTTTAAAACAAATTTAAATTTTAATATTTTTGAAAAGTTATATTTTTTTTGTAGAAGAAAATTAGATAGTAGAAAAAAAAGTATCATTAATTATTAAATTATGAATTATCAAATTATTGAAAAAAAAGTATTTTTAATCTTTAAAAAATTTGGATTAAATCATAATCACTCAAAAATTTGTTCTAAGGCTATTATTAATGCTGAATTAGTTGGTGCATATGGGCATGGTCTTTCAAGATTAAAAATGTATTGTACTAGAATATCAAAAAAATTAATTAATCCTAAACCTAAATTTAAAATAAAAAAAATATCTCCATCTATTACACATATTGATGCTGATAATAGTATAGGTTTTGTTGCAGCGGATATTGCTATAAAAAAATCTATTCAAAATGCAAAAAAAACTGGAATAGGTTTAGTAGCTGTTAAAAATAGTGGTCACTATGGATTATCTGGTTATTACGCAGAACAAGCAGTTAAGAAAAATTTGATTACAATGATTTTTACAAACGCTCCTCCTGCAGTTGCACCTCATGGATCATTAAAAGCTTTATTTGGAACTAATCCAATTTGTTTTGGATGTCCTACAGGTAATAAGATACCTTTTATTTTAGACACATCTATATCAATGATTAATAGGGGCAAAATCCGATTTGCAGAAATAAATAAACTTAATATTCCAAAAGGTGTAGCTCTTGATAAATTTGGAAATCCAACAATAAATCCAAGAAAAGCATTATACGGAGTTCAGTTACCCATTGCTGGATTTAGAGGTTCAGGTTTAGCATGGATGATTGATATTCTAAGTGGTGTTTTTACAGGAGCAAATTACGGTGGAAAAGTAAAAGATCCATTTGACGATTTTTCTGGGCCACAAGGAGTTGGTCATTTATTTTTAACATTTAAATCAAATTTATTTGTAAATAATTTTAAAAAGAAGATTAAAAAAAATATAAAAACAATTAAAAAATTGCCAAAAATCAAAGGGGTAAAAGATATTATGTATCCTGGAGAAAATAAGTTTAAAAGATTTAGATTAAATATTAAAAAAAAATTGGTTATTCCAAAAAATATAAAAAAAGACTTGAGTACTTTATTATCTTAAAAAGACCTTCCAATCATTAATTTGTTTTGAAAATGTAAATTTTTGATTCAACTCATCATAAATTAAAAATAATTTTTTTTCTAATGGGACGTCCCAATTATTTTTTTTACCACCTTCAATAATTATTTTAGTATTTTTTAATTCATTTATAAATTTTTTTTGAATATTTTTGGAACTTGAATTCCAAACATAATAATATTTAGTACAGCTTTTTTTCCTCAATAAATAATATAATGCAGCATCATTCGATAACAATTGAATACATTTGAAGTCATTGATTTGTGGTTTTAATTCACTCACTAAATCAAACTCCTTAGAATTTAAAAAGAACTCATCACTTTGATATACGTATGAAATAAATCTTTCTTTAAAAGTAATTAAATTTTGATAATCAATTTTAAATGATGAAATTGTGGTAATTACAAATAATAAAGATATGAAATAAGTTAAATATTTCTCTCGATTAGAAATTATTAAAAGAAAATTATAAGAAATATAGATAAAAATTAATATTAAAGGATATCCAAAAGAATTTTTAATGTGTGGACCATCAGAACGACCTAATGCATACAAATAACTTGAAATTACTATAATTGTTAAAAAAATAAAAATTCTTTTCAAATTTAAATCAAAGTCATTTTTTTTACTAAAAATCAAATCAACAGATATAAAGCTAGCTAAAATTATAAATAATAATGTTTTAGTAGCCCTAGTAGAGTTGAGATCATCTGTAAATGGTGTTGGATGAATTAACCCATGAATATAATTCATTTCTTTAAAAATTGTAATAGTGTTATCAATAAAGTAGTAAAATTCGTTTTTTAAAATATAAAAGAGTATCAACCATGATAAAGTTATGAAAATAACAAATAAAAAACTTTTTTTTATATTCACCAATTAAAACTAAATAAATTAAGATACATAAAATTAAAAAATTACAAACTAATCCTCTATCAATCGCCCAAATCATAGAAGAGGTACTTAACAAAGCGATTAAAAATAAGACAAATAGATTATTATTATTATATAACAGTGATAAAAATAAAATGAGTAATGTTAATATTGGTATTTCTCTGCTACTAATTAAATCAACACCAGGATTATAATCAATTAAAAAACTAAAAAATAATACATTAATAATAATAAATATAATTTTATAAAAGTTTGATAATTTTAAAAAATTACTTAAAAAAGTTAAGAATAAAATTAACAATATTTTCAAAACAAAAATTAAAAATAACTCTGTAAATCTTACTAAACCAATACTGGTATGATCAAAGATTTTCCAAGTAATTTTTGAGGATAAAATTTCATAAAAAACTCCTACTGTTACGTATGATCCAGACCAAAGTGAGTTATCTAAAAGACTTTTATAGGCAGCACTCATTTTTTGTCCTTCATGGAAACTATCTAAATTATGAACGGGAAATGGTATTGAAAAAAATTCTAAAAATAAAAAAATTAAAATTATAAAAAATGTTAACCAGGATAAGTGTGAATTATTTTTATAAATAAATCTATTATTTGAAAATAAAGTCTTAATATTTAAAATAAAATTTTTTTCATAGTATGCTTTTACACCAATAAAAGTAAATATTGGAATCATAACAAAAGCTATATAGCGAAATACATCATTGAAAGAGTGGTGATTATTCAATGAGTACGCACCGATAATTCCAGGATCAGTATATTTAAAATGTATATAGTCCCAGCTCAGAAAGGCTAAAAAAAAAGAAATAAAGATACAAATTAGAAAAATTAATCTTTCTTTTTGAAATTTCATCAGGACTGTTTTAAAGTTTATTATGAGTTTATCAATTATAATTCCTGTACACAATGAAAGTTCTCAAATATTAACAACATTAAAAAGTCTCATAAAAATTAAAGGTAAAGTAAATAAATTTGAAATAATAATAATAGATGATTTTAGTACTGATAATACAAAGAATGTAATTAAAAAATTTTCATCAAAAAAAAAATTTATCAAAATTTTTAATAATAAAAAAAAAGGCTTGGGAAGTGCTATCTCATTGGGAATTTTAAAATCAATAAATAAATATGTTGCAATATTTATGGCAGATATGTCAGATGATCCTAAAGATTTATTAAATTATTATTCTGAAATAAATAAAAAAAATCTTGATGCGGTGTTTGGTACAAGATTTTCAAACAAATCATTAGTTGTTGATTATCCGATTTTCAAATTAGTTTTAAATAGAATCTTTAATTATTCTGTAAGTTTATTATTTTTGTCTAGTTATAATGATTTCACAAATGCATTTAAAATTTATAAAAAAGATACTTTAGTTAGTTTATTTCCAATCGTTTCAGAAAATTTTAATATTTTTTTAGAACTTCCATTGAAGATAATCTCAAGAAAATATAAATATACAATTATTCCAATTAAATGGAGAAATAGAAAAAAAGGTGTTTCAAAATTTAGAATAAGAGAATTAGGTTCGATGTATGTGTTTACTTTAATATACTGTTTATTAGAAAAATTTTTACTGAACAAAAAAAGAGTTTAATTTTTTAATTATTCAACATTTAACAATTTAATTTTTATTAAATTATAATCTTTGTCGTCAATTTCACGAATATTTTTCTTATTGTTTGAGATATCACAATTAAAATCTGTAATAGGTAGATAACATAATTTCCATATTTTTTCGTCTAAATAATCAATTTTATCTTTTATGATTAAACTTTTATTCAATGAGATTAAATAATTTTTTATAACATTATAATCAATTTCATGATTCAAAGAACCATCGATTAAAATATTTTTCGATGTACTTTTTGCAATGTAATTAATTGCTTTTTTAAATTCTGGCTTTGTGATTTCATTTTTTTTGACTCTCAATAAAGTGTCTGTGAAGGTAGACAAAATTATTAATATTAAAATAGAGTATCTAAATTTTTGATTAGTTATATTCATAATTCCATAAGAAATTAAAAGTAAAATAGGAACAACAATAAAAATAATATATCTATCAGTTAAGATAGGTACTTTTACTTCTGCGTATATTAATGGAATAAAATAAGAGATAAAAATAATAGTTATTAAATAAAAATAAAACGAATCAAACTTAAAAAAAACTTTTCTTTGATGAAATAAAACTGAAATGAAAATTATGAGATAGATTGAACCTAAAATTTTTGAAGAGAAAAACCTAGAAAAAAAAAAATCTAAAAAAAATTTAAACTCAATATCTTTAATCCAAAATTCATTAGTATTGATTGACATCAAAATAACGTCTTTAGAAATTACAGCAAAAATTAAGATTACAATAAATTGAGAAATTACATATTTTACAGTAGTAATATTAATTTTGTTATTGAGAAATATAAAAATAAATTGTGATAATAAGATTAATAAGAAAAAAGAATGATTTAATACACCAAGCAAATTAGTAGTTGAAACTAAAAAAAAATCTAAATTCCTTTTTTTTTTAATCAAATTATAAAAAAAAATGAAATTCAAAATGGATATGAGCACTACTGAAGAATAAAGTCTTAATTCATGATCGTAACTAATGAGATAGCTATTAAATCCAAATAAAAATACTAAAGGAATGAGTATATTTTTTACTTTTAATTTATTAATTAAAATTACTAAACACAGTAAAGATATTACACCAAATAATATTGTTGAAATTCTTGCAATATCAGAGTTGTAACCAAAAATAGAAAAAAATAATTTTAAAAAATATGCAAAAACTATACCACCAGCATTTACATCAGAATTTCTATTAAAAGTTTCTAAAAAACTGATATTAGGATCTGAAACCCAAAAAGATAAAAGTTCATCAAACCATAAATCCTCATTGTTATAATCATACAACCTTAAGATAATTCCAGTAGTGATTATAATAAATATGTAAATATTTTTTTTTGGAATAGAATTTAAATTATGATCCATATAAATATCTTTACACTTTCTTCTATTAGATTTAAATAATTTATAAATTATTATTTTAAAAAATATGAAAATTTTAGTTACCGGTGGATGTGGTTTTGTTGGTGCTAATATTTGTTTAAATTTAAAAAAGATACACTCTGTTTGTTCCCTTGATAATCTTTCACGAAAGAGCTCACTAATTAATTTTAAAGAACTCAAAAAAAACAAGATACATAATTTTAAATTTGATATATCTAATTTTAAGAAATTAAATAAACTTCCAAAATTTGATTTAATAATAGATTGTTGTGCTGAAGCAGCCGTAGAAGTTTCAAAAAAAGATATCGATAAAGTTTTTAATACAAATTTAGTAGGAACCTTTAATGTGCTTAAAAAAGCAAAGAAAGATAATTCGAAAGTTATATTTGTTTCTTCAAGCAGAGTAAATTCAATACATGAGATAAATCAACTCATTAAAAATAGAAAAAATTTAAAGAAGATAAAATCAAAAAAAAAAATTAATGAAAATTTTGATACGCTTAAACCAAAATCTTTTTATGGTTTTACAAAATTTGCCTCAGAACAAATGATTGAAGAATTTTCATATGCTTTCGGAATTAAATATTTGATCAATCGTTGTGGTGTATTATCTGGACCTATGCAATTTGGTAAACAAGATCAAGGATTTGTAAGTTTATGGATATGGCATCATTATCAAAAAAAAAATTTAAGCTATATTGGTTACGGAGGAACTGGTAATCAACTTCGAGATGTTCTTCATATTGATGATTTTGTTAAATTAATAGGTCTACAAATTAAAAAATTTAACACAATTTCTAACAAAACATTTTGTGTAGGTGGCTCATTTAAAAGTTATACTTCTCTTCGGAATCTTACAAATATCTGTGAAAAAATTACCAGTAACAAGATTAAATTTACGAAACAAAAAAAAACTAGCATTTATGATATCCCATATTTCATAACAGATAATAGTTTAATAAAAAAAACTTATAATTGGTATCCAAAAAAAAATATATTAAGTATTGTTAAAGATACTTACAAATGGTTAATGATTAACAAAGATGAACTTTTAAAAATTCAAAAAAAATAAATCAAATGGCAATCGTAATTATTACTGGCTCAAGTGGACTTGTTGGTTCAGAAGCTGTAAATTTTTTTTCAAAAAAAAATTATAAAGTAATTGGAATAGATAATAATCTTAGAAAATTTTTTTTTGGTAATGATGGCTCAACCTCATGGATAAAAAAAAAAATTATTAAAGAAAATAAGAATTATAATCACCTCAATATTGACATTAGAAATTATAATAATTTGGAAAAAATATTTAAAAGATATAAAAAAGATATTTCTTTAATTATACATTGTGCAGCTCAACCATCACATGATTATGGAAAAAATTATCCTTTAATAGATTTTAATGTAAATGCCTTGGGAACATTGAATTTATTAGAGCTAACAAAAAAATATACTCCAAACTCCCCATTTATTTTTATGTCAACAAATAAAGTTTATGGTGATAACCCAAATAGACTTCAGCTTAAAGAATTAAAAAAGAGATATGAATTATCAAAAAAAGATAAATTGTATAATGGCATTAATGAAACTTTATCGGTTGATGATTGTACCCATAGTTTTTTTGGAGTATCCAAAACTTATGCTGATTTAATTGTTCAAGAGTACGGCAAAAATGTTGGACTCAAAACTGTTTGTTTTAGAGCTGGATGTATAACCGGGCCAAATCATAGTGGTGCTAAACTTCATGGATTTTTATCTTATTTGGTTAAACAATCTTTGAACAAAAAAGAATATACGATACTGGGCTACAAAGGGAAACAAGTAAGGGACAATCTTCACAGTCATGACTTAATTAATTGTTTTTGGGAATATTATAAAAAACCAAAAAGAGGTGTTGTATACAATATCGGGGGTGGTCGATATTCAAACTGTTCAATTTTAGAGGCTATTTCAGAAATCGAACAAATTTCAAAAATAAAGATTAAAAAAAATATTGTTAAAGAAAATAGAGTTGGAGATCATATATGGTATATATCTGATAATAAAAAATTTAAAAAAGATTATCCAAATTGGAAACAAAAATATAATACCAAAAAAATTATAAGAGAACTTATTTTTAACTCATAAATTTATGTTATCGAATAAAGAAATCATTTGTCCAAATAACCTACTAAATGCTGCACATAAAAAAAAAGGAGTCAAAGCTGGCATAGTGAATGCCGGTAAACCATTGCCAATGTTGTCTGCTCAAGATGCTGTAAATGAAAATTTGATTGAGCCAATTTTCATTGGAAATAAAGAGGAAATCATAAAATGTGCTGAGGATTTAAAGTGGGATATATCTGGATATGAAATTATTCATGAGCCAACTGAAAATAATACTGCCCCTATTGCAGCTAAGCTTGCAAGTAAGGGTAAAATCAAAATTATTGTAAAAGGACATATTCATACAGATATATTAATGAAAGAGGTTTTAAAAAGAGAATATAATTTACTTGGAAAGTCCAGATTAAGCCATATATGGCACATGACTTTAGACAAAGAGGATAAACCTCTTATCATTACAGATGGTGCATTAAATGTATTACCTAATGTAAAAACTAAATTACATATTATTAAGAATGTTATAAATTTTTCTAATCGTATTGGAATAAATAAACCTAAAATTGCTTTATTGTCTGCAACTGAAGAAGTTTTAGATAGCGTTCCAAGCTCTAAAGAGGCAGATGAGCTTACTAAATTAGCAAAAAAAGAAAATTTAAATGCTGATGTTTTTGGTCCTCTTGCATTTGATAATAGCATTTCAAAAAAATCGGCTGCAATAAAAGGAATTAAAAATGAAGTTGCTGGAATGGCTGACGTTTTACTTGTCCCTAGTGTAGAAACAGGTAATGCATTAGTAAAAATGTTAATATATTTTTGTGGTGCGTGTGCTGCTGGAGTAGTTGTTGGTGGCAATGTCCCAATTGTAATTACAAGTCGTTCAGATGAAGCTCAAGCTAGACTCGCTTCAATAGCTGCAGCTGTTGTAGCACTAGATTAAATGGGACATTCAAAAAATATTTTATTAATTTTTTTTCTTATTATTACAATTATTTTTTCAGCATTTATATGGGATAGATTAGATTTACCATTTAATAATGAACATCAAATTGTGGGCTTTTACTCTGCAAATAATGTAAGCCATTTGAATGATATTATTGGTTATATTTTATTTATTTTAATACCCACAATTTTTTTTTTATTTTGGTTATATTTTGTAGAAAAAAAAAAAATTAAACTTTTTTTTAACAACATTAAATTTAAAGATGAAAGATCCACAATATATAATGTTGAGATCACATATCTATTCATAGTAATAGGTTTTTTATTTTTTGAATTTTTATCTTTAGATTTTCAGAATCATAAAATAGATTATTTTCATGAAGGTCAAAGATTAAGTGCTGCTTTTAATAATAAAGTTAATAACAGTTTTTTTGCAAGCTCTTATATCACTGTGGGTTTATTTTTTGAAATAATTGGACCAAAGTTAATTTGGAAAATATTTAATTACGAAAGTA
>CACGZG010000016.1 GCA_902577525.1 uncultured Pelagibacteraceae bacterium | reverse complement strand
AGAAGAAAAAAAGCAAAGAAGGCTAAGAAAAAAGCTAAGAAAAAAGCTAAGAAAAGAAGAAGAAGATAATAACTTAGTATTCTTTATTAAAAACGCTTCTCATAACGATTTACGTGTGAGAGGCGTTTTTTTTATGCTCCAATATTATCTTCTTGTTCAGTTAAAGTCTCTTCATCTTGTAAATCATTAGTAGAAGTCTTTTGAGGTTTTATATCTGTTTTAGCTTGATTTTCTAAATTTCTTTTTAAAGCCTTATCTAGTTTTTTTTGTGTATCTTCTAATGAAATATTCAAAACTATTTGAAATTCTGACAACATTCTATCGTAAGCTTTTTCAAAAAGTTGTCTTTCACTGTATGATTGATCGACCATTAAATCATCTCCTTTATTAAGATCTCTTATTACCTCTGCAAGTTCATATATTTTTCCAGATGATATTTTAGCCTCATATTCTTGCGCTCTCCTACTCCACATTGATCTTTTGATCTTAGGCTTGCTTTTTAAAATTGAGATACATTTATTTACTTGGTTAATTGTTGATAATGGTCTTAATAATGACTGTTTATTCACAGGAAATTTAAGTTCAAGCTTTTCTTTAGCTATATCAATTATGTAACATTCAACGTCTATCCCACCTATAGTTATTTTCTTAAATTCTTTAATTATACCTACACCATGTTTTGGATAAACAACATGCTCTTTAATCTTATATTCTCTTTTCTCTGTATTTTGTTTTTTAATTTTTTTAATTTCTGGTTTTAACTCATTGCTTTTTGGAATTCTCAAATTTTCAGTTTTAGGATCAATTTTTTTATTTTTGGATCTATTTTTTTGAATTAAAGGTTTTTTAACCGTTTTTTTTGCAATTATTTTTTTATTTTTTTTTAATTTCGGTTTATTTTTAATTTTTATTGACGATTTTTTTTTTTGTACTTTTTTTGAATTTTTTTTAAATGTTTTCTTTAAAATATTTTTCAAACTTATTTTGCTCATCTTTATACTTTTCATTATCCACAGGTGGATCTTTTTTATTACTTATGTTAGGCCAGATTTTAGAATATTTTTTATTAATTTCTAACCATTTTTCACTACCAGGTTCTGTGTCGGCCTTAATAGCGTCCACAGGGCATTCTGGTTCGCAAACGCCACAATCTATACACTCATCAGGTTTAATTACAAGCATATTTTTTCCTTCATAGAAGCAATCAACTGGACACACTTCTACACAATCCATTAATTTACACTTAATACACTTTTCATTAACAATATAAGTCATTATGAGTTTTTATTTTTAATTCTTTCTTTAATATCTCCCATCAATTTACTGTCAATATATAATAGACCTGCAAGTCGTCTCATCAATCCTGTTTCATATATATCAGCTTCATTATTTGAATAAATGATGGTCCATAAGGATTCAATAATTTTAATCTTTTTTTTTTCTTCCATACTTTTAACCTCTTTTGTAAAAGTTAGAATTTGATTTGAATTTTCCTCAGCTTGCTTACCTTTTTCAATTATTTTGTTTAAATCATTAGAATTTGCACCAATTTCTAACAATGTTTTTTTAATAATTTCTTCTTCTTTCTCAGAATAGTTTTCGTCAATTTTTGCGGCATGAATTAATAAGGCTGAAACTTTTACAAAGTTATCATTCTTATCATCAGTGTTCTTATTGGAAAAAAGCATAATTTTAATTTAAATTTAAGTTTTTAAGTACTTTAAATGGACTTTCTTTAATATCTTTTTTTATAAAATCTTTTTTGATTTTTCTTTTTGGGACATATCTAAAAAAAATTTCGTTATTTTTTTCTGTTGTTTTATAGTTCATTTTATTGATTAATTTTTTAAAATTTTCTTTATTACAGCCTAATAAATTAAGCATCTCAGGTATTACTTTTACATCTTTTTTTTCATCAGTACTTGAATTTATAATCTGTAAAAACAATCTTTCTAAAATATCTATTCTTACAAAAAAGTTATCAAATTTTTCAAACCCACATAAAAGCATAAAATTTTTATCTTTAATTTTCTTGTCATTTATAAAGTTTAGGCCAAAAGTTGGGGGTTTAAGATCAAAAAATTTTTGGTGATAATTTTTCCATAACAGTGTTCTTAAAAAGACTGGTTCTGGTTTTATTAATCTATGTAGATAAATATGATACCTACCAAATTTTACCCCAAGATCTCTTAAGATTTTTCTATCATTCTGTTCTAAACTTTTTAAATATTCACTTACTTGCTCCCTCTTAATAACACCATTACTTTCATAAATTTGATAAGCAAGTGCTTTAATAGAGGAATTTTTATCTTTTAAATTCTTAAGATTTACAAGACTGTCCAAAGTTGTATTTATTTTATCTTTTAACCATTTATTAATAAATTCTATTAATTTTTTCTTATGGTTCTGATCAAGAATATCGTCGACAACTAATTCGAAATTTGGATTTAAATAGTCTCTGCCAGGTATTAGTTTTGCAATAGGATATTTTTTCCAATATATTTTAAAATCATTATTAATTTCTACTAAGCCAGTTTCAATAATCATTTGAACCCTTTTATTTAGTTCAGGACCTATACTTTGTCGAGCTGCTTTTTTAAGAGATTTTATGTCTGTTTCTAGTGTTCCCTTTTTTAAATCCAGTTCTAATTTTAATCCATTAATTTTGCCGATAAATTGTTCATCAATTATCACATCATTGTTATCTAAAATTTTAGTATTAAATTCCATATCTTGTTTTAATCCTCTTGCTAAAATACTAGCTCGTTTATCAATAAAAGTTTTTGTAAGTTCTTCATGAAGTCTATCCGAGAGCTTATCCTCTAAAAGTTTAGTTTTTTCGATCCAATATTTCTGATTTTCTACCCAGTTATTTTTATTTGAAACATACGACCAAGTTCTTACATTTGCAATTCTATTTGATAAAGAATCTACATTACCCTCTATTTTATCTAATTTCATTAATTGAATACGCATAAAATCGTTAGTAATTTTACCTTTATCGGCACTTAAAAATTTAAAAACACTATTTATTACTTCATAATGATTACCGTATGTTTTTTTAACAAAGTCTGGTATCTGACAACATTCCCACAAAAGACTTAACTTTTCTTGATTGAGATTCAAATTTATAAAACTTTTATCTCGTAAAAAAAATTTAAGAGCTTTTTCATCATCGCACTCATGAATTTTTCTCAACCATCCTTTTTTTGGTTTTTCATCTAAAGATCTTATTAATGCTGTTGGATTATTAAAATTCAAGTTAGAATTTCTCCAGTATAAATATTGAATATCTTCAAACCTATGACTTTCCAATAAATCTACTTCTTCAGCATTAATTTCCTTACATTGGCCAGTTATACCAAAAGCACCATCATTTAAATATCTACCAGCACGTCCTGCAATTTGACCGATTTCGGATAGATTTAGTCTTCTTGATTTTTTTCCATCAAATTTTTTTAAATTTGAAAAATAAATATAATTAATATCCATATTAATACCCATTCCAATTGCATCTGTTGCAACTAAAAAATCAACATCTCCTGATTGATAGAGGTCAACTTGAGCATTTCTTGTTTTAGGGCTGAGCGAACCCATAACTATCGCGGCTCCGCCTTTTTGTCTTCTAATTAGTTCTGCGATTGCATAAACATCTTCAGCTGAAAATGCAATAATTGCAGTTTTTCTATCTATTCTAGAAATTTTTTTATAACCTGAGTAAAAAAGTTTAGATAATCTTTTTCTATTAATAAACTCTATATCTCCATCAAGTTTTGAAATGATATTTTTTATAGTGTTAGATCCCATAAACATTGTTAGTTTATTTCCTCTCATGTTTAATAATCTATCGGTAAAAATATGTCCCCGCTCATGATCTGAGCATAGTTGAATTTCATCAATTCCAACAAAATCTAGTTCTTTATCGATTGGCATAGACTCAACAGTGCATAGAAAATATTTTGCATCAGGAGGAATAATTTTTTCTTCACCAGTAATCAATGCAACTTTATTTAAACTAGTTTTTTTAATTACTTTATCGTAAACTTCTCTAGCTAATAATCTGAGAGGAAACCCAATCATTCCACTATCAAAAGACATCATAGTCTCTATAGCTAAATGTGTTTTTCCAGTATTAGTTGGTCCAAGAACTGCTGTTATTTTATTTTTACTCATTCCTATCTTTAGTATATGTTTTTTTTTACCTACTAGATGTTGTTAGCTTATTAGAACAAAAATAGGCTAAAACATGACCGAATCAGATGAAAAAAAGTTCTCATTTATAAAAATTATTAAAATTTAGTTTAACATTAATTTAATTTAAAAAATAACTAATTAAAGAGTTTAACCACCAGGACCTAGCTCTGAAGGTTTAACTTTTAAAATTTTCCAAACTCCAGAAGCTGAGGTTATTGTTATGTTATCACATTTTAATTCACAAAATAAAAATACTAGAGTTTTTGTTTTTTTTAAAATTTTGACATGGCCGATTATTTCATCATTTTTTTTTGATGCACTAATAAATTTAAGATCCAAAGAAATAGTTACACAAGGAGCATTATCTGCTGAACGATGCGCTGCTGTTCCAGCTCCAGCATCTATCAATGCAGCAAGATATCCACCGTGTGTTATTCCAGCAGTATTTAGATGATTTTCATTTATTGTAGATTTAAATTCATACTCAGTCTCGGAAATACTCCTAAACATTACACCACCATTATGCTTCATAAAACCTGGTTTTAAACTAATTTGTTCAAATTTTCTTGACATATTTTTTTATAGTACAAAAGTTAAGATTAATAAAATTATAAAAATTAATAGAAAGAAATATATAACTGATTTTTGAAGAGAAATTCTTATAAGCCAATCAAACATATTTATTCCCTTATAATGGTGCGCCTGCTAGGAGTCGAACCCAGAACCTCCTGGTCCGTAGCCAAGCGCTCTATCCAATTGAGCTACAGGCGCATTTTAATTTTATTTAATTATAGTATATTAATATTAAGTATTTTTTAACTATAAGACAAATTTAAATTTAATGGTCAATAAATTAAAAGAAGTAGTAATTGTTAGTGCTGTAAGAACACCAATCGGTACCTATAAAGGTTCATTGAAAAAAATGAGATCAAATCAACTTGGATCTATAGTCATTAAAGAAGTTTTAAAAAAATCTAAGTTTGAAAATGATGAAGTTGACGAGGTAATAATGGGTCAAGTATTGACAGCCGGTGAAGGACAAAATCCTGCAAGACAAGCTGCTGTAAATGCAGGTATACCAATTTCAAAACCAGCTTATATAGTTAATCAAGTTTGTGGTTCTGGACTTAGAGCTGTGATATCGGGCTTTCAATCGATAAAATTAGGTGAGTCTGAAAATGTGATTGCAGGAGGACAAGAAAATATGTCTATTGCACCACATTCAATTTTTTTTAGAGATAAAGAAAAAATCACTGAAAATGATTTATCAGATACAATGATCAATGATGGTTTAATAGATGCATTTAATAATTATCATATGGGAGTTACAGCGGAAAATATTTCTAGAAAATTTGATATATCTAGAGCAGAACAAGATCAATATGCTTTAAATTCACAAAAAAAAACAGAACTAGCAATTATTAATAATAAGTTTGAAGACGAAATAATTAAGATAAATCTTGAGAATGGTATTTTTAAAAATGATGAACATCCAAGAATAGGCTTAAAGATATCTGATTTAGAGAAGTTAAAAACAGTCTTTAAAGATAATGGAACTGTTACACCTGGAAATTCATCTGGCATAAATGATGGTGCAGCAGCTTTATTTTTAACATCTAAAGAAGAAGCAGAAAAAAAATCTATAGAGCCTCTTGCAAAAATAGTTTCTTGGGCTTCAGTTGGAGTAGATCCTTCTTTAATGGGCTTAGGACCTATAGAAGCTGTGCGAGAAGCAACTAAAAAAGCAAATTGGAATCTTAATGAAATTGATTTATTTGAAATTAATGAAGCTTTTGCCGTTCAAAGTATTGCAGTAATTCGTGAATTGGGTATTGATCAAAAAAAAGTAAATGCTAATGGTGGAGCAATAGCTCTTGGTCATCCTATTGGCGCTTCTGGAGCAAGAATACTCGTTACTCTTACCCATGAATTAAAAAGACAAAAAAAAAATAAAGGTTGTGCAACACTTTGTATTGGTGGAGGAATGGGTATAGCTTTATGTATTGAGAGAATTATGAATTAATTTTTCCGTATTTCTCTTCTAATAAAATTTTTTGTATCCATGTTTTAGCATCTATATAGGTGCTATCTTTTCGTTGAATGAGTGTTTTTAATAACTTTTTAATCATTTTTGAAGCATGTACTTAAAGAGTGTCAAAAAATTGAGCAGAATGTGTTAAAATTACAGATCAACTTTATTTTTATAGTGTATAAACAAAAAAAATGAGTGAAAAATTATTAGTTCCTGACATTGGTGATTTTGAAAATGTTGAAGTAATAGAATTACTTGTAAAACAAGGTCAAGAAATTAGAGAAAATGATCCTGTGGTAACAATAGAAAGTGACAAGTCTAGTGTTGAAATACCATCTATATTTTCTGGAAAAATTGAATCTATTTCAGTAAAAGTTGGAGATAAAGTTTCAAAAGGTGATTTACTTCTAAGTATATCTAATACTGAGAAAAAAAATGAAAATTCAAATGATGTACCAAAAAACACTGAAAACATAATTCAAGAGGCTGAAAAATACTTAAAAAAAAATCCAGAACAAAAAATATTTGAACAGAAAACAAACAGGCAAAAGCCAGAAATAATTCAAGTTGTAAGTGAGGGTGATGTTGATCCATTAGAAACTAATGAATGGCTTGAATCTCTTTCAGCAGTTATTGAAAAAGATGGCAATCAAAGAGCACACTATTTAATTAAAGAATTAATTAATAAGGCATATATGGAAGGGGCTAATATTCCGTACACACAAAATACGCCTTATATAAATACGATTCCAGTAAGTGAAGAGAAGAAATCAAATGGTGATCAAAATATAGAAAGAAGAATTAGGTCGTTGATTAGATGGAATGCTGCAGCAATGGTCGTAAGAGCTAATAAAAAATTTCCTGAGCTAGGAGGTCATATTGGAACGTTTGCATCTGCAGCAACTCTTTATGATGTCGGTATGAATCATTTTTGGAGAGCTAAAAATAATAAATTTGGAGGTGATCTTGTTTATTTTCAAGGTCATAGTGCCCCAGGGATGTACGCAAGAGCTTTTCTTGAGGGGAGGCTTAATGAAAAACAATTAGATAGTTTTAGGCAAGAAGTAAATCCTGGTGGTTTGTCTTCTTACCCACACCCTTGGTTAATGCCAAACTTTTGGCAATTTCCAACAGTGTCAATGGGGTTAGGTCCAATGCTAGCAATCTATCAGGCTAGATACATGAAGTATTTAATAAACAGAGGATTAATTAAAGATGAAGGAAGAAAAGTTTGGGCATTTCTAGGAGATGGGGAAATGGATGAACCAGAGTCTTTAGGTGCTATTGGTTTAGCAGCTAGAGAAAACTTAGACAATTTAATATTTGTAGTTAATTGTAATCTTCAAAGATTAGATGGGCCTGTACGAGGTAATGGAAAAATTATACAAGAATTAGAAGGAATTTTTAGAGGGGCAGGTTGGAATGTTATTAAAGTAATTTGGGGTTCATATTGGGATCCATTATTAGCAAATGACAAAACAGGACATCTTGTAAAAACAATGAATGAGACTGTGGATGGTGAATATCAAGCTATGAAAGCAAGAGATGGTGCTTATGTAAGAGAAAAGTTTTTTGGAAAATACCCAGAGACTAAAGAGCTTGTGTCTAGTCTTTCTGATAAAGATATTTGGAGATTAAATAGAGGGGGTCACGACCCGCATAAAGTTTTTGCAGCGTATGACAAAGCATCAAAAAATATTGGAAGTCCTACGGTTGTTATTGCTAAGACAATAAAAGGTTATGGAATGGGTAAAAGTGGAGAAAGTGTCAATACAACACATCAAACAAAAAAATTAGATATTGATGATTTAATGTATTATAGAGATCGATTTGATGTACCTTTAACAGATAAACAAGTAAAAAATATAGAATATTATAAACCAGATCCTAACTCTTCAGAGGCAAAATACATTAAAGAAAGAAGACTTCAATTAGGAGGTTTTATTCCAGAAAGGACTACTTACGCAAAACCAATTAAAGCACCTCCAAAAGATATTTTTGATAATATGAAAGAGTCTACAGGAACAAAAGAAATGTCTACAACAATGGCTTTAGTAAGAATGTTAACAAATCTTTTAAGAGATAAAAATGTTGCCCCAAGATTAGTACCAATTATTCCTGATGAAGCCAGAACATTTGGTATGGAAGGATTTTTTCAAAAAATCGGTATTTATGCACATGAAGGACAAAAATATGAACCAGAGGATTCAGCACAATTAAGTTCATATAGAGAGGAAAAAAGTGGGCAAGTTTTAGAGGAAGGAATTAATGAGGCTGGTGCAATGTCTTCATGGATTGCAGCAGGGACTTCATACACAAACCATGATATTGAAATGATACCAATTTATCTTTTTTATTCTATGTTTGGATTTCAAAGAATTGGCGATTTTGCATGGGCAGGTGCAGACAGTCAGTCTAGAGGATTTTTAATTGGTGCCACAGCAGGAAGAACCACTCTTGCAGGTGAAGGTTTACAACATCAAGATGGTCATAGTCATCTTTTGGCATCAACAATCCCAAACTGTATATCTTATGACCCGACTTTTCATTATGAGCTAGCAGTTATCTTTAGAGAAGGATTAAAAAGGATGCATGAAAAAAAAGAGAATATTTTTTATTATATCACAACGATGAATGAAAATTATCCTCATCCAGCAATGCCAAAAGATAAATTATGTGAGGATGGAATTTTAAAAGGAATGTACAAAATTAAAGAGTTCAACAAGCATAAAAAAACAAAAATTCAATTTTTGGGATCTGGTACTATTTTAAGAGAAATGATTGCAGGTGCTGAAATACTTCAAAAAGAATACCAGATAGATAGTGAAATTTGGAGTGTAACGAGCTTTAATGAGCTAAGAAGAGACGGCTTAGAAGTAGAAAGGTATAATCTTTTAAATCCAGATAAAGAACCAAGAAAATCTTATGTTGAAAGATGTTTAGGTAAAACAGAAGGACCTATTTTAGCAGCTTCTGATTATATGAGAATGAATTCTGACCAAATAAGACCATATGTTAATAAAAGCTTTTATTCATTGGGAACTGATGGATTTGGCAGAAGTGATACTAGAAAAAATTTACGAAATTTTTTTGAAGTTGATAAGGAACATGTTGTTACATATGGATTGAGCATATTAGCTAAAGAACAATTAATAGCATCTAAATATGCTAAGGACGCAATTAAAAAATATAAGATTGATACAGACAAACCAATGCCCACAAAATTATAATGACTGAAATAGACATAAAAGTACCAAATATTGGAGACTTTAAAGATGTTGAAGTTATAGAAGTTTTGGTCTCTGAGGGTCAAACATTAAAAAAAAATGATCCATTAATAACAATAGAGAGTGATAAATCTAGTGTAGAAATTCCATCAAATTTTAATGGTAAAATTAAAACTATTAAAATAAAAGTGGGAGATAAAGTTTCAGAGGGTGATTTAATATTAATCTTAGAAAAAACATCAGAGACAACGGAAAAGACACAAAAAAAGCCATTAGAGAAAAATGCAAATGAGAAGCCGTTAATAGAAAAAGAGTCAAAAAAAATTCAAACAATAAAAATAGAAAATGAAAAATCTTTTTCTAATCAAAATAAAATTTCAAATATATCATCTGCGAGTCCAAAAGTTCGAAAATTTGCGAGAGAGCTTGGAGTAGATATCAATCAAGTTATTGGTAGTGAACGTAAAGGAAGAGTTATCGAAAGCGATGTAAAGTTATTTGTTGCATCAAGATCAAATAATTCAACTAACAATGAAAAGAAAAACAATGAAAATATTAAACAAGAATATGCACATTCTGAATTTGGAGAAGTCATAATAAAAGATATTCCAAGAGTGAAAAGATTATCTTCAAAATATTTAATGAATTCTTGGACCAATATTCCTCATGTGACTAATCATGATGAGGCAGATATTACTGAATTAGAGGAATTTAGAACATCACTCACTGATATGTATACTGGGGAAAGAAAAAAAATTACGCCTTTAGCTTTCATTGTCAAAGCTTTAACAACATCCTTAAAAAAATTTCCAAACTTTAATAGCTCTATCGATGAAATAGAAGAAGGAAAAATGACCATTAAAAAATACTATCACATTGGCATAGCAGTAGATACGCCACATGGTTTGATGGTTCCAAAACTAAGAGATGCAGAAAATAAAAATATTAATTTGATAAGTTCTGAACTCAAAGATTTAAGTAATCAATGCAGAAATCTTAAGATTGATAAAAAAGAATTATTTGGTGGTTCAATGACTATAACTAGTTTGGGAGGGATAGGTGGTTCATTTTTTACACCTATTATAAATTATCCTGAGGTTGCAATTTTGGGAATAGGTAAGTCAGAAAAAAAACAAGTTTTTTTAGATGGAAAGTTTGTAACAAGAACAATGTTACCTTTATCATTGTCATATGATCACAGAATAATTGATGGCGCAGAAGCAGCTCGTTTTAACAATGATCTAAAGGAGAATCTAGGTAAAAATTTTGCTTATAAATTAGCTGTCTAATATTATTTATGTCAAAAACCGTTTCACTTTTGAGTGCTTTATTATGTACATTTATATGGGGAACAACATTTATTGCACAAGATACTGGTATGGACGATATAGGTCCCTTTACTTTTAATTCAGTAAGATTTTTTGTAGGTTTTTTAGCGATTATACCTCTAGTTTTTTTATTTGAATTAAAAAAATTTAAGTCTGAGTTTCAATTAGATTTTAAAACTTTTGCTACTCTTTCTTTTTTAATCGGATTATCACTTTTTTTAGGATCAGCATTACAACAGGTAGCACTACTTTACACAGATGTAGCAAATGCTGCATTTTTCACAATTTTCTATGTCCCTATGGTACCAATAATAATTTTCCTATTTAAAAAAAGATCAATACATTGGAGTGTTTGGCCATCTGTAGTTTTATGTTTAATAGGTGGATATCTTTTGACAAACTTTCATGACGCTACTGTAAGGTTAGGTGATACTTTAGTAATTTTAGGAGCTTTATTCTGGAGCACACATATCATTTTTACAGGAATTATAGTTACAAAATATAACTTACCTTTAACTTTAGGAGCAATCCAAACTTTACTGGTAGCTTTATTTTCTTTTATTATCGGATTTATTTATGAAGAATTTATAATTGAAAATATCTTAAATGAAATAGATTCAATCTTATATGCAGGAATTCTATCGGGAGGTTTTGCATTTGTATTACAAATTTATGCTCAAAGAAATATCACACCTGCTCCAGCTGCAATAATTTTTTCTTTAGAGGGTGTTTTTGCAACTATAGCAGCTTGGTTCCTTTTAAATCAGATTTTAGGAATTAATAATTTATTTGGATGTTTTTTTATATTGTGCGGTGTATTGTTATCTCAATTATTACCTTTGATAAGAAAAACAGTTTAAAAATATATTATTAATAATAAAATAAAAGCAATAGTAATTCTGTATATTACAAATATATTTAATGAAAATTTATTTAGATATCTTAAAAAAAATTTTACGGTTAGATATGAAAATAAAAAAGATAAAATTATTGCAAAAATAACCAATAAATTTATTTCAATTGATTCATTTGGTATATCTTTCAAACCTAGAAAACTTGCTCCTGCTAAAGCAGGAATTGAGAGTAAAAAGGAAATTTTTCCTGAGTCTACTCTATTAAAACTCAATAATCTTGCAGCTGTTATAGTAATACCTGCCCTACTTACGCCTGGTATTAACGCAAGTATTTGAAAAATTCCAATAAATAAAATTGACTTTATATTTAAGTTTGAAGAAATATTTTTATAAATTTTTTTTTGATCTGAAAAATAAAGGAAAATTCCAAAAATTAATGTAGTCCAGGCTATTACTTTAATATTTCTTAAAAGATGAATTAATTCTGTAGAATGTAAAATGTATCCAAAAATAATAAGTGGGATTGAGCCAATTATAATAAGCCTTAATAATTTTTGATTATTTTTAATGTCAAATAAATCTTTTCTGAAAAAAAATATTATTGCTAACAAAGATCCTAAGTGTAAACTTATATCAATTAACAGTGAACTCGCCTTTAGATCATATAAACTTGATACTATAATTAAGTGTGCTGATGAACTTATTGGTAAAAATTCAGATATACCTTGAATGGCTGATAAAATTAGAATTTCTATAAAATCCTGAAACATACAAGTCTCGTAACTTAAAAATTATCCTTTTAAAACAATTCGATTTGATCATAATAGATATGCAAAAATTAAAATCTCTTTATTTTAAGCTTATTTTTGTTAAAATTAGGTCATATGTATTGACCTAAATAATTCTTTTACTATAAAAAACAATGTATATTTTGCCCTGATTCTAAAATTAAATATGACTGATAAAATGCTAAAATTTGTAAAAATAGGTCAGCAGACTCCACCTAAAAGAAAGGTAAAGGAGAGAAAAGAAGACTTTAATGAAATTTATAACGATTTTATAAAGAATAAAGCTCAAGAACAATCAAGCAGGTGTTCACAATGTGGAGTGCCATTTTGCCAAGTTCACTGTCCTTTAAGCAATAATATTCCTGATTGGCTGAAATTAACGGCAGAAGGAAGATTAAAGGAAGCTTACGAATTATCTCAAAGCACAAATAATATGCCTGAGGTATGTGGAAGAATTTGCCCTCAAGATCGATTATGTGAGGGTAATTGTGTTATTGAACAGTCAGGCCACGGGACTGTTACCATTGGATCAATGGAAAAATATATAACTGACAATGCATGGGAACAAGGTTGGATCAAACCTATAGAAGTAAAATATGAAAAAAACCAAAGTGTTGGAATTATTGGTGCAGGTCCAGCAGGTTTAGCAGCAGCTGAACAGTTGAGAAAGAATGGATATAAAATTACTGTTTATGATCGTTATGATCGTGCAGGAGGATTATTAATTTATGGAATTCCAAATTTTAAATTGGAAAAGCATGTAGTAGAAAGAAGAACAAAGTTACTAAAAGATGGAGGCATAGAATTCATTCAAAATTTTGAAGTAGGTAAAGATGCGACTTTAGAACAGTTAAGAAAAAAACATGATGCAATCTTAATTGCAACAGGTGTTTACAAACCAAGAGAGATAAACTTGCCAGGGAATGATTTAGAAAATATTTTTCCTGCTATGGAGTTTCTAACAGCCTCAAATAAAAAGGGTTTGGGAGATAAAGTTGAATTATTTGATAAAGGAATTTTAAATGCAGAGGGAAAAGATATTGTGGTAATTGGAGGTGGTGACACAGCTATGGATTGTGTTAGAACTTCTGTAAGACAGAAAGCAAAATCTGTTAAGTGTCTTTATAGAAGAGATAAAGAAAATATGCCTGGTTCTGCAAGAGAAGTTGCAAATGCAGAAGAGGAAGGTATAGAATTTGTTTGGCTATCAAGTCCTAAAGAGTTCAAAGGCAAAAATAAAATTGAAAAATTAATTGTTGATCGAATCCAACTAGGTGAGCCAGACGATTCTGGTAGAAGAAGACCAGAGGTTAAAAAAGACTCAGAATTCGAAATTAAAGCTGATATGGTTATTAAGGCTCTTGGATTTGATCCAGAAGATTTACCTTATTTATTTGATGCAAAAGAACTACAAGTTACAAAATGGGGAACTTTAAAAACAGATTTTGATACAATGGAAACTAATCTAAACGGAGTATTTGCAGCTGGTGATATTGTTAGAGGAGCATCTCTTGTCGTATGGGCAATTAAAGATGGTAGAGATGCAGCTACGGCAATTAAAAAATATTTAGAAAATAAAGAATTGAAAAAAGCAAAAGTAGCATAATGAATAATTATAAAAAGAACCTAAAATTATTGACTGAAAATCATGTTTATTCAAAAGATATGGAACATGATGCTTGTGGTGTTGGTGTAATAGCCTCAACTGAAGGAAAAAAATCAAGAGAAATAGTTGAATACGGAATCGAAGCTCTAAAGGCGGTTTGGCACAGAGGAGCAGTTGATGCAGATGGTAAAACAGGTGATGGTGCAGGTATTCATGTTGAAATTCCTAAAGATTTTTTCATAGAAAAAATTGAGGTAACTGGACACGACTACGATAATACTGAAATCTGTGTTGGAATGATCTTTTTACCAAGAAATGACTATTCTTCTCAGGAAAGTTGCAAAACTATTGTGGAAAGTGAATTAACAAAAAATGATTTTAGTATCTATGGCTGGAGACAAGTTCCTGTAAATCCAAAAATTTTAGGTGAAAAGGCATTTCAAACCATGCCTGAAATAATTCAAGTTTTATTTAAATCTAATGATCCAGATTTAATAGATAAAAATTTAGAAAGAAAAATTTATGAAACAAGAAAAAAAATTGAGAACAAAGCTTTTGAGCTATCATTAAATAATTTTTATATATGCTCGATTAGTTCAAAATCAATAATTTACAAAGGACTATATCTAGCTGAAGCGATATCTGACTTTTATTTAGATTTGAAAGATAAAAGATTTATTTCAAGATATGCAATATTTCATCAAAGATTTTCAACTAATACTGCTCCAAGTTGGAGCTTGGCCCAACCATTTAGAGCAATTGCTCATAACGGTGAGATTAATACATATAAAGGAAATAAAAATTGGATGAAAGTTCATGAACAAGAAATGAGCAGTCCACTTTTTGACAATATAGAGAATTTGAAGCCAGTCATTCAAAAGGGTGTTTCAGACTCAGCAGCATTAGATAATGTTTTTGAGTTATTAAATAAATCAGGTCAATCTGCACCTTTAGCTAAATTGATGTTAGTTCCAGATGCTTGGTCAAAAAAGAATAAGACACTTCCAAAAAATCATCAACAGTTATTTAATTTTTTAAATAGCACAATGGAACCATGGGACGGACCTGCTGCTATAGCTGCCACAGATAACGAGTGGGTTATTGCTGCAAATGATAGAAACGGACTTAGACCGCTTAGATATGCAATTACAAAAGATAAAATGCTTTTTGCAGGATCTGAAACTGGAATGATAGAATTAAATGAAAAAAAAATTATATCTAAAGGTAGATTGGGTCCAGGTGAAATAATTGGAGTGAGAATTGAAAAAGGAAAAATTTTTACAAATGACCAAATAAAAGATCACTTAGCTAAAGAGTTTAAACATTTCAATTCACAAATTATCGACCTAGATGAAAAATTGTCTATATCTAATGAGCAAAATAATTTTGAGGGTGAAAATTTAAGGAGAAGGCAATATACTTTTGGGATAAGCCTAGAAGATTTAGAACTTATTTTACATCCTATGGCAGAGGATGCTAAAGAGGCGACAGGCTCTATGGGCGATGATACTCCTTTAGCAGTTTTGTCTGATAGGTATAGACCGTTATATCATTTTTTTAGGCAAAATTTCAGTCAAGTAACCAATCCACCGATTGACTCTTTAAGAGAAAACAAAGTGATGAGTTTAAAAACAAGATTTGGAAATTTGGGAAATATTTTAGATTTTGATACTTTAACAAAAGAGAACATCTATGTTCTAAACAGCCCAATTTTATCAAATTCACAATTTAATAAGTTTATAAATTTTTTTGGAAAAAATTCTATAAATATTGATTGTACGTTTTCCAAAGGTGAAAGTTTAGCAAATGCAATTAAAAAAATTCAAAAAGAGGCAGAAATCGCTGTAAGGCAAGGCGTTACACAACTTGTTCTAAGCGATAAGGACCTTTCTTCTGAAAAGTTACCTATGCCAATTTTATTATGTGTTGGAGCTATAAATACTTTTTTAATTGAAAAAAAATTAAGAGGATATGTTTCAATTAATGTTCAATCTGGAGAAGCCTTAGATACTCACTCTTTTGCAACATTGATAGGGGTTGGTGCGACTACAGTTAATCCATATTTGGCTTTTGATAGCTTATATCAAAGACATTCAAAAAAACTTTTTGGTAAATTCAGCTTCGATGAGTGCATTCAAAGATATATAAATTCAGTTAATGCTGGTTTATTAAAGATAATGTCTAAAATGGGAATTTCTGTCTTGAGTTCTTATAGAGGTGGATGCAATTTTGAAACAGTCGGACTAAGTAGAACTGTTGTTAATGATTATTTTCCTGGGGTAACATCTAAAATATCAGGTATCGGATTGATGGGTATTGAAAAAAAAATAAGAGAAATTCACAAAGAAGCATTTGAAAGTACAGAGACAGTTTTACCTATCGGTGGTATTTACAGATATAGAAAAAATGGCGAAACCCATCAATATCAAGGTAGGCTAATACACTTGTTGCAGAATGCAGTAGGTTCAAACTCTTATGAAACTTATAAAAAATATGCTGAAGGTATTTATAATTTGCCACCTATAAATCTGAGAGATCTTATAGATTTTAGGAAAAAAAAATTAGGTTCATCAATAGAATTATCAGAGGTTGAGCCTATAGATAATATTTTAAAGAGATTTGGAAGCGGAAGTATGTCTCACGGGGCTTTGTCTAAAGAAGCACATGAAACTCTTGCTATTGGTATGAACAGGATTAAAGGTGCGTCTTGTAGTGGAGAAGGTGGTGAAGATGAAAAAAGATTTAAAGTAATGAGTGATGGCGATAGTGCAAATTCCAGAGTGAAACAAATTGCTTCTGCAAGGTTTGGAGTAACGGTAAATTACTTAAATAACTGTAACGAAATTGAGATAAAGATTGCTCAAGGAGCAAAACCTGGTGAAGGTGGTCAACTACCTGGTTTCAAAGTTACTGATGAAATAGCAAGATTAAGACACTCAACTCCTGGAGTTACATTGATTTCTCCGCCACCTCATCACGATATTTATTCTATAGAAGATCTGGCTCAATTAATTTATGACTTAAAACAAATAAATCCAAAAGCAAGAATTGGTGTTAAATTAGTTGCTTCATCAGGCGTTGGCACAATAGCAGCGGGAGTAGCAAAGGCAAAGGCAGACATCATTTTAATTTCAGGTCATAATGGTGGAACTGGAGCAACTCCACAAACAAGTGTTAAATATGTTGGAATACCATGGGAAATGGGTCTTACTGAAGCCAATCAGGTTCTTACACTTAACAATTTAAGACACAAAGTTACTTTAAGAACAGATGGAGGTATTAAAACTGGTAGAGATGTTGTCATCGCTGCAATGATGGGTGCTGAAGAATATGGAGTAGCAACAACTGCTTTAGTTGCCATGGGATGTATCATGGTAAGACAGTGTCATTCTAATACGTGTCCAGTAGGAGTGTGTACACAAGATGAGAAATTGAGAGAAAAGTTTACTGGGACCCCGGATAAAGTTGTAAATTTATTTACCTTTATTGCATCAGAAGTAAGAGAAATTTTAGCGAAACTTGGGTTTAAATCTCTGAATGATATTATTGGAAGAACAGACTTATTGATGCAAGTTAATAAAGCTTCGCCTAATTTAGATGATTTAGATTTAAATCCTTTATTTGTTCAAGCTGATCCGGGAAACAATAAAAGATATTGTGAGTACCAAGAAATTAATAAAGTTCCTGAAACATTAGATGAGGAAATTTGGCCTGATATTGAAAAATCTTTAGATAATTCAAATAAAATTGAAAAAGAATTTTCTATTAAAAATACAAATAGAGCCGTTGGAACTAGAATTTCTCACTACCTTTATGAAAAGTATGGTTATGAAAAATTAGATAACAATTTTTTAACATTAAATTTTAATGGTTCCGCTGGTCAATCGTTTGGTGCATTTGCAGCAAAAGGATTGAAATTAAATCTTAAAGGAGACGCAAATGACTATGTTGGAAAAGGATTATCGGGTGCAACAATTTCAATAAGACTTTCGGATGAAAGTAATTTGATATCAAGCGAAAATACTATCATTGGTAATACTGTTTTATATGGAGCTACATCAGGTAAACTATTTGCTTCTGGTCAGGCAGGAGATAGATTTGCAGTGAGAAATTCTGGTGCCATAACTGTAATTGAAGGATGTGACTCTAATGGTTGTGAGTATATGACTGGAGGTACAGCTGTTATTCTTGGAAATGTTGGAGATAATTTTGCAGCAGGTATGACTGGTGGAATGGCATTTATTTATGATGTTTCAAATGAATTTGAAAAAAAAGTAAATCCAGAGTCAGTTGTTTGGCAGAATGTTGAAACTGATTATTGGAAGAATTTTTTAAAACAATTAGTTTTAGAACATTTTAAAGAGACAAAATCAGAATTGTCAAATCGGATAATTAATAATTATGATAAGGAAATACAGAATTTTGTTCAGGTTTGTCCTAAAGAAATGATTAATAAACTTAAGTACCCAATAACATTAAAATCCAAAATTAAAAAAGTTAGTTAATTATTGATTTAAGTTCTCTTTTTAAAATTTTTAGCCATTTAGCAGAAGAGAGGCTGTGGTCTCCTTTTTTAATTATAACTAATTTTTTTTTATTTGTTCTAAAAATTTTTAAGACCTTTTTAGAATAAATTATTGGAACAGAATTATCTTTATTTCCATGAATCATTGTGACTTTAAAATTATGTTTTATCTTTTTGTGTAAAACCTTATTGTTTCTTCCATCTTTTATTAGTTGATAAGTAATTGGGTATTCGTAGTCACCATGTTTTAAATAAATAATACCATTTTTTTTGATCTCTTTTTTCATGGATTTAGAAAATTT
Source organism: uncultured Pelagibacteraceae bacterium (assembly GCA_902577525.1). GTDB lineage: Bacteria > Pseudomonadota > Alphaproteobacteria > Pelagibacterales > Pelagibacteraceae > Pelagibacter. The sequence continues at coordinate 1,889 of CACGZG010000016.1, read as the reverse complement.
ATTCCACATTAAATATTCAAGAAATTCAGGTGCTGAACCTATTCCCAAAAAACCAATTATTTGTTTTTTGTAGTATTTAAAAAGATTTAATGAAATCCATGAGCCCATGCTTGAACCAACAAAAATAATTTTATTTTTTTTGACAATTTTTTTTATAAGTATTTTTGCGTCATTGGTCCATTTTGAGATATTTCCTTTTATAAATTTTCCTGATGATTTTCCGTGACCAGAATATTCAAGAGCTAAAAACCCAAGCTTATTTTTTTTTGCAAAATTATAAAATGTTGAAGGTTTTTTGCCCTCTAAATCTGACATAAACCCATGTAAAAAAACAATGTAAGTCGCATTTTTATTATGAAGCTTTAAATACCTTATTCTTTTTGTTTTGCTGATTTTAAGGAAATTGAAACTAGTCATAAAAGTTTATTACTTGAGCCTATTATTATATAATCAAATTGAATGTCGTCTAATATAAAAGTTTTACAAGTTATACCTCGGTTGGGCTATGGTGGAGCTGAAACGGGTTGCTATGATATAGCTCATTATTTGCCAGAAAATAATTGCAAATCTTTTATTGTTACTAGTGGTGGTGAGTTACTAAAATTTATCGATAAAGAAAAAGTAAAATTGATAAGACTTCCTGTGCAAAGCAAAAATCCTTTGTTAATATTACTGAATAGTTTCATTCTTGTTGGAATAATCTTATTATATAATATTACAATTGTTCATGCTAGAAGTAGAGCACCTGCTTGGTCAAGCTTGATCGCTGCAAAATTAACACGTAGAAAATTTGTTACTACTTTTCATGGTACTTATAATTTTAGTGGAAAAATTAAAAAATTTTATAATTCGGTAATGGTAAGATCAGATTTAATAATTGCGGGATCTAATTTTATTTTCTCTCATATAAAAGAAAATTATTCAGAATTTTTAAAACCCTCAAAAAAATTTTTAGTGATATTTAGAGGAATCAATGTTGATTATTTTGATGCATCAACAAAATTAGAAAATGAGGAAAAAAAACTTCTTGAACAATGGAAAATTAAGAAAGAAAAAAAAATTATCTTAATGCCAGGACGATTGACATCCTGGAAGGGACAAGAACTATTTATAGAAGCAATAAAGCTAGTTAAAATTGAGTTAGGTTACGAGGCTTTCCATGCTGTTATTCTTGGGAGTGAACAAGGTAGAAATTTTTATAAAAAGAAGTTAATAGATTTAAGAGAAAAATACGGTCTTAACAATCAAATTAAATTTATTGAACAGTGTGAAGACATGGCTTTAGCATACAAAGTATCTGATATTGTTGTATCAGCTTCAATCGAACCAGAAGCATTTGGAAGAGTTGCTGTGGAGGCTCAATCTATGGAAAAATTAATTATAGCAAGTAATATTGGTGGTTCAAATGAAACAGTAATAAATGGAAAAACAGGTATTTTATTTGAGTCTGGTGATGCGAATTCTCTGAGTAAAAAAATTATAGAGGCATTAACTTTGGACGAAAAATCTATAAAATTGATGGGTAAAGACGGTAGAGAAAATATAATTAAAAAATTTAATGTTGAAAAAATGTGTTTTTCTACTTATTCAGAGTATAAGAGATTAGTAAATTAAATGCCCATTATATCATTACCAGATGGAAAAATTTTAGATTTTCCAAAAAAAGTTACTGGATTAGAAGTAGCGGAAAAAATAAGTAAATCATTAGCTAAAAATGCAATGGTAATTAGTGTTAATGGTGAATTAAAAGACTTAGATTATATTATAGATCAAAATTGCTCTATAAAAATATTTACTTCAAAAAATGAAGAAGGACTTGAGACTATTAGACATGATACTGCTCATATCCTTGCCATGGCAGTCCAAGAATTATATCCAGGCACTCAAGT
>CACGZG010000015.1 GCA_902577525.1 uncultured Pelagibacteraceae bacterium | reverse complement strand
TCTCAGACGCTTGGCCTTTAGCTGTTAATAGAATTATTGGTGTTTCTAATTTTTTTTTATTTTCCTGTATAAACTCTAATCCATTTTTTCCAGGCATCATTATATCTAAAATTATTAAATCGAATTTGATAAAATTTACCTTTTGATTGGCATCTTCGGCACTAATGGCAGTTGTTACCAAGTAATTATTTTCATTTAAATATTTTTTAACTAATGATCTGATACCATCATCATCGTCTACTACTAAAATATGTGCTATAAAATTATCCATTTATAATTTTTTTTAAAACATTATCAAAGTTTATAACTTCTTCTGAAGAAGAATTTAATAAAGCATTGTAAATTCTTTTTTTCTGTCTTTCAAAAATTTCATTAAATAATTTTTTTCCTTTTTCATTTAAAAATACATGTTTTACTCTAGTATCTTGTTGAGCTCTCTTAAAATTTATTAGCTCTAATTTTATTAAATCTTTCAACACTCTATTTAAACTTTGTTTTGTAATTTTAAGTTTTTTCAATAATTCAGATATTGATATGCCCTCATACATTGATAATAAATGGATAACCTTATGATGAGCTAAACCAATTGAATATTTGTCTAAAATTTTTTTGGAATCTGAAAAGGTTTCTCTGTAACTAATAAACAATTTTTCAATTAAATCTTTTAATTGATCATCTTTTAGATATAAAAGTTCTTTCATTATAGGTAAGTTATATTGACATATTATAGATACAAAGATATTTTTTAGAAATAATTTTATTTCATAATATGATACCTTACGATAAGAGATCTGGGAAAATATGGTACAACGCCGAATTGGTCGATTGGTCAGATGTTAAAGTGCATGTTTTAAGCCATGGATTACATTATGCGAGTTGTGTTTTTGAGGGTGAAAGGGTTTATGATGGATCAATATTTAAATTAGAAGAGCACACATCAAGGTTATTTTACTCTGCAAACCGAATGGGTTTTAAAATACCATACAGTGAAGAAGAAATTAATTCTGCTTGTAAAAAAATAGTTTCCATTCAAAAAGTAGAAAACGGGTACGTAAGACCAGTTGCATGGAGAGGAAGTGAGATGATGCAAATATCTGCACAACAAACAAAGATACATGTGGCAATAGCAACATGGGAATGGGGTTCATATTTTGACCCTAAGTTAAAGGTTGAAGGTATCAAACTAAATATCTCGAATTGGAGAAGGCCAGCCCCAAACACAATTCCTTGGGATACAAAAGCTTCGGGTCTTTATATGATTTGTACTCTTTCAAAACATGAGGCTGAAAAAGAAGGATATACAGACTCTCTTATGTTAGATTATCAGGGCAATGTTGCAGAAGCGACAGGAGCAAATATTTTTTTTAAAGATAAAAAGGGAGAATTGCATACTCCAATCCCAGACTCATTTTTAGATGGAATTACAAGAAGAACAGTTATTGAAATAGCAAAATCTAAAAATATAAAAGTTCACGAAAGAAAAATAAAACCTGAGGAATTAAAAGATTTTGAAGGTTGCTTTTTAACTGGTACAGCGGCAGAAGTTACTCCGGTATCATGTATTGCGGAAAATCAATTTAAAGTTTGCGAAATGATAATTGATTTAAATGAAAGTTATCAAGCTTTAGTTAAAAAGAAAAAAGCTGCCTAATCTTTATTGTCCTCAGATATAGCGTGGTCTATTCCTTTTCTTATATACTCATATCCTGTAAATAGAGTTAAAGCTGCTGAAAGCCATAGTAAAATTATACCAATTGTTTGAGCATTGTAGTCTTGAAAGTTAATAATTTTATTTCCGGTTTCTCCAGAAAGTAAAAGACCAATAGAGACCATTTGCAAAACTGTTTTTAATTTTGCTAGATTTGAGACAGGTAGTTTAATTTTCCCTTTAGCTAAAAATTCCCTCAGACCAGATATTAATATTTCTCTGGTTAAAATTATAATTGCAGCGATAACTTCATAATTTTTAATTGTGCCATCCATGACAAGTAAAATGAGTGCTGCGGCTACAATAATTTTATCTGCTATGGGATCTAATAACTCTCCTAATTTAGACTCTTCTCCAAGTAGTCTAGCTAACATTCCATCTAAAAAATCTGTAAACGATGCGATTATGAATAATATTAAAGCTGTTAGATCTCCATAAAATCCAGGCAAATAGAAAGCTAAAACAAAAAAGGGTACAATTAAAATTCTACCGACTGTTAGTATATTGGGTATTTTTTTAAGCATAATCTTTATTCGTGAAAGAAGTTATATATCTTTTTTGCGACTTTTTCCTCAACACCCTCAACTGATTTTATTTCCTCTAAACTAGCAGATTCTACAGCTCGAGCAGATCCGAAATGATTTAATAAAGCTCTTTTTCTAATAGATCCAATCCCCTCAATTTGATCTAATAAAGATTTACTAATTCCTCTTTTTCTTTTTGCTCTATGTGCACTAATTGCAAATCGGTGAGATTCATCTCTAATTCTTTGCAGAAAGAAAAGGGTAGGATCATTTTTATTGAACTTATATTCTCTTCCATTGTAAAAAAAAGTCTCGTTACCACTATTTCTAAATTTTCCCTTAGCAATCGCAATAATAGGTATTTCGTGAAGACCTAATTCATTTAAAGAGTCTCTAGCAACAGAATATTGACCTTTTCCACCATCAACTACAACTAGGTCAGGAAATGAGAGATAATTATCTTTTTCTTGTATTGCTCTTTTAAATCTTCTGTTTAATACTTCTCGCATCATTCCATAATCATCTTGCTCATTTTTTTTTGATTTAATGTTAAATTTTCGGTATCTTTTTTTTATAAAACCTTCTTCACCAAAAGCTATTAAGGCTCCAACACTATTTGTACCTTGTATATGGCTGTTATCATAAACCTCTATTAAATTTATATTCGTCTCGAGATTAAATTTACTCGCAACTGAGTCAAATAATTCTCTATTATTCTGACTCTCATAAAGTTTTCGATTTAAGCTTTCTTTTGCATTTTTGATTGCTTGATTAATAACTTTTAATTTTGATCCTTTTTTCGCAACAGATATGTTTACTTGTTTACCTTCTTTTTTTGAAAGAGTTTTTTCAATCAAACTTTTTTCTTTTATCTCTTCGGAAATAATTATTGATGAAGGCACACTTTTATTTTCATAAAATTGTGAAACAAAAGAATTAAGTATATTTTTTAGATTTTCATCTGGATCATGTTTTGGAAAGAATGCTTGGTTGCCCCAATTTTGTTTTGAACGATAAAAGAAAACTTGAATACAGGTCTTTCCAGATTCTTTATAACCTGCGATGACATCTGCCTCAATTAAATTTGCCTCATTGATTCTTTGAGAAGATTGAATAATATTTAAAGATTTAATTCTATCTCTTAAAATCACAGCTTTCTCAAAATCTAAATCTTCACTAGCCTTTTCCATTTGATCTGAGAGACTTTTTTGAATTTTTCTTGATTTTCCTGATACGAACTCTATCGCGTCATCAACAGTTTTCTTATACTCCTCTTTTTCTACATAACCCACACAAGGTCCAGAACATCTTTTAATTTGATAAAGAATGCAAGGTCTTTCTCGATTTTTGAAAACTGTATCATCACATACTCTTAAATGAAAAATTTTTTGTATCATTTTTATGGTCCAATTTGCAGATCCAGCAGATGCAAATGGACCAAAATAAAAACCTTCTTTTGTTTTTTTTCCCCTATGTCTTTTTATTTGTGGCCATTTATCTTTATTACCAATAAAAATAAATGGAAAAGACTTATCATCTCTTAAAAGAATATTAAATTTTGGTTTATATTTTTTGATTAAATTTGCTTCAAGAAGAAGAGCTTCACTTTCATTTGATGTAGTAGTTATCTCAAGTTTTTTTGTTTGAGATAACATTCTTTCAGTTCTTATAATATGATTTTTTTCTGCCACATAACTCTTAAGTCTGTTAGGTAAATTTTTTGCTTTACCCACATAGAGAATATCTCCTTTATCATTTAACATTCTGTATACACCAGGAAGTTTAGGAATTAGAGGTAGCTCCTTTTTTATTACTTCTTTACCAATTTCAGAACTTATCATGACTTCTTTTTTTGGTAATTTGTATACCAACAGATGAACATTGTTTAAAAATTTCTAATTTTTCAATTTTAAGCATTATTTTACCTATTCTCTTATCTTTAAAAAGTTCATCAAATACCGCTTCAGCTAAAGTTTCTAAAAAATTATAATGCTTCTTTTTAATAAGTCTTTTTATTAATTTTACAATAGTTGCATAATTCACAATGGACCTAAGATCTTTATCGTTTGAGGGCTTTTTATCTTGATAATCAATTTCCAAACTAAATTTTACTTTTTGTTCTTTCTCTTTCTCAAAATCATAATAGCCAAGCTTTAAATCTAGTATAAGTTCATTAATGAGAATTTTTTTCTCATAATTAAATAAGCTTTTGTTTTTGTCAATTTTTACAACTTTGAGATTATTTTTTTTCATTCTTTGCCTTTGATTATATCTGGTGTCTGCCAATTTAAGTTTTGACCACTATCTATTGCCAAAACTTGACCTGTAATAGAACTGTTTTTTATAAAAAAGTCAACTGCATTACAAATCTCATTAACATCAACTTTTTGTTTAAGTGGTGTAGCTAAATATTGACTTTTAAAATGTTTTTCCGATTGTCTTTTATTTTTAATTGTTGGCCCAGGGGCTATTCCATTAACTCTTATGTTCGGTGACAAACTCATCGCGCTTGTTTTGGTTAAAGTATAAAGGCCTGTTTTACTTAATGTATATGAGAAGAAATATGGAGTAAGTTTAAATACTCTTTGATCAATTATATTGATAATATTATTATTTTTGCCTCTAATATTTTTTGAAAACTCTTTTGATAAAAAAGCAGGTGCTTTAAGATTTGTAGAAATATGATTTTCCCAGCTTTCAGAAGTAAAATTTTCTAACTTATCATTTTCAAACAATGAGGCATTATTAATTAAGCAGTCGAAAAATTTCATTTTTGATTTAGAGAATTTGATAATTTTAATAATATCTTTTTCCTTACTAAGATCTCCTTTAATTAAATAAATTTTTGTTCCATAATTTTGAAGTTTTTTTTTTAGATTTTCAGCTTTTGATTTAGATTTATTATATTGTATTACAATTTGCTTATTTGAACCTGATAATTTTTCAGCTATTGCTGCACCAATTCTTGTTGCACCACCAGTGATTATTATCCTTTGTGCTTCCATTTTTTATCTTTTTTTTTAGTAACCTTAGTTCCTGGCATTCCCATTGTCGATCTACCTTTTGGATAAAGCTTATTTTTTACGTCATATTGTCTTATTTTTGGGTTTAATGTGATTTCTAATTCAGTGCTTTCTAACTTTCTTATTTCATCTCTTATTTTGGCTGCTTCTTCAAATTCTAAGTTAGAAGCTGCTTCTTTCATTTTTTTATCAAGTGCTTTTAAATGTTTTTTAAGATTTCCTCCAACATTAGATCCTTCACTTATCTTGACATAATCTTTTTCGTAAACACTTTCTAAAATATCATTAATTTCTTTTTTTACTGTTTTTGCATCAATTTTATTTTTCTTATTATAGGCTAATTGAATTTTTCTTCTTCTTTCGGTTTCTTGAATCGCTTTTTTAATACTTTTCGTTTCCTTATCAGCATACAAAATTACTTTACCATCAACATTCCTTGCAGCTCTCCCTATAGTTTGTATTAATGAAGTTTCGGATCTCAAGAAACCCTCCTTATCAGCATCTAAAATTCCAACTAAAGCACATTCTGGAATATCCAAACCTTCTCTCAATAAGTTAATTCCAACAAGAACATCAAAGACACCCATTCTTAAATCTCTCATGATTTCTATTCTTTCAAGAGTATCAATGTCTGAGTGTAGATATCTTACTTTTACTCCATTTTCGTGGAGATATTCTGTCAAATCTTCTGCCATTTTTTTAGTGAGAGTAGTAACTAAAACTCTATGATTATTTTCAATTACTTTTTTACATTCATGCATTAAATCATCTACCTGATTTTTTGCAGGTCTAATTTCAACTGGTGGATCAATTAACCCCGTAGGTCTTATAACTTGGTCAATAAATTTACCTTTAGTTTGCTCTAATTCCCAGGGGCCAGGAGTTGCTGACACAAAAACTGTTTGTGTTCTCATTAAATCCCATTCTTCAAATTTTAACGGTCTGTTATCCATACAAGAAGGAAGCCTAAATCCATATTCAGCTAAAGTACTTTTTCTAGACCTATCTCCTTTGTACATTCCATTAAGTTGAGGAACAGTTACATGACATTCATCAACAAAAATCAATGTGTTATCTGGGAAGTATTCAAATAGAGTGGGTGGAGGTTCTCCTGGCTTTCTTCCAGATAAAAATCTCGAGTAATTTTCAATACCAGCACATGAACCAGTAGCTTCAATCATTTCAAGATCAAATTTAGTTCTCTCCTCTAATCTTTGAGCTTCAAGTAATTTATTTTCTGCTCTATGTTTTTTAAGTGTTATATCTAATTCTTTTCTAATATTTATAACTGCTTGTTCTACTGTTGGCTTTGGAGTTATATAGTGGCTATTAGCATAAACTTTAATTAAACTTAAATCCCTTACTTTATCTCCAGTCAGTGGGTCAAATTCTTCTATTTGTTCAAGTTTGTCTCCAAATAAACTTAAACGCCAAGCTCTATCCTCTAAGTGAGATGGAAAAATTTCTAAATACTCTCCTCTAGCTCTAAATGTTCCTCTGTAAAAATTTTGATCATTACGTTTATATTGTAATGCAACTAATGATTTTATTATTTGTTCTCTATTATAATCATAATTTTTTTGAAGCGTTAAAGTCATTTTACTATAAGCCTCAACTGAACCTAAGCCATAAATGCAAGAAACACTAGCAACTATAAGAACATCATCTCTTTCAAGAAGAGACCTTGTTGCTGAGTGTCTCATCCGATCTATTTGTTCATTTATTGATGCTTCTTTTTCAATATATGTATCTGATCTAGGAACATAAGCTTCTGGAGTATAGTAATCATAATAAGACACAAAATATTCTACAGCATTATCTGGAAAGAAAGTTTTCATTTCACCGTAAAGCTGTGCGGCAAGAGTTTTGTTTGGAGCTAAAATTAATGCTGGTCTGTTAGTTGCTTCAATAACCTTAGCCATCGTAAAAGTTTTTCCTGAACCAGTTACTCCTAATAATACTTGGTTAAATTCTTCTTTATTTGCTCCTTTCACTAATTTTTTTATAGCCTCAGGCTGATCACCAGCAGGTTTAAAATCAGATTTAATTTTAAATTTTTTCCCACCCTCAAGTTTTCCACTAATTTTAGGATTTTTACTCTGAATATCTGTAATTAAATCTTGATAAGTATTTTCCATATATTAAAGAAAGTAGTAGAATTAAATTATATTTCAATGAGCATAATATCAGACAGTTTAAAGAGAATTAAACCATCACCAACTATTGCTGTTACACAAAAAGCTCGTGAGCTAAGGGCGGCAGGAAAAGACGTAATTGGTTTAGGAGCAGGTGAGCCAGATTTTGATACTCCTGATAATATTAAAGATGCTGCAATTCAGGCAATTAGAGATGGGGATACAAAATATACAGCAGTTGATGGAACTCCTGCTTTAAAAAAAGCTATTGTTGATAAATTTAAAAGAGAAAACAATCTAGATTTTACCACTGAGCAGATTACTGTTGGAACAGGTGGTAAACAAGTTCTGTATAATACATTTATGGCAACTTTGAATAAAGGTGATGAAGTTATTATTCCGGCACCTTATTGGGTATCTTATCCCGATATGGTCTTATTAGCTGGTGGAAAACCAAAAATAATTAAATGTGAAGAGAAAGATGGATTTAAATTGACTGCAAAAAAACTTCAAAAGGCAATTTCAAAAAAGACTAAATGGCTAATACTAAACTCACCATCTAACCCAACTGGAGCCGGTTATACCAAAGATGAAATCGATGATCTATCTAAAGTTTTAATAAAAAATAAAAAAATTCATATTTTAAGTGATGATATTTATGAACATATTAAATATGATAACTTTAATTTTTTCACAATTGCACAAATTTCAAAATTAAAAGATAGAACGCTTACGATGAACGGAGTTAGTAAGTCTTATGCAATGACTGGTTGGAGAATTGGGTACGCAGCTGGCCCAAAAGAGATCATTAAAGCAATTGGTAAAATTCAGTCTCAATCAACCTCAAATCCATCCTCAGTAAGTCAGGCAGCAGCAGTTGAAGCTCTAAATGGATCACAAGATTTTATCGATGAAAGATCCAATGCTTTCAAAGAAAGAAGAGATTTCGTGGTAAGAAGTTTAAATAATATCAAAGGAATAAATTGTCTAACACCTAACGGTGCATTTTATGTATTTCCTAGTTGCAAAGGGCTATTAAATAAAAAAACAAAACTTAAAACAGATAGCGAATTTGTTCAAAAGTTACTTGAAAAACAAAATGTTGCAGTTGTACAGGGATCAGCTTTTGGTTTAGATGGATATTTTAGAATTTCTTATGCCACATCAATGGAAAATTTAAAAAAAGCGATGGAAAGAATTAAATCTTTTTGTGATAGCTTGAATTAGTGAGATAAAAATTTCTCAGCCTCTAACGCTGCCATACATCCCATACCCGCCGCAGTCACAGCTTGTCTGAATGTTTTATCTTTTACATCTCCAGCAGCATAAACCCCTGGTATATTTGTTTCAGTAGAGTCAGGTTTAGTAATTAAATAACCCTCTTTATCCATATTTAATTGATCTTTGAATAGCTGTGTTGCTGGGTCGTGACCAATCGCAATAAATAAACCATCTAATTTAAGTTTCTCTACTTTATTAGTTTTGACATTTTTTATCTTTATTCCTTTGACATTCTTGGGCTCTTTATCACCAATTACATCTTCAACAACAGAATCCCAAATAATCTCAATTTTTTTATTTTCCATTAATTTTTTTTGAAGCATTTTTTCAGCGCGCAAACTGTCTCTTCTATGTATTAGTTTAACCTTAGATGCAAATTTTGTTAAAAACATAGCTTCTTCAACAGCAGCATTACCACCACCCACAACTGCAACCTCTTTATTTTTAAAAAAGAAGCCATCACAAGTAGCACATGCAGAGACACCAAAACCTCTGAATTCTTGCTCTGAGTTTAAGTTCAACCATCGTGCCTGTGCACCTGTTGAAATAATAATGCTATCAGCAGTGTATTTTTGCCCACTATCACCTATAGCTTCAAAAGGTTTAGATTTTAAATTTACAGATGCAATATGATCTTCAATCATTTCAGTTCCGACTGCCTTTGCTTGGTCTTTCATTTGATCCATTAACCATGGACCTTGGATTACATCTGCAAAACCTGGATAATTTTCAACATCAGTCGTCGTAGTTAATTGTCCTCCTGGCGCAGAACCATATACCAATATTGGATTTAGCATTGCTCTAGCTGCATATACTGCTGCCGTATACCCAGCTGGACCAGACCCAATTATTAACACTTTTGTGTGTTTAGTTGGATTTTGTTTCATATGGAAGCTATATAGTGATTAATGACTAAATTAAAAGGTTTATTATTGACTGAAGGAATGCATGGTATGATTAGCCAAGTTGAGGGTCTTGCCAAAGCTTTACAATTAGATTTTATACACGAAAAGATTGAAATAAATTATTTTTGGAAATTGATCCCACCAAAAATAACCCCGATACAATCTTTTGTTTTTAAAAATAGGATAGATAAAAAATTTCATATAGTTATTTCATGTGGAAGAAAAAGTGTAATTCCATCAATTTATTTAAAAAAAAAATTTAAGAATAAAATCATGAATATTCATATTCAAGACCCAAAAGTTTCATTAGATAATTTTGATTTTATAGTGGCCCCTGAACATGATGGTCTTAAAGGTAAAAATGTTTTAAATACCAAGGGAGCAATACATTACTTAAGAAATGAGGAATTAGATGAAAATATCGACTATCTTAGACACCGAATAAATAAAGAAAAAATTGTGACTTTTGTACTGGGAGGTCCAAATAAATATTATGTATACAATGAGAAATTTTTAAATGAGATATTTTTTAAAATTCAAAATAATTTTATTAATAAGGGTTTTCAATTAATCTTAATTCCATCAATGAGAACACCAAAAAAAATAATTGATTTAGCAAAAAATTTTTTTGATGAAAATCAAGTTATAATATTAGATGTAGATAAAAAAGCATATCTATCGTCATTAAAGTTAGCTGATCATATTATTGTTACCTGTGATTCAACATCAATGATATCTGAAGCAGCGATGACAGGAAAACCTATTTATGTAGCTCATATACCTCCAGTAAGAAGAAATGAGAGATTTAAAAAATTTTTTGAACAATTTAAATCTCTTAAAATTATAAAAGACTTAGAAAATTCATTAGATGAATGGAATTACAAAAAACTTAATGAAACTGATAAAATATCAAGATATATAAAAGATGATTTTAAAAATTATGACTTTTCTTAACTCAATTTTACATAAATCCAAAAAACATAAATTTCCCTTTGATCATTGGGAATATGATAAAGCTTTGAGTGAAGAAGCAATCAAGGAAGTTATAAATGCAGAAATTCCCGATATAAGTAAACATAATTTAATATATGACGGAACAAGAGCAATCGATGGAGGTTCTGCAGAATTTAGAGAAGGAATAGCATCAGGTGGTAGAGCAAAAAAATTTAGATGTTTTATAACAAAAGATAATGCGCAAGAATTTCCAAATCTTGTAAAATTTATTAATGAACTTCAATCTAAAGAAACATATCAAATTATATCAAATATGATTAAAAGAAATTTATCCAAATCTTACGTCAGGGTTGAAATAATCTGTGATAGAGAAGGATTTTGGTTAAAACCTCATTGCGATATAAAAGAAAAATTAATGTCAGGTCTTATTTTTATAAATAATGAAAATGAGTCAGAGGAGCTAGGAACAGATTTTTATAACGAAAAATTAGAAAAAGTAAAAACAGTTCCATATAAACACAATTATGGTTATTTGTTTACAAGTGGCCCAAATACTTGGCACGGCATGGAAAAAAAAAAGATTATTAAAGAAAGAAGGTGTATCCAATTAAATTATGTAACCTTTAGTACAGATTGGAAAGTTGAATAATTTAAATTTTTTAAACTAAACTTGAATATAAGCCCATAATTAAAAGAGAACCTATCATAAAACAAATCCCTGTTACTGCTTTTAACTGATCTAGATTGGATTTGTCATTTATTTTCCAAAAATCGCGAGAATTAAATTTTGAATTTTTATTTTTATCATTCGGAAAATTGATGATCTCAGAATTTAATAGATCTTTGTTTTTATCTATGGCTTTTTCTATATATTTATGAAGTTCAGCGCTCATAATTTATAAAAAAATTTTAAAATTTTTTTTTATCTATAACAATAAAAAAACTAATCATTTTGGGTTGAAGAAAATAGATTATTAAATTTATTTCAACCAAAGATTGAAAATTATTATTATTTTTTTAGAGAAAAATATTTAAACTAAATCTTGAAGGGCTTTAACTTCTAATTTTTTTGTTTTTAAAGACTTTATTCCCTCAATACATGCAAGTGCTGTTGACATATTTGTACAATATGGAACCTTATTTTTAAGTGTTGCCCTTCTTAAAGCTATGGCATCATTAAGTCTATGTTCACTATTTCCACCACCGGTATTTATAACAAGAGCAATTTTTTTTGAGTCTAATACGTCCACAATATGCGGTGAACCACTACTAACTTTGTTTATTATTTTACATTTCATTCCATATTTTTTAATGTATTCTGCTGTTCCTTTTGTAGCGCAAAGTTTAAAATTTAAATTTAATAATTCTTTAGCAAGATCAATTCCCTCATCTTTATGAGAATTTTTTAATGATATAAAAGCCAAACCTTCTGTGGGAAGTGAATTAGTCGCAGCTATTTGACTTTTTGCAAATGCCATTCCAAAGTTTTTATCAAAACCCATAACTTCACCTGTGGATTTCATTTCTGGACCTAAAATTAAGTCACTATTTGGAAACTTGTTAAAAGGAAATACAGCTTCTTTGACTGCATACATACCTTTGAACTTATCCTTAAGATTGAATTTAGCTAATTTTTCTCCTGTCATAATTTTTGAAGCAATTTTTGCTAAAGGGATCCCCTTCGCTTTAGATACGAAAGGAACAGTTCTGCTAGCTCTTGGATTGACTTCAATCACAAATATTTCATCTTTTTTAATTGCAAATTGAATATTCATGAAGCCTTTTACTTTCAATGCTAAAGCTAATTTTTTTGTTTGATTTTTAATTTCCTCTATCAAAAATGGTTTTATTGAAATTGGAGGAATGCTACAAGCGGAGTCACCTGAATGTATACCAGCTTCCTCAATATGTTGCATTATTCCAGCAACATGGACTTGTTTTCCATCTGATATTGCGTCAACATCTACTTCCATTGCATGGTCAATAAACTTATCAATTAAAATTGAATTTTCCTCTGATGCTTTGAACGCTTCCTCAATAAAATTTTTGAGTTGATTTTTTTCATACACAATTTCCATTGCTCTACCACCTAGTACGTAAGAAGGTCTCACCATTAATGGTAAACCGATTTTCTCTGCAATTTTAATAGCTTGATTAAAATTTTTTGCTATACCACTTTTAGCTTGTTTTAATTTAAGTTTATTAAGTAAATTTCTAAATCGGTCTCTATCTTCTGCTAAGTCAATTGAAGTATATTGTGTTCCTAATATTGGAAATTTGTTTTTATGAAGAAATTTAGAGAGTTTAATGGGAGTTTGACCACCAAATTGAGCTATTATACCAATAAGATTACCTCTCTCTTGTTCTTTCTTAATTACACTAAATACATATTCTTCTTTGAGAGGTTCAAAGTATAATCGATCGCTAGTGTCATAATCTGTTGAAACTGTCTCTGGATTACAATTAACCATGATAGTCTCAAAACCAGCTTCTTTTAATGAAAAGCTTGCTTGACAACAGCAATAGTCAAACTCTATTCCTTGGCCTATTCTGTTGGGACCTCCTCCTAAAATAATAATTTTTTTCTTTTTGGAAGGATTAGCCTCACATTCTAAATTTGTTGAGAAACTTCTCTGATATGTCGAGTACATGTAAGGTGTAAATGATTTAAACTCAGCTGCACAAGTATCAACCTTTTTAAACACTGGTATAACTTTTAGAGCAATTCTTTTTCTTCTTACAATATCTTCAGATAAATTTGTTAATTCCGCTAATTTTTGATCAGTAAAGCCTATTGATTTAATTTTATTAAATTCATTAAAATTTTTTGGTAAACCTTTGTTTCTTATTTTAATTTCATTTTCCACTATTTCTTTTATCTGCTCTAGAAACCAAGGATCAATTTTAGATAATATGTAAATTTTTTTTAAATTTATTTTTTTTCTAATTGCCTCAGCAACAAGTAATAGCTTATTTGGAATATTTTCTTTAAGTTTTTTTTCAATCTGTTTTTTATTTAAATTGAATATTCTATCTAATCCTGAAAAACCAGTTTCAAGAGACACTAAAGCTTTTTGAAAAGACTCTTTAAAGTTTCTTCCTATAGCCATTGCTTCACCAACTGATTTCATTGATGTACCTAAAGTGGCTGGCGAAGTTGAGAATTTTTCAAAAGTAAATCTTGGAATTTTAGTTACAACATAATCAATGCTTGGTTCAAATGAAGCAGGCGTTACTTTGGTAATCTCATTTTTTAACTCATCCAATGTGTAACCAATTGCAAGTTTAGCAGCAACTTTTGCAATTGGAAATCCAGTCGCTTTTGATGCAAGCGCTGATGATCTTGATACTCTTGGGTTCATTTCAATTACAACCATTCGCCCATTTTTAGGATTAATTGCAAATTGTACATTTGATCCACCAGTCTCGACTCCAATCTTTTTTAAACATGCAATAGAAGCATTTCTCATTACTTGGAATTCTTTGTCTGTTAAAGTGAGTGCTGGAGCGACAGTTACTGAGTCTCCAGTATGAATTCCCATTGGATCAACATTTTCGATTGAGCAGATAATGATGCAGTTGTCTTTTTTATCTCTTACAACCTCCATTTCAAACTCTTTCCAGCCCTCTAAACATTCCTCAACCAATACTTGTCTAACTGGAGATTCATAAAGCCCATTTTTTATAATCTTAAAGTAGTCTTGTTTATTTTTAGCAATACCACCGCCAAGCCCTCCAAGAGTAAATGCAGGTCTAATAATTGCAGGGAGACCAATTTTTTTTAAAACTTTGGTTGCTTGATTAATATTGTTAACTATTTCAGACTTAGGTAAATCCAAACCAATATCAATCATGTTTTTTCTAAATTTTTTCCTATCTTCGGCATTATCTATTGCCTTTGAGTTTGCTCCTATAAGTTCAATTTTATATTTTTTTAAAATTCCCTTTTTTTCAGCTTCCATGGCAAGATTAAGCGCAGTCTGACCACCCATAGTTGGTAGAATTGCATCAGGTTTATCTCTTTTAATAATTTTCTCTAAAACTTGTGTTGTTATTGGCTCTATATAAGTTTTATCTGCAATATCTGGATCGGTCATAATAGTTGCAGGATTTGAGTTCATTAAAATTACTTTATAACCTTCATCTTTTAATGCTTTACAAGCTTGCGTACCTGAATAATCAAACTCACATGCCTGACCGATGATAATGGGTCCAGCTCCTACGACTAATATTTTTTTAATATCTTTTCTTTTTGGCATTTTTTTTCATGTTATTTATAAATTCTTGAAACAAGTAGACGCTATCTTGTGGTCCAGGATTTGACTCTGGATGATACTGTACCGAAAATATTGGCTTGTCTTTTAGCTTTATCCCCTCAATAGTTTTATCAAAAAGAGATTTATGAGTTATCTCAATTTTTTTTGGCAAGGTTTCTTCAACTACAACAAAACCATGATTTTGACTAGTTATTTCAACTTTATCTTGGATTAAATTTTTTACAGGATGGTTTGCACCTCTGTGTCCTAACTTCATTTTTTTTGTCTTACCACCTAAGGTCAGAGCTAAAATTTGATGACCTAAACAAATCCCAAATATAGGTAAATTTTTTTTAATTAATCTATCAATTATATTTATTGCATATTTTCCTGTAGCTGCTGGATCACCAGGGCCATTAGATAAAAATACTCCGTCAGGTTTAAGATTTAATATTTTTTCTGCAGAAGTTTTGCAAGAAACTACCGTTACTTTACATTTAAAGTCTGAAAAATATCTTAAAATATTTTTTTTAATCCCATAATCTATTGCAACCACATGATAAGAATTTTTTTTATTTTTTTTATACCCTGTATCTTTCTTCCAAGTTTTGAAACCTTTCCAAATATAGGTTTTTGGGGTTGTTACATTTTCTGCAAGATCTAGATTTTTTAATCCACTCCACCTATTTGTTGAGTTTATTAATTTACTAATATTAAATTTTCTATTTTTTGAGTAAGAAATTGTACCTTTTGGTGCCCCATTATCTCTTATAAAGTTCGTTAAACTTCTGGTATCTAATCCTGTAATTCCAACAATCTTATTTTTTTTTAGCCAGGTATCTAAATTTAAAAATGCTCTATAATTTGATGGAGAGGTTATTTCAGAGTTAAAGATTACACCTTTAGTCCATATTTTATCAGACTCAATATCCTCTTTGTTAGTTCCCACATTTCCGATATGAGGGAATGTAAAGTTTATAATCTGACCTGCATAAGAAGGATCAGAAATAATTTCTTGGTAACCAGTTAAAGAGGTATTGAAACAAACCTCCCCTGTTGCTTCTCCTTGATATCCAATTCCAATTCCTTTAAAGACTTTTCTATTTTCAAGAACTAAAATGCCAGTGTTTAATTTTGAATTTTTTGAGTTTGTTTTTTTTACTTTTTTTATCAATTACAACTCATAAGTTAAAGGTTAATACAATAATTGCTTAATTATCGCAACATAGATGTATTATAAAATTGTAAAAAAACAATTTTTCTTTTGAAGAATTATTTCTTTGCAGTAAATTAAAAAATTATGTCTCTAAAAGATACTATTGAAAATGAATACAAAAATGCACTTAAATCAAAAGATAGAAACAAAATATCAACTTATAGGTTAATACTGTCTTCCATCAAGGATTTAGAAATTGCTAATCGCTCTGGACCAAATAAAAAAGATACTAATGATGAGGATATCAAGAAACTTTTTAAAAAGATGGTTAAACAAAGAACCGAATCGATCGATATTTACAAAAAAAATAATCGAAATGATTTGTTAGAAGTTGAGCAAAAAGAATATGATATTATAACTAGTTTTCTTCCTAAACAACTTGGGGAGGAAGAAACTAAAAAAATATGCTCTAATCTGATTACTAAATTAAAAGCTAGTTCAATTAAAGATATGGGTAAAGTAATGGGTGAATTGAAAAAGAACCATTCAGATCAAATTGATTTTGCTAAAGCAGGTCCAATGATTAAAGAATTATTGAGTAATTAATGAAATATCCGAAAGAATATCTAGATGAGATTAAGACAAGGTTAAAAGTATCTACAGTTGTATCAAAAACTATTTCTTTAAAAAAAAGAGGAAAAGAGTTTATTGGTTTGTCCCCATTTAAAAATGAAAAAACTCCATCATTTACTGTAAACGATGAAAAAGAATTTTATCATTGTTTTGCAACATCAGAGCATGGAAATATTTTCGATTTTGTCATGAAAACTCAAAATTTTAAATTTGGTGAGGCAGTAAAGCATTTAGCACAATTAGCTGGTATGCAGCCTTATATGTTTTCAAAAGAAGACGAAGAAAGAGAAAAAAAATGGAAAAATTACCAATTAATCTTTAATCAATATGTAGATTTTTATCATAACCAATTATTAAAAAATGAAAATTATTCAATTGCAAGAGATTATTTAAAAAATAGATCTTTAACTATAGAAGAGGTCAAAAAATTTAAAATTGGATACGTAGAAAAAAATCCAATTTTTTTTGAAAAATTGAAAAAAAATTATAGTGAACGAACTTTAGTAGAAACAGGATTATTTTATCTGGATGAAAAAAAAAATATGTATGTTGAGAGATTTAGAGGGAGATTAATTTTTCCAATAAATAATATTTCAGGCCAACCAATAGCACTAGGAGGAAGAATAGTTGAAAATTTAGAATATTTAGCAAAATATATTAATTCACCTGAAACAAATTTTTTCCAAAAAAGATCCAATTTATATAATTTAGATATAGCTCGAAAACTTTCAAATAAGATAGATCATATTTACTTAGTGGAGGGTTACATGGATGTAGTAGGTTTAAGCAAAAACGGAATTGATAATGTAGTTGCAAATCTTGGAACTTCTTTGACTGATAAACAAATTTTAATTCTTAACCAATTTTTTGATGATATCATAATTTGCTTTGACGGTGATGAAAGCGGTTATAAAGCAGCATTAAGAGCAGCGGAGAATTCTATAAAAGAATTAAAACCTGAAAAACAAATTTCATTTTTATTTTTACCAAACAATGAAGATCCAGATAGTTATGTAAATAAAAATGGGAAATCCAATTTTATTGATTTTACTAAACGAAACAAGCTTTCAATTCACCAATTTATTTTCAGTCATTACAAAAAACGAACAGAAAATAATCCTTCTTCATTAGCAATTTTTGAAAAAAAATTGAGAGATATTTCAAATACGATTAAAGATGATTTTATAAAAAAATATGTGTTAGAATATTTTTTAGAAAAAATCGCAGAATTAACACCACATTCTAATCAAAATAAGAAAAAGTTTTTTGCTAAAATAACTAAATCATTAGATACAACAAAGAAACACTTTAATGACACTCAATCATTAACTGGTGTTGAATTGAAAGAGTTTTCTTTAATATATTTAGTAATAAATAATTTAAATCTAATACAAGCTAACTTACACTTAATTGAAAATATAAAGTTATTTACTGAAGTTAATAAAAAAATATTTAAATCAATAACTGAGAAACTGAGCGTCAAAGAACAAATTTCGGTTGAAGATTTGAATTTAGATAGTCAATTCTTAGAAAAAATAAATAAATTTGCGCCAATAAAATATATTCTTAAAAATCAAGCTGATAATGATCAAAAAATAATAGAGTTATTAGAGGATATTTCCAGAGATTTGATGAATTATGATCTCGAGTTTAGAATTCAAGAATTAGAATCGAAGTTTTCAATGGACATGAGTGAGACCACATTTAATGAGCTTAAAGAGTTAAAAAAAAAGCAAAATATCAACTAATCTGACAAAAATTAGTAATGGATTTTTGTAGAATTGACATTATATAGACTATTCTAATTTTTATTTACTGTGGAAAGAATAATTACAAAATCGTTTGCAAGATTAATGGGTCGTGGAACTCATAGAGGATTCATAACTTATGAAGAATTAAATAAATCTCTTGGAAAAAGAAATTTATCTGATGAAAATTTATCCAAAGCTTTTGTCCATATTTTAGATGCGAAAGTTGTTTTAGTTGAAAATAAATCTGACTATAAAGTTTTAAGAAAGAAAGACAACTCGTCAAAAGAAGAAGGAAAAACAATTGAAAAAAGTGATGATCCAATAAGAATGTATCTTCGCGAAATGGGAGGTGTTGAATTACTTTCTAGAGAAGGTGAAATAGCGATTGCAAAAAGAATAGAAGCTGGAAAAGATGTTATGTTAATTGCTTTATCGCAAAGCCCGATAACAGCACAACAGTTCTCAGAGTGGAATGAAAAGTTACAAAAAGATGAAATTTTAGTTAGGGAGATTATTGATATCGATACTAATTATATGGAAGATGAAACAACTGGCCCAAGTGCAAAACAAAAAAATGCTGGTGAAGTCGATAAAGAAAAAGAAAGTGGAAATGAGGACTCCGATGATGATTTTAATCCAACTCTTGCTGCGATGGAAACAGAAATTAAACCAAAAGTTTTACAAACAATTAATGAACTTACAAAAGAATATAACAAATTAACTAAGTATCAGATTGAGAAATTAAATTGTGTATTAAATTCAAGCACATTTTCGTCATCAAAAGAAAAAAATTACGAAAAAATTGTCAATCAAATTCTACAAAACATAAAATCATTACAACTATCACCATCAGTTTTAGAAGAATTAGTTCAGAAGCACTATATTGAAAATAAAAAAATAATTTCTCTAGAGGGAAATCTTTTGAGATTAGCAATGGATAATAAAATTTCTAGAAATGAATTTATTAAATTCTATATCGGTAATGAGATTAATCCAAATTTAAAAAAGTTTTTGGACTCAAATAAAGAATGGAAACAATTTTTTTCGAAAAATAAAGAAGAATTTAAAAATATTAGAGAGAGATTAATTGAAATTAGTCATAAACTCGGAATTTCTGTTACTGATTTTAAGAAATTAGTTAGTAGAGTGCAAAAAGGAGAAAAAGAGTCAAGAATTGCGAAAAAAGAAATGGTAGAGGCAAATTTGCGATTAGTTATTTCAATTGCCAAAAAGTATACCAACAGAGGTTTGCAATTTCTAGATTTAATTCAGGAAGGGAATATTGGCTTAATGAAAGCTGTCGATAAATTTGAATATAGAAGAGGATATAAATTTTCAACTTATGCTACATGGTGGATACGACAAGCAATAACAAGATCTATCGCAGATCAAGCAAGAACAATTAGAATTCCTGTTCATATGATTGAAACGATTAATAAAATAGTAAGGACACAAAGATTAATTCTAAGTGAATTTGGTAGAGAAGCCACTCCAGAAGAACTAGCAAAAAAATTAAGAATGCCATTAGACAAAGTAAGGAAGGTTCTGAAAATTTCTAAAGAGCCAGTATCTTTAGAAAAACCTGTAGGAGATGAAGAGGATAGTAGTTTAGGTGACTTCATTGAGGACACAAAAGCTTTAGCACCACTAGAGCAGGCAATAAAATCTAATTTAGGTGAAGCGACTACAAAAATCTTATCCACATTAACTCCTAGAGAAGAAAGAGTTCTTAGAATGAGATTTGGAGTTGGAATGAATACTGATCACACATTAGAAGAAGTTGGTTTACAGTTTTCAGTTACAAGAGAAAGAATTAGACAAATAGAAGCTAAAGCCCTTAGAAAATTAAAACACCCTAGTAGATCTAAGCAGTTAAAAAGTTTTTTAGAGAGTTAAAAATTTATTTTATTTTTAAAAATAATTTTTTAATTATTTATGGAAAAAATTTATATCAACAAAGAAATAGCACAATTAATTATCTTACAAAGAGTCGATTTAATAGGTCCAATTTTAAAAAAAATAAGAAAAATTTTTGGTAGAGAGTTTTTCACCAATATAGCTTCAAAGTATCTAATTATTCCAAGCATAATAGGAAAAAAATATTTTGGTATCATGGAATTTGAATACAAACAAATTTCAAAATATATAGAGTTAAAAGATAAAGAGGTACTATCTATTGGTTCAGGAGTATGTGGTTTAGAATTAATTATATATTTAAACTATCCAAATAATTTTTTTTCAATTATTGAAAAAAATTATATTTCAAAAAAAGTCACTTATGGATGGGATACACAGAATTTTGAGGCTTATAATAACCTAGAATTAGTTAATAATTTTTTAATTAAAAATGGAATGGATCAAAAAAAATTCATGATTTATAATTACGATCTAGGAAACTTACCACAAAAAAAATTTGACTTAATTTTATCCCTATATTCTTTGGATTATCATTATGATTTTAATTTGTACGAAAGTTATATTAAAAAAGTATCAAATAAGAATACAAAAATTATTTTTGATACTATAAGACCTGATTATTTCAAGAAAATATTTGACAATGTAGAAATTATTTATTCTAAAGAAAATACAGTTCATAAATCAAAAAGAATACTATGTAGTAATTTTAAAAATTAGACATGTTACGAATCACAAAGTTATCAAACTTTTATTTTATTCTATTATTTTCCTTTATTCCGATTTCTATATTTTTAGGATCAACGGCTTCTTTAGTAAATTTATTTTTAATACTCATAGGTTTATTTTTACTTTATGAAACTGGACTCTTAGTTTTTTCTTTTAAAGATAGGGCTTTTTTATCTTTGATGATTTTGTATTTATATTTAATTTTTAATTCTTTTTTTTCTTTAAATTTTGAGATTGGATTTTTAAGAAATTTTGGATTTATAAGATTTATTTTATTATTTTTAGTCATTAATTTCCTTTTTTATAAAAAATTTGAATTTAAAAAAGTTTTTAAATTTTGGTTAATAATATTTTCTATTTTTATTTTTGACATAATTTTTGAATTTTACAACGGACATAATATTTTTGGTTTTGAGTCTGAAAATAAAAAAAGAATTGTAAGTTTTTTTAAAGATGAACAAGTTGTTGGAGCTTTTTTAAATGGTTTTGGATTTATTTTGATTGGATACTTATTTAATAGATATGAAAAATTTTCTAATAAACAAAAAATATTTCTATTTTTGTTTTTAATCACTTTTGTTAGTTCGATGATATTTTCTGGAGAAAGATCCAATACAATAAAATTAATTATTGGTCTGATGATATTCTTTTATTTAAATGATAAGATACATTTAAAACAAAAGTTATTTTTCTTATTCTCCGTAATTTTAATTTTTACATTAACTTTTTTAAATGTAACTGAAATAAAACATAGATATGGAAAAGATTTAATAAATCAAGTTAAAGATAAGGAGAAAAGAGAAAGAATACTTTATTTTCAACTTTATAAATCAGCTTTTGCAATATTTAAAGAATATCCCATAACAGGAGTAGGAAATAAAAACTATAGAGTTGTAAGTTGTGGAGGGACTTTCGAACTCGCATGCAGCACTCATCCTCATCAAATTTATTTTGAATTTTTGTCTGAACACGGGATCTTGGGAACACTAATTTTGTTATCTATAATTTTTTATCTTATATTTAAAAATTATAGCAAAATGTTAGTTAGACGAAATTTAATTCAAATTGGTTGTTTTTGTTATTTGATTGTAAATTTTATACCTATTTTGCCAGGAGGTTCTTTTTTTGCAGATTTTAATGCAACTTTTTTCTGGATAAATTTTTCTATTTTTTATGCATCAAACTTTCACACAAATATATTTAGTGATTTTAAGATTAAATGATATTCTTACCAGGATAGTAAAATTAAATTTTAGTGGGACTTTAGCTCATTAGTAGAGTGTTCCCTTGACATGGGAAAGGTAGGGAGTGCAATCCTCTCAAGTCCCACCATTTTAAATTTTTGAATATTCAAAAATTTTTCTACCACTTTCACTAATATTAGTTGTTGAAATAATTTTAGATTTGTTTTCAAGAATTTTTCTAAAATTTTCCTCATTGTAGTCAGGAAATATATCACCTTTTAAAATAATCATTTTTTTTATTGTCTCATCATTTTTAGGTACGAATTCTATCAGCCCTCGTGGTGCTGTAGAAACCAGCCATTCAATCACTTGATATAAGGGTATATTCTTACCGATTGTTAAATGATGCTCGAATGCTAGAGATAACATTCCATTAAATTCAGTTCTCTCTAAAAAGCCCTTTCTTTCTTTTTGATACCACCCTAAATTTGAACTTGGATTTGACGCATCAAAATACAATGGCAGAAAATTAAGTTTATTTTTTTTGGATAATCTAAATGCATTATTTACTGCGTTTAAATCATAATCAAATCCAACGACAAAATTCGATCCTGAATTTAAGCTTATTTCAGAATAGACACCATCATTACAACCTAAATCAGCTAGAATATTAAATTTATATTTTTCAGAAAAATCTTTAACAATTTTTTTTTTTAAAATTTCTTCATTATTTTTATAAGTATTATTTTTTGAATAATCATCCCAAGTTGTTTTATTTTTTTTTATATCAAGGTTCAAAATAAAATTTTTTAAATTTTTTAACATTGATAAAAAAGAATTTTTAGGGAATTTTTTTTTATTAATTTTGTTAATATCAAAGTTTTTACTTTTTATTACTTTGTTATCAAAATAGTCTAACATGACCACTTGAGTAAAAATATTGTAAGATAATTTGTCTTTAAAACTTAATATAGAGTTTAAATCTTTTGTAGCGATACCCTCTAAATTTCCTTTAAACCAATTATTATAGTCAATATTTTTTATAGATTTTAAAATTAAAGGATTTAAAAAATTTTCACAAAATTGTCTGTGTGCTATCCAGTATTCTCCATCTTCATACTCTTTTATTGATAATAGATCTATGAATATCGGTTTGTAAGCATCAAACTGAATATTAAATGCACTACTATCAATCAGGGTAGCACCTTTTTTAAGAAGATAAATATGAAAATTTAGATGATGGATTGCAGCATCTTTTAATTGTTCAAAAGACCACTCGTAAGGATATGAAATATAATCAAGTTTTTTGTGTTCAATAATTTTATTTTCTTTAAAATTTTCAAAGCTCATCTCACCGTCACTAATTTCTTTACACTCAATAAGAAATTCTTTTTGGATCAGGTCATTTAATAAACCACTATTCTTTAAAAATTTAAAACGTTTTATTCCTTCTTTTTCAAGAACTCTAAAAACTTTATTATCTTTATAAAAAATTTTTCCAGCAGGATCCCTAAATGATCCAGCCTCAATTTGAATTGTGTCCACTTTTTTTATTTTTTTTGAATAATTTATTTATGAAAGTTTTAAATTTACTCCAATAAAAAGATAAAGTAGCTAGAGCTGCGGCGATAAAACCTAGAATAGCTTGTAATATCATGCTTCCTGTACCAGGATCAATATAAGCGTAGGATTTACTGATTAATATAAAGTAAATAGCAAAAGACAGAAATAGACAACTTTTTTTCATTAATAATAGCTTTGTATTTAAAATAATTTTATATCATAATTTTAACTTAAATTTGAATTAAATATAGTTAAAAATAAATTTTTATTATTATGTTACAATCAAAAAATTTAAATGTTTTAAGTCTAGCGGTAATTATATTTTCAATACCTTTTTTTGAATTTGTAAGAGACAATATTAATGAAATTAATATTATTTTAGGCAAAAGTTTTTATTTTTTATTACTATTTACATTTTTTTTAATATTGTTAGGTGCTTTCATCATCAACTTTCTATCTAAAAAAATAGATTTTGTAGAATCTTTATTAATTTCAGTGATTTCATTTTGGATCTTATTTAAACATAATTTGATCAATCAATTTATTAAAAAAAATTTAAGTGGCAATATTCTAGGGGAAAGTTTTTCATCTGAATTTGCTTTACTAATAATCATAATTTTAATTGTTTTAACTTATATTTTTTTTTT
>CACGZG010000014.1 GCA_902577525.1 uncultured Pelagibacteraceae bacterium | reverse complement strand
GACTTGTTGGTCAAGATTCTGGAAGAGGAACATTTAGTCAAAGACACTCTGTTTTAAGAAATCAAATCGACAATTCAAGATATGTTCCCTTAAATAATATTTCAGATAAACAAAAAAAATTTGAAATAGTAGACAGTTTTTTGTCAGAATTAGCAGTATTAGGATTCGAATACGGATATAGTTTAGTAGAACCCAACACCCTTACCATATGGGAAGCTCAATTCGGAGATTTTGCCAATGGTGCACAGGTAGTCATTGATCAATTTATAGCTTCAGGTGAAAGAAAATGGTCAAGAGCATCAGGTTTAGTTATGTTGCTTCCACATGGATACGAAGGTCAAGGTCCTGAGCACTCATCAGCAAGGTTAGAGAGATTTTTGCAGTTATGTTCAAATGATAATATGCAAGTAATGAATTGTACAACACCTGCAAATTATTTTCATGCTTTAAGAAGACAAATGCACAGAGATTTTAGAAAACCTTTAATCATCATGACTCCTAAATCTTTATTAAGGCATAAATATTGTATTTCTAATTTAGAAGACTTTAACAAAAAGAATTCATTTCATAGAGTTTTATGGGATCATGCTATAGACCCGAAAATTAAAGGATTTATAAAACTTAAAAAAACAAAAAATATTAAAAAGGTGATTTTATGCTCAGGAAAAATTTACTTTGATTTGCTTGAAGCTAGAGAAAAAATAAAAAAAAATGATGTAATATTATATAGAATTGAACAGCTTTATCCTTTTCCAGCCAAAGCTCTTGCAAAAGAGCTAAAACCTTATGCAAAAAATGCAAAATTTTATTGGTGTCAAGAAGAGCCAAAAAACATGGGTGCCTGGTTTTCAGTCCGAGATTATATCCAATGGACATTGGATAATATAAAGGCTAAAAACAATCAAATTTCTTATATAGGAAGAAGTCCAGATGCATCGCCCGCAACAGGATATGCTAAAAGACATATTTCTCAACAACAAGAAATTGTAAAAAAGGTTTTTGAATAAATATTAATGAGTGAAAAAATATTAGTTCCCGTTCTTGGAGAAAGCATTACAGAGGCTACTGTTTCTAATTGGTTAAAAAATGAAGGTGATTTAGTTGAGGCAGATGAGCCCATTGTTGAATTAGAGACTGATAAAGTAAATTTAGAAGTTCCTTCTCCTGTGTCAGGAGTCCTTACAAAAATTGACTCAAAAAATGGATCTGTTGTTGAAGTAGGTGCACTTTTGGGTTCTGTATCAGAAGATGCATCGAGTTCAAAAAAAAGTGAGGAAATAATTAAAATTAAACCAACTGTCAAAGATGACAATATAATAAGATTAGACAAGCATGAAATAAAAAATGATGAGATAGAAATTTTTGAGGATAAAACAAAAGAGCAAAATCAAATTGAAAAACCACTTGTACTCACAAAAGAAATAAAAAATAATCACAATGAATTAAAGAAAAAAAGTGAACAAAATTTGTCTCCAGCAGTAAGAAAAATCGTTGAGGAAAACAAGATTGATATCGATACGGTAAAAGGATCTGGTAAAGATGGAAGAATCTTAAAAGGTGATCTAATAAATTTAATGGGTGTTAATCCACCACCCTCTGAAAGAAAGATTAAATATGGTCATGAAGAAAGAATTAAGATGACTAGATTGAGACAAACGATTGCCAAAAGGCTTAAACAGGCACAAGAAAATGCTGCATTATTAACCACTTTTAATGAAGTTGATATGTCAAATGTAATGGAAATGAGAAAAGAAAACCAAGAGGATTTTCAAAAAAGATATGGTGTGAAATTAGGCTTTATGTCATTTTTTGTTAAAGCTTGTATAGTTGCACTTAAAAATTTTCCGGCAGTAAATGCTGAAATTGATGGAGACAGTATAATTTACAAAAATTACTATAATATTAGTTTTGCTGTTGGAACTGACAAAGGACTAGTCGTTCCAGTTTTAAAAAATGCTGATGAATTGTCTTTTGCAGATATAGAAAAAAATATAAAAGAAATTTCTGAAAAAGCAAAAGATGGAAAGCTTACAATTGAAGATCTACAAGGTGGCACGTTTACAATTAGTAACGGTGGAGTTTATGGATCAATGCTATCAACACCAATTTTAAATTTACCTCAATCTGGTGTGCTAGGAATGCATAATATTGTTGATAGGCCAATTGCTGTAGATGGTGAGATAAAAATAAGACCAATTATGTTTTTAGCTTTGTCTTATGACCATAGAATTATAGATGGTAAAGAGTCTGTTTCATTTTTAAAGATGATAAAAGAAAATTTAGAAAATCCAAGAAGGTTATTTTTAGATATTTAAATGTCAGAAAAGTTTCAAGTAGTGGTTATTGGAGGGGGTCCTGGAGGATATGTTTGTGCAATTAGATTAGCTCAATTAGGTCTGAAAACTGCATGTGTAGAATCTAGAGGTTCACTTGGAGGCACTTGTTTAAACATTGGATGTATTCCATCAAAAAGTTTACTAAATTTGTCAGAGGAATTTCACAAAGTTAAGAATCTTTCAAATAAAGGTATAGAAGTTGGTGAGGTAAAATTAAATCTTCCAAAATTGATGAAGAATAAAGATAAAGCAGTCACAGTTCTTACTAAAGGTGTAGAATTTTTATTTAAGAAAAATAAGGTAACTTATTTTAAAGGAACTGGAAGTTTTAAATCAAAAAACGAGGTTTCAGTAAAAGATGATAAGAATAAAGAAACTATAATTAAGACAGAAAAAGTTATAATTGCAACTGGATCTGTTCCAGTGTCTTTACCAGATATTAAATTTGATGAGGAAATAATTGTTTCATCAACAGGAGCCTTAAGTCTTAAAAAAGTACCAAGAAAAATGGTTGTTGTAGGTGGTGGATATATTGGATTAGAGATGGGATCTGTTTGGTCCAGACTTGGAGCAGAAGTTCATGTGGTTGAATCTTTAGATCATATAACTCCAGGGATGGATAGAGAAATTTCAAAAGAGTTCATGAAAATTCTTAAAAAGCAAGGAATTAACTTTCATCTTGAACATAAAGTTGAAAAAGTAAAAAGAGTTGATTCCGGAGCAATTATTTCAACATCTGATAAAGAGGGAAATAAAAAAGATTTTGAGTGTGATATTGTATTGATTTCAGTTGGAAGAAAAGCAAACACACATGGCTTAAATTTAGAAAAAATTGGAATTGAGCTTGACGAAAAAAAGAGAATTAGGACTAACAAAAGTTTTCAGACAAATGTAAATAATATTTATGCTATTGGTGATGTAATATCTGGACCAATGCTCGCACACAAGGCTGAAGACGAAGGAATAGCTGTTGCAGAAAATATTGCAGGTCAATCAGGTCATGTAAATTATGATACTATTCCAGGAGTTGTTTATACTTCTCCTGAAGTGGCAACTATTGGTAAAACTGAGGAACAATTAAATGAACAAAATATAAAATTTAAAGTTGGAAAGTTTTCATTTATGGCTAATTCTAGGGCAAAAGCAATTGATGATGTTGAGGGTTTTGTAAAAATTTTAGCAGATGAAAAAACTGATAAGGTTTTAGGAGCTCATCTAATAGGTCCTCATGTTGGAGAATTGATCGCAGAAATAGGCGTTGCGATGGAATTTGGTGCAAGTTCTGAGGATATTGCAAGAACCTGCCATGCACACCCTACTTTTTCAGAAGCGGTTAAAGAAGCAGCTTTATCTGTAGATAAAAGAGCAATACACTCTTAAGAATTTTTCATATTATCTTAAAATGAAGTTTCCGATTCTTTTACCGAACATATTTAATCATCCATTTACTTATGAAAGTAATTTAAAATTAGAGTTAGGAGATTTTGTTGAAGTTCCTTTTGGAAAGTCAAAAAAAATTGGGGTTGTTTGGGATGAATTTGAAAAAAATACTGAGAAAAAATTTAAAGTCAAAAAAATAATAAATAAATTAGAAATTCCTAGTTTAAAGAAAAGCACATTAGAATTTTTAAATTGGTTTTCTGAATACAATATTGTGCCAAAAGGAATGACATTAAAGTTATTATTATTAAGTGGCAAACCAGTTAAAATGTTGGATGAAAAATTTTATCAAGACTTCAATTTAAAAATAAAAAATAATTTAATTGAATTAACAAAAGAACAAAAAGAAGTTTTAAATCAAATGAATTTATCTAATCAAAAATTTAATGTACATGTTCTACAAGGTACTACAGGATCAGGTAAAACATTTGTTTATTTTGAAATTTTAAAAAAAATTTTAAAAAAGGGTTCTCAAGGTTTAATACTTCTCCCCGAAATTGGCTTAACTAGTCAATTTGAAAAAAAATTTATCGAATTTTTTGGTTTTAAACCAGCTATTTGGCATTCAGGTATAACAAAAAAAAATAGAGAGATTATTTGGAGTGGGGTAATTTCAGAGAAAATAAAAATAGTGATTGGTGCGAGATCTGCTCTATTTTTACCATTTAAAAAATTAGGAATAATTATTGTTGATGAGGAACACGACCAGTCATACAAACAAGATGAGGGAGTTATGTATAATGCCAGAGATATGGCAATATCTAGAGCCTCATTTGAAAAAATTCCTATAAATTTAATCACAGCGGTTCCATCAATTGAAACTTATGAAAATATAAAAAAAAAAAAATATATGATTTCAAAACTTGAAAAAAGATATCAAGATGCTTCTTTACCAAATCATGAAATAATTAATTTAAATAAGGTAAAATTAGATAAACAATCTTGGCTATCAAGCGAAATAATTAAAAAAGTAAATACTCATCTTGAAAATAGAAACCAGGTTTTATTTTTTTTGAATAGAAGAGGATTTTCACCTAATGTTTTTTGTAAAAAATGCTTGAATAAATTTGCATGTCCAAATTGTTCAATTAATTTAGTTTTTCACAAACAAAAAAATTATTTATTATGCCATTATTGCGGGTTTAAAAATTCTATTGATAGAAATTGTGTTAAAAAAGGAAATTGCGATTTTATATTTAGTGGACCAGGTGTTGAAAGAATTTTAGAGGAAGTCAAAAAAAATTTTCCAAATAAAAAAGTTGAAATTTTTTCTAGTGACACAATGAATAAAAAAGACTCAAAAGAAAAATTAGAAAGAATAATTAACAATGAAACTCACATTTTAGTTGGAACGCAGTTAATTTCCAAAGGTTTTCATTTTCCAAACTTAAATTGTATTGTAGTTGTAGATATTGACTTATCATCCCAGGGACACGATTTAAGAGTTGCGGAAAAAAATTTACAACTTTACCACCAATTATCTGGTAGAGCAGGAAGATCAGGGCAACCATCTACTGTTTATTTCCAAACTTATAATGCCAATTCAAAAATGATTTCAGACATTACAAATGCGAATCCTAATATATTTTTAGATAAAGAAGTTATGATTAGAAAGCAAAACAATCTTCCTCCATTTCAAAGATTCATAGCTTTGATTTTGACAGGTGAGAATGAAAAAAAATTAGAGAATGAGGCTTTGAGGTTTAAATCTTTTATAGAAAATAAAATTTGTGGTAAGGTTTTAGGTCCTGTAAGTGCTCCAATCTTTAGATTGAGAAAGAGGTATCGTGTAAGATTATTAATAAGAGGACCCAAAACTTTGAAAATGCAGAACTCACTAGCTACAACAATTCCAAAATTTAAATTTTTGCCAGGAATAAAACTTTCAGTTGATGTTGATCCAATTAACTTCAATTAAAGCCCAAAAAAAACAGTTTTTAGCCAATGTGTTACTTGAAGACTATATTAGCATATGTTAATTAAATCGTGATTTTATAATTAATCATAGACATTTAGAGGTAATAAATTGAGCAATAATAAGGGTTTCTCTGATACATCAGCTGCCAGATATTCTTTAGCTTTATACGAATTGGCTAATGAGGCTAATACAATTAAAGAAGTTGAAAGTAATTCAATTGATATATTGAAATTAATTTCGAAAAATAACGATTTTAAAAATTTTATTAAAGATCCTACTTTAGGTCAGGATATATTAAAAAACGTTGTTAACGAAATATCTAAAAGCTTTAATTTTCAAGTATTATTTAAAAATTTTTTAAATTTCTTAATTTTAAAAAGACGATTTTTTTTTGTTGATCAAATACTTAAAAACTTTAATGAAATTTGTTCAGAGAAAAGAGGTGAATTAAGAACCAAAATAATATCAGCAAAAGAGTTATCTCAGAACGAAATAGATAAAATTACAGAAGAGCTATCAAATAATTTTAAATCAAAAATAAAATTAAATTATATTCATGATAAAAGTTTAATTGGAGGTTTGGTTGTGCATGTAGGGAGTACAATGATTGACACCTCCATAAAAAATAAATTACAACAAATTGAAAATAGAATGATAGAGGCATAGCATGGAAATAAATCCTTCAGAAGTAACTAAAATTCTAAAAGAACAAATCAAAAATTTTGGAGAAAAAGCAGAGGTTTCAGAAGTTGGTCAAGTTTTGTCAGTAGGTGATGGTATAGCTCGAATTTATGGTTTGGATAATGTTCAAGCTGGCGAAATGGTAGAATTTTCAGATGGTTCAAAGGGTATGGCTTTAAATCTAGAGAGTGAAAATGTCGGAGTTGTAATATTCGGAGATGACAGAAATATAAAAGAAGGAGATGTTGTCAAAAGAACAGGGAGTATTGTTGATACGCCAGTTGGTAAAGAATTGTTAGGAAGAGTAGTTGATGGATTGGGAAATCCTATAGATGGAAAAGGTCCATTAGAAAAAGGAGTTAAAAAAAGCAGAGTTGAAGTAAAAGCCCCAGGAATAATTCCCAGGCAGTCAGTGAGTGAACCCATGCAAACAGGTTTAAAATCAATCGACAGCCTTGTTCCAATTGGAAGAGGACAAAGAGAATTAATCATAGGAGATCGACAAACTGGTAAAACAGCTGTAGCAATTGATGCAATTATAAATCAAAAAAAGATAAATGAGTCTGGTGATGAAAAACAAAAACTTTATTGTATTTATGTAGCTGTCGGACAAAAAAGATCAACTGTAAGACAAATTCAAAAAACTTTAGAAGAGGCCGGGGCAATGGAATATACAACTATTGTTGCAGCAACAGCATCAGACTCAGCCCCATTACAGTTTTTAGCGCCATATACTGGTTGTGCAATGGGTGAATTTTTTAGAGATAATGGAATGCATGCATTGATAATATATGATGATCTGTCAAAACAAGCCGTAGCTTACAGGCAAATGTCATTGATATTAAGAAGACCTCCAGGCAGAGAGGCATATCCAGGAGATGTATTTTATCTTCACAGTAGACTACTTGAAAGGGCAGCTAAACTAAGTGATGAACATGGTGGAGGTTCTTTAACAGCGCTTCCAATTATTGAGACGCAAGGTGGAGATGTATCTGCTTATATTCCAACAAATGTCATATCAATTACCGATGGACAAATTTTTTTAGAAACTGAATTATTTAATCAAGGTATTAGACCTGCAATTAACGTTGGATTGTCAGTTTCTCGTGTTGGCTCTGCGGCTCAAACGAAAGCGATGAAAAAAGTGTCTGGGTCAATGAAACTAGAATTAGCACAATATAGAGAAATGGCAGCTTTTGCTCAATTTGGTTCTGATTTAGATGCCTCAACACAACAACTTTTAAATAGGGGATCAAAATTAACAGAACTTTTAAAACAAAAACAATATTCTCCAATGACAGTAGCGGAACAAGTTATTTCAGTATTTTGTGGAGTTAAGGGTTATCTTGATGATATCGATTTGAAAGATATTGCTGAATTCGAGAACAAAATAATTGAAAGATGTAAATCTGATAAACCAAAGATTATCGAGTCAATTTTAGGTTCTGGAAAACTAGAGGAAGAATCTGAAAAAAATTTAATCGATGTGATAACAAATCTTAAAAAAACTATCAAATAATTATTATGGCCAGTTTAGATGATCTCAAAAAAAGAATATCAAGCGTTAAATCCACTCAAAAGATTACTAAAGCTATGAAAATGGTTGCAGCAGCTAAACTTAAAAGAGCACAAGAAAGTGCTGAGAAAGGCAGACCATACTCACAAAAAATGAATAATGTGATTCTTAATTTATCTAGCGGCATATCAGATAAAGATAATGCTCCGAAATTACTTTCTGGTACTGGAAAAGAGCAAATACATCTTTGTGTGGTTATGACATCTGATCGAGGTTTATGTGGTGGATTTAATGCGAATATAATTAAAAAAGCTAAAAGTTATTTTTTAAAAATAGTAAGTGAAGGAAAAGAATTAAAAATTATTACTGTTGGTTCAAAGGGAAATGATCAATTAAAAAGAACATTTGGAGACAAGATAATAGAAAATATTTCTTTTAAAAATTCAAAAAATGCAAGTTATTTTGATGCTGAAAAAGTTGGTAAAAGTATTATTGAAAAATTTGAAAAAGAGGAGTTTGATATTTGTACTATTTTTTATAATCAATTTAAAAATGTTATTACTCAAATACCTCAATCTCAGCAAATTATACCATTGAATGTGGAAAATGATAATCAAAATAATGTAGTTGATAGTTATGAGTTTGAACCAGATGAGGATGAAATTTTGAGTAATTTATTACCTAAAAATATTTCAACACAAATATTTAAAGCAATGTTAGAAAATTCAGCTAGTGAACAGGGTGCTCGAATGAGTGCAATGGATAATGCAACCCGAAACGCAGGTGAAATGGTTGACAAACTTACTATTGAATATAATAGAAGTCGTCAGGCAGCAATTACAAAAGAATTAATAGAAATTATATCAGGAGCAGAAAGTTTATAATTATGAGTAAAGGGATTATTACACAAGTTATTGGGGCTGTTGTTGACGTGAAATTTGATGGTGAGCTGCCAGAGATTTTAACAGCACTAGAATGTAAAAATGGGACTAACAGGCTTGTTTTAGAAGTTGCTCAACATTTGGGAGAGTCAACAGCAAGAACAATAGCTATGGATGCTACAGAGGGATTGAAAAGAGGTGATGAGGTAATAAACACCAATGCTCCAATAAAAGTACCAGTTGGACCTGAGACTTTAGGAAGAATTATAAATGTAGTTGGGGAACCGATAGATGAAAGAGGAGTAGTTAAAACTAAAGAAAGCTGGCCTATACACAGACCTGCCCCTGAATTTAATGATCAATCTACTGAAACAGAAATTTTAGTTACAGGTATCAAAGTGATAGATTTATTAGCACCTTATGCAAAAGGTGGAAAGATTGGATTATTTGGTGGTGCTGGTGTGGGTAAAACAGTTTTAATTATGGAATTGATAAATAACGTTGCAAAAGCTCATGGTGGATTTTCTGTATTCGCTGGTGTTGGAGAAAGAACAAGAGAAGGAAATGATCTTTATCATGAAATGATGGAGTCAGGTGTGATTAAACCTGAAGGTCCTGGTTCTAAAGCTGCATTAGTTTATGGACAAATGAATGAGCCACCGGGAGCAAGAGCAAGAGTTGCATTAACAGGTTTAACAGTTGCTGAATATTTTAGAGATCAAGAGGGTCAGGACGTTTTGTTTTTTGTTGATAATATCTTTAGATTTACTCAAGCAGGTTCAGAAGTTTCAGCACTTCTAGGAAGAATACCTTCGGCAGTGGGATACCAACCAACATTAGCTACTGATATGGGAAATTTACAAGAGAGAATAACAACAACTAACAAAGGATCAATTACATCCGTTCAAGCAATCTATGTTCCAGCGGATGATTTGACTGATCCAGCGCCAGCAACTTCATTTGCTCACTTAGATGCAACAACAGTTCTTTCAAGACAAATTGCTGAAATAGGAATTTACCCTGCTGTTGATCCATTAGACTCAACGTCAAGAATTCTTGATCCAAGAATAGTTGGAGACGAACATTATAGAGTAGCTCGTGAAGTTCAAAAAATTTTACAAACCTACAAATCTTTGCAAGATATTATTGCAATTTTGGGAATGGATGAATTATCAGAAGAAGATAAATTAGTAGTGGCAAGAGCAAGAAAAATCCAAAGATTTTTATCACAACCTTTCTTTGTTGCTGAGGTATTTACAGGCTCCCCAGGAAAATTAGTTGATTTGGAATCAACCATTAAAGGTTTTGATGCAATTTGCAAAGGTGAATATGATCATCTTCCAGAGGCAGCATTTTACATGGTTGGAACAATAGAAGAAGCTATAGAAAAAGCTGAAAAAATGGCAAAAGATGCAGCTGCTTAAATGAGCGAGGAATTTAAAATTGAGATTGTTAATCCAGAAAAATCTTTTTTTTCAAAAGATGATGTTATAGAAACTGTGATTCCTGCATTTGAAGGTGAGATGGGAATTCTAAAAGATCATATTTCAATTATATCTTTTCTAAAACCAGGAATAATAACTATTCGTTCAAAATCCAGTGAGGAAAAATTCTATGTAGAAGATGGAATTGTTGAATTTAAAAATAATAATTTATCTGTTTTAACAAGCTCAATTTATAACTTAAAAGAATTAGATAAAGTCATGGTACAAGATTTAATTAAATTAGCGGAAGAAGACGCAAGCAAGTCAGGGATTTCAGATCAATCTAAATATTTATTTGATCAAAAAATTGAGGTTCTTAGAAATCTCAATTGATTATTTTTTGAATTTTTTCTTTAAGTTCTTTGTAAACATGAAGTTTAAAGTCTACCACAACTTCAGTAAGCAAATCTAAATCTATCCATTTCCACTCTAAAAATTCAGGTTTTTCAGTTTTGATATTGATATCCCTATCATTTCCGAGATACCTCATTAAAAACCACTTTTGTTTTTGACCTTTATATTTACCTTTCCAAATTATACCTAATAAATGAGGAGGAAGTTCGTAAGTCATTGTTCCATCAATTTCCTGTATTAACTCAACTTCCTTCATTCCAGTCTCTTCCTCCAATTCTCTTAAGGCCGCACTTAAAAGTTTTTCTCCTTTATTCACGCCACCCTGAGGCATTTGCCAAAAGTTTTTTGGATTATCAATTCTTTTTGCAACAAAAATTTTATTTTCTTTATTTAGTACTACAATACCCACACCGTTCCTTAATGGAAGATCTTTAAATTTATTGTCCATTTTAACCATTAAGCAGCTTAATAGCATAACTTAATTGATTATCAGTTTCTGTTTTTATCCTGAAATCATCTGACTCCTCATCAATTTCAATATCGGGTGATACACCAACTTCTGAAATTGATTTTCCTGATGGCAAATAATATTTTGCAACTGTTAATCTTATTGCTCCTTTATTTTTCAGGGGAATGATAGATTGGACTGAACCTTTACCATAACTATTTTCTCCTAATAAAATCGCCCTTTTATGATCTTTTAAGGCACCTGCAACAATTTCAGATGCTGAAGCAGAACCATAATTTATCAAAATAATAAGAGGTTTACCATTTGTTAGGTCTCCTTTGTTTGCAAACCATTTTCTATTTTCTGATGGTCTTCTGCTTTTTGTAGATACAATTTCTCCATTTTCTAGAAAGTAATCAGAAATCTTAATTGCCTGTGATAAAAGTCCACCAGGATTATTTCTTAAATCTAAAATATATGACTCAATTTTTTGATTTTTTTCAAAACCTTTAATCTTTTCTTTTATTTGATTTCCACTATTCTCGTTAAAAGAAGTTAATCTAATATATCCAATTTTTTCCTCTAAGGTATCGACTTTCACAGATTGAATTTCAATAATTTCCCTTACAATATAGAAAGTAATGGCTTTTTTTTCTCCTCTTCTTCTTACTGTCAATTCAATTCCTGAACCAACAGGGCCTCTCATTAAATCTACTGCTTCACTTAAAGTTTTACCTTGAACCTGAATATTGTCTATCTTCACTATATAATCACCAGCTTTTATTCCAGCTTTAGATGCGGGTGTATCATCAATTGGTGAAATTACTTTGACAACACCAGCTTCCATACTTACTTCAATTCCTAATCCACCGAATTCACCGCTTGTTTCAGTTTGCATTTCATCAAAAATTTCAGGTGGCATATATGCAGAATAAGGATCGAGTGACTGCAAAAGACCATCTATAGCGGAGTCCATACTTTCTGATTGGTTAATCTCATCAACATACTCCTCATTAATTTTTTCTAAAACTTCTCCAAAGAGATCTATCTTTTTATAAACATCTATTTCTGCAGAACTTAATTTTTGTGTAGAGTTAAGAAACAACAATAATAAAAAAATATATAGGAAATTTCTGTTCATATGATTAATTTTTCTTTGGGAATTAACTCAGACCACATTTTCTCTAGTTCATAAAATTTCCTTTTTTCGGGATGAAATATATGAATAATAAGGTCAATACCGTCTACTAATTTCCACTCATTGCTGTCTTTTCCTTCAATTTTAGAGTCCTTCACTCCATTATCTTTAAGTTTTTCCAAGACTTGCTCAGATAACGCCTGAATATGTCTTGAAGAAGTTCCACTTGCTATAATCATATAGTCAGCTATCGAACTTTTATCCTTTAAGTCAATACTCACTATATCTTGTGCCTTATTAATGTCTAAAGTTGCAATAACGATTTTTTTTAAATCTGAAATTTTATCCATTAATTAAATAAATCTTATCAAATTTTTCTTAATTGAGAAGATGAAATATTGACTTTATTAAATTCAATAAATCTTAAATTATTACCATTTAATCTTTTAAATGATAAAGAATTTAATGACTTTTTTTTATATCCGTGCCTATCAAAAACTATAATTTTACATTTTTCAGAAATCTTTTTCCAATTATGCCACTTATGAAAATTTATTAAATTATCTGCCCCCATAATAAAATAAATTTCATGATTACTATTTTTTCCCAAGTAATCTATTAATTTAAAAGTTTTATTAGATTTTATTTTATCTTCATAAAACTTTACTTGAATATAATTTGCTTTTCCTATTATTTTTTTGCAGTAATTTATTCTATCAAAAATATTTTTATTACTTTTTTTTTTAAAAGGATTCCTTTTTGTTATAGCCCAAATTATTTTTTTTAATTTAAATTTTTTTGCTGCCTCCTTTGAGATTGTTAAATGCCCTTTATGAGCTGGATCAAAAGAACCACCGAGAACTCCTATCCTATTTCTTTTTGATATCAAATTATTTCCTTATTTTTCCATTACTTGTAACTTTGTATTTATATGAAACTAATTGATCAAGGCCAACAGGTCCACGAGGTGGCAGATTACTTGTGGAGATCCCTACTTCACCACCAAAACCGAATTCCCCTCCATCAGCAAACTGTGTTGAAGTATTATGCATGGCAATAGAACTTTTTACTTCTCTTAAAAATTTTTTAGCCGAGGAATTATTTTTTGTAATAATACAATCAGTATGCATAGTTCCATATTTATTAATATGATGAATGGCTTCATCAATATTTTTTACAGATTTAATCGATACTATTGGTGCTAAATATTCTTTTGACCAATCTTTTGGAGATGCTTTTTGTATCTTTCTATTATAGGATTTTCTCACTTTATTGTCTCCAATGATTTTACAACCATTTTTCTCTAGGTTTTTGATAATTTGACTTCCAAGTTTCTTTAGTATTTTTTCATGAAACAAAATTGTTTCTGTTGCACCACAAATTGCGGTGTTTCGTAATTTTGCATTATTGATTATTTTTTTTGCAATTTTAGGATTTGCATCTTTATCAACATAAGAATGACAAACACCCTCTAAATGTCCAATAGTTGGAATTTTTGATAAATTTCGAACCTTTTTAACAAGATTTTTTCCTCCTCTTGGTATTATAACATCAATATAATTATTCATTTTTGTAAGTATGAAATCAACTATTTGTCTTTTTCTAATATTTATAAATTGAACAAAATCTTCATTAATATTATTTTTTTTTAGAGATTTTCTAAACAATTTTGAAAGTATAAAGTTTGAGTAAAACGCTTCAGATCCACCCTTTAAAATTACGCAATTTCCAGACTTAAAACATAGTGTTGCCACATCAGATGTTACGTTAGGTCTACTTTCATAGATAACCCCAATTACACCAATTGGTATCGATATTTTTGAAATACTCAAACCGTTTGGTCTTTTCCATTTTTCTAATACTGAATTTGTTGGGTCTTTTAATTTAATTATTTTCTTGATTGAATTTATTATATCTAAAATTTTTTTTTCATTTAGGATAAGTCTTTCAATAAGATTTTCTTTAACCCTTTTTTTATAAGCGTTTTGAATATCTTTTTTATTTTCTTTAATTATTAATTTTTTATTTTTTTGAATCAGTTGATAATAGTCTTTCAGTACTTTATTTTTTTTTTTTTCACTAATTCTATATGAAAATGCTTTTTTTGATTTTTTACCTATTTTAAATAATATATTTTTCATTAAATTTCCACCATATCATCCTTATGTACAACTTCTGACTTAGATATATATCCAAGTATTTTTTCTATTTCGTTTGAATGGCATCCCATTATTTTATTTATTTCATCAGAGGAAAATGAACTTAATCCTCTTGCGAATTCTTTTCGTTTCATATCTAAAATTTTAATATGATCACCTTTATTAAATTTTCCAGAAACTTTTTTAATTCCTGCTGCCAATAAACTCTTTCCATTTATAAGTGCTTTTTTAGCACCGTCATCTATAATAAGTTCACCTTTGGAGAAAACTGAGCTAATAATCCATTTTTTCCTTGCATGTAATTTTGATATTTTTGAAACAAACAATGTACAATTATTATCTTCAATTTTTTTAATTGGGTTTAAATATAATCCATTTGATATAATCATATTACATCCAGCTAAATTACAAATTTTAGCTGCTTCAATCTTAGTATTCATACCGCCTTTACCAAATTTTGTTATGCCTCTAACATTGACATTTTTCAAATCTTTATCAAGATCATGAACTTTTTTGATTAATTTTGCATCATTATATAATTTTGGATTTTTTGTAAAAAGTCCATCAACATCTGACAATAAAATTAAGGTGTCAGCGTTTGTTATTTGCGCAACTCTAGAGGCCAATCTATCATTATCTCCATATTTAATCTCTGAAGTGGCAATGGTATCATTTTCATTCACTATTGGTATATAATTTAATTGAAATAAATTTTCAAAAGTTCTTTTTGCATTTATTGATCTTCTTCTTTCCTCAGTATCATCTAAAGTTAACAAAATTTGTGATATATTTATCCTTAATTTTGAGAATGTCTGTGAAAATAAATTCATGAGTTCTATCTGCCCTATGGATGCTATGGCTTGGCTTTTATCAAGTTTAAGGTTTGTATTTTTATAATTCATTTTCTTACAACCTAGTGCTATTGCACCTGAGCTAACAATAATTATTTTTTTACTTTTTAATCTTAATTTTTTTATATCTTTCGCAAAACTTAATAACCATT
This sequence comes from uncultured Pelagibacteraceae bacterium, assembly GCA_902577525.1. Classification (GTDB taxonomy): domain Bacteria; phylum Pseudomonadota; class Alphaproteobacteria; order Pelagibacterales; family Pelagibacteraceae; genus Pelagibacter. The sequence goes on along the minus strand of CACGZG010000014.1, from coordinate 9,903 downwards.
TTTTTCTGATTTTTTGATTATTATCTACTAATAAAGATGACCCAATTTTTATTACGATTATTTTTGAATTTTTAAGAAGCATAAGAAATAAGTTTAGCTTTAATTTTTGAAATTGATTTTTTTTCTATTGTTGACATTAAAACTACCTCAGATTTAATATTTTTAGAGAAATTACTGATAATCTTTTCTATTTCACTTTTTTTAAGCAAATCTATTTTATTTAAAACAATTAACTCAGGTTTCTTTGAAAGCTTAGGACTGTAATTTTTAAGTTCATTTTTTACTTGATTATAGCTTTTTTTAATATCTTCATTTGTAATATCTATTAAATGTAAAAGAGATTTACACCTTTCAATATGTTTTAAAAACTGTATACCTAAACCTGTACCTTTATGTGCTCCTTCAACTAAACCAGGAATATCAGCAACAGTAATCTCTTTATCATCATAATTTGCAACGCCAAGATTTGGGTTTAATGTAGTAAACTGATAATTAGCAATTTTAGGATTTGCGTTTGTTATAGCAGCTAATAAGCTTGACTTACCAGCATTAGGAAGTCCAATTATTCCAATATCTGCTATAGTTTTAAGTTGTAGCCAGATAATAAATTCCTCTCCTAAGGTTCCTTTTGTAAATTTTCTTGGGGCTCTATTTGTAGAGCTTTTAAATCTTGTATTTCCAAAACCACCTTTGCCTCCATTAGCAACCACAAACTCATCCCCAATTTTAACGAAATCATAAATTAATGTTTTATTATCTTCCTCGAAAACCTGAGTGCCTAATGGAACTTTAAGAACCAAATTTTCTCCACTCTTTCCAGTACGATTTTTACCAGAACCATTCCCTCCTCTTTTTGCTTTGTGATGTTGTTGATACCTATAATCAATTAAAGTATTTAAATTTCTTTCAGCTTTTAATATAACAGAACCTCCATTGCCGCCATCACCACCATCTGGTCCTCCAAATTCTATGAATTTTTCTCTTCTAAAGCTTGGAGAGCCATCACCACCATTTCCAGCTTTTATATAAATTTTTACTTGGTCTAAGAATTTCATAATACAACGCTATTTTTTAGTTGTACTATTAATTGGGTTTTACTGAAACAAATGTTCTATCTGATTTAGTTTTTTTAAAAACTACTTTACCTTTTATTACTGAGAAAATTGAGTGATCCTTACCCATACCCACATTTTCTCCAGGGAATATCTTGGTACCTCTTTGTCTTACAATAATATTTCCAGGTATAACTGTTTCCCCACCATATTTTTTGACACCAAGTCTTCTTCCAGCACTGTCACGTCCATTTCTAGATGATCCACCTGCTTTTTTTGTAGCCATATTTTATTACCAATTATTTATTTGCTTCTTTTTTTGTTTCCTCTTTTTTCGAAAATTTATTAACCTTTTCTGCTTCAGATAAAATTTTACCATCTTTCGAAAAAATTTTATTAATTCTTATCATTGAATATTGCTGTCTATGCCCATTTTTTCTTCTTGAATTTTGTCTTCTTCTTTTTTTAAAAATCAAAACAGTTCTATTTTTACTATTTTTTATTAAATTAGCTTCTACTTTTGCTCCTTGAACTGTTGGTGCACCTACTTCAATTACTTTATCATTTCCGTAAGCTAATATCTCTTTAAACTCAACTTTTGTATCAGGTTTTGAATTAGATAATTTTTCAATTTTCAAAATCTCACCTGATCTTACCTTGTATTGTTTTCCACCTGTTTGTATTATTGCGTAAGACATAGTCGCTCTATTAATTTAATTAACGCAATATAGTCTGAGAGACACTATAGTCAAGGTGTATAAACTAAAAATTATCCTTTAAATCTCTCAATTTTGAAAAGTTTTCTAAATTTTTTGCTTTAAGAAATATATTACATTCAATCTCATCTGCTAAAATTGACGGGATACTGGGTAAATTATTGTCTAAATTTTTTTTAATTTTGAAAATTTTTTCTTTTAATTTTGAGTTATTAGGGTCATTCGCCAAACAAAAATTTGCATTTTTAAGTGTATATTCATGTCCACAATAAATTTCAGTATCTTTAGGAAGCTTTTTTATCTTATTTAAAGAATTGAACATTTGCTCATGTGTTCCTTCAAAAATTCTACCACAACCTAAAGAGAACAATGTGTCACCAGTAAAAATTTTTTTCTCTTTAATAAAATGAAAGGCAATATGACCTGTTGTATGACCAGGAATATGATAAACTTTCGCTTCGAAACTTTCTTTTTTCCAAATTTGATTATTTTCTACTAAAATGTCAATTTCGGGTATTCGATCTTTGTCGTCTTTAAAACCAACTATTTTCGAATGGTACTTTTTTTTTAATTCTTTATTTCCACCCACATGATCATAATGATGATGAGTATTTAGTATATATTTTAAATTTAATTGATTTTTTTCTATTTCTTTAATAACAGGCAAGCTCTCACTTGGATCGATAACACATGCGTTTTTTTTGTTTTTATCAAAAATTAGATACGAATAATTATCATTTAGACAAGGAATTATTTTGATTTCCATCTTATCTTTCTATTAGAAAAATACCAAGATTTGAACTCAAATTTTTAATACTTAGATTTGACTTTTTGATATATGAGGGTTGATTACTTTTTAACGCGATAGATTTAGACAATTTAAAATTTTTAGATTCACTAAAAAAAACAAAATCTTTTATTGTACATAAGTGAATATTTGGAGTGTTATACCATTCGTCAGGTAAAGTTCTTGTTACAGGCATTGTACCTTTTAACAAAAGGTGTAACCTGATTTTCCAATAACCAAAGTTAGGTATTGTTACAATGGCTTGTTTACCGATTCTTAAAAGTTCATTAATTACTTTTTCTGGATTAAGGAACGCTTGTAGAGTTTGACTTAAAACAACATAATCAAAAGACTTATCTGGAAATTGCTTTAAATCTTCTTCAGCATTACCCTCAATTATAGTTAATCCTTTAGCAATACAATTTTGAACCTTAGTTTTTGAAATTTCTATACCTCTTATATTTACTTTTTTTTCTTTAATTAAAAATTCCATCAAAACACCATCGCCACAACCTACATCTAAAACATGAGAGGCTCTTATTATTAAGTCTGATATAATTTTAAATTCTGGTTTCATGTTCATGTCTCAAGATATGATTGATCTAAAAAGTTTTTAAGGGTTTTTAAAAAATCCGGTACGTTCAGCAAAAAGGAATCATGTCCTTTATCTGATTTAATCTCGACGAATCCTACATTTGCACCAATAGCATTCAGAGCAATTACTATTTCTTTGTTTTCTTGAGTTGGATACAGCCAATCAGAGGTAAAAGATATAACAAAAAACTTAGCTTTAGTATCTTTAAATGCATTAGATAAATTTCCATTATTTTGTTTAATCAAATCAAAATAATCCATTGCTCTTGTTATATATAAGTAACTATTAGCATCAAACCTATCAACAAAAACTGAACCCTGATACCTTAAATAACTTTCAATTTGAAAATCTGCATCAAAACCAAATTTAAGATCATCTCTTTCTTGCAACTTTCTTCCAAATTTTTCTTGGAGCCCTTTTTTTGATAAATAAGTAATATGTGCTGCCATTCTAGCCACTGCCAAACCTTTATCGGGAACTTTATTCTGTGAGATATATTTTCCATCTTGCCAGTTGTGATCTGCAGTTATAGCTTGTCTCCCAAGTTCATTGAAAGCAATATTTTGTGCTGAATGATTAGATGTACAGGCGATCGGTATCACTGTTTTAGCTTTATTTGGAAAGTTACTTATAAATTGTAAAACCTGCATTCCACCCATTGAACCACCTATAACTGAAAAGAGTTTTTTAATACCAAAGAAATCTAATAAATTTACTTGAGCATTTACCATATCATTGATTGTAATTACCGGAAAATCAGTGCCGTAAATTTTTTTTGTTTCAGGATTTTCATGACTTGGTCCAAATGAGCCCATACATCCGCCAATTACATTTGCACAAATCACAAAATATTTATTTGTATCAATTGATTTGTTTGGGCCAACAGCATAAGACCACCATCCATCTTTTTTTGTAATTGGATTTATGCCAGTGACAAATTGGTCACCAGTTAAAGCATGAAAAACTAAAATAGCATTATCTTTTTTTTCATTTAGTGAACCATAGGTTTCGTATGCTAAAGGGAAATTGTTGATAGTCTGACCACAATCTAGTTTTAGTGGTTTTTCAATTATCAATTTTTTTATATTTTCTTTAATATTCATAACAATGGCTGAATATTGAATTGTGATAAAAAAAACTTTTTTAGCGGTTTTTTTAAAGCGCTCGCAATTCAGTTAAATCAGCGCATAAATTTTGTACAAGATGTTATTTAGTATGTCAATTTTTTAAAATTTTTCAGCTTAAACTATATAAAAAAATGTTTTTTTATTTATAAAGGGCTTAAAATTTAAAAAAATGACTAACGTAAGTTTTAAAAAGTTTAGAATAGAGACCTATAAGCCAGGTAAATCGACTATTAAAAGTTTTAAAAAGGTAATAAAACTATCCGCAAATGAGTCTGCTTTAGGAATGAGTCCTAGGGTAAAAAAGGTTATTTCTAATAAAAATTTTAAGTTTTTCAGATATCCTGATGGCAAGTCAAAAAGGTTGAGAGAACAAATTTCCAAAAAATTTAAATGTGAAATTGATAAAATTATTTGTGGTGCTGGTTCCGATGAAATTATTCAAATGTTATGCCAATTATTCATTAGACCGAAAGATGAAGTGATTGTTCCACAATATAGTTTTTTGATGTACAGGATTTACGCAAAAACAGTTGATGCAAATGTTATTTTTGCAAAGGAAAAAAAATTTAAAATATCTATTTCTGAAATAATTAAAAAAGTAACAAAAAAAACCAAAATTGTTTTTTTAGCAAATCCAAACAATCCGACTGGAACTTACTTAACTAAGTTTGAACTTCTCGAATTAAGAAAGAAATTAAGGAAAAACATATTATTGGTTGTTGATGATGCATATGCTGAATATATGAAAAATCAAGATTATAAATCTGGTTTAGAATTATTTAGAAATAAAAATAATGTTTTTATATTAAGAACATTTTCAAAAATTTATGGTTTATCTTCTTTAAGAATAGGGTGGGGTTATGGATCAAAAAAAATTATTGATGCTCTCAATATTATTAAACCTCCATTTAATGTTAATGAAGTTGCACAAAAGGCAGCAATAGAGTCTCTAAAAGATAATAAATTTATATCTCGTTCAATTAAGCATAATGTTGTTTATGCAAATAAATTAAAAATTTTTTTAAACAAATATAATATTAGATCTAATGAAGTTTCTGCAAATTTCCTATTATTAAATTTTGCTAAATGCAAATTAAAAGCTACAACGTTTTATAAAAAATTAAAAAAGAGGGGAATTATTTTAAGATCTACAGAAGATGGCTACAAAATAAAAAATATGTTGAGATTAACTATTGGTTCAAAAAGTGATAATCTAAAATTCATGAAATTAGTTGAAAATATATTTAACAAATGAAAAATATTTTAATTATTGGATGTGGATTATTGGGATCTTCCTTGGTTAGAAAAATCTCAAGAAAAAAAATTGCAAAAAAAATACTAATTTACGAAAAATCAAAAAAAAATATTTTAAAAATTAAAAAATTAAAGCTACCTGGAATTCTTATAAAAAAACTTCAAGATGGAGTATTGCAATCGAATTTAATAATTTTTTGTATACCAATGAGTGAATACAAAAAAACAATTTTAAAAATTAATAAATATTTAACTCCAAAACAAATTATAACAGACGTGGGATCTTCAAAAATAAAATCTGGAGAGATAATTAAAAAAAACTTGAAAAAAAAAATATTTTGGACTTCAAGTCATCCCATAGCGGGATCAGAAGTTAGTGGTCCTGAATATGGTAATCATGATTTGTTTAATAATAAATGGTGTGTATTAATCAAAGATAAACAAACAAATTTAAAACATCTTAAAATTCTTAGAATTTTTTGGAAAAAAATTGGCTCAAAAACTGTTGTAATGGATTCTGACAAACATGACAAAATTTTCTCTATGACAAGTCACTTGCCTCATTTAATAGCTTATAATCTAGTAAAATCAGCTCAAGATTTTGAAAAAAAACAGAGATATAACTTGCTCAAATATAGTGCTGGTGGTTTAAGAGATTTTTCAAGAATAGCTGCATCAAATGAAATAATGTGGAGAGATATTTTTTTTAATAATAAAAAAAATGTTTTGAAAGCAATAGATATATTTATAAAAAATTTAAATGCTTTTAAGCGAGATATTAATTATAAAAATGATAAATCAATTCTTAAAAAACTTATTCAAACCAAAAAGGTTAGAAGTAAGATTTTAAAACTAAAACAAGATATTAACAAACCTAATTTTGGAAGAGATTAATAATTAATTATATTACTAACTTTCTTTATCTTTAAATTTGCGGTTTTAAGAATTTGATTAATCGTGAAATTAATAGGCATTATCAAAACTTTTTTTCTTGGTCCATAGGCGTGAATAAATTTTTTAGTATCTATACAAAGACCTACGTGGCCTTTCCAAAATATTATATCACCTTTTTTTAATTTTTTATGTCTTTTTCCTCTGCAAAATTTTTTTTGATCAATTGAATCTCTAGGGAAAAAAATTCTGTTATAATAAAAATATATTTGAATCAAAGCTGAGCAATCAATACCATCTGCTGTTTTACCTCCCCACAGATATTTGGAGTTTAAAAACAATTTAATAATTTTTGTATAATTTCTTTCGATATGATCAATTTTTTTAGTATCACTTTTTTTTAACCATTTATTTTTTTCAAATTCTATATATGCTTTGTTTTTTTTTAAAATTGGTATTCCAGTTGCGAAATAAAGATATTTTTTAGTTGGTAAAAATTTATTCTTTTTTTTAACAAATATTTTTGATTTTGATTTAAAAATTTTTAATTTTGGCTTAAAACTTCTAATAAATTTCTTATTCTTAATATAACCAATGTAATTATCAAAATTTGTTTTTATTTTTATCCAATTTCCTTTTTTTTTAAGGATCCTGAATTTTTCCCCATATAAAATTTGTGACAACACTTCCGAGTTATTAGAAGGCTTTGAATTGATATTTTCTAATGGAAGATTGAAAAAATTATTTTTCATAAATCTTTATTTTACTTTTTAAAATCCATAGTATTATTAATGAAGGAATTACCATTAAAGCTGTAAGAATAAAAAATATACCCCAATCTCCATTTAGCCAATCCACAAGAGCACCTGAGGATGATGCTAAAGTCGTTCGTCCAGCAGTGCCTAGAGATGCCAATAACGCATATTGAGTGGCTGTGTAAGTTCTGTCAACTAATAACGAGATAAATGCCACAAATGCTACTGTCGCAAATGCAGCTGCAATGTCATCAAAAACCACGGCAATTACAAAAAGTAACTCTGATCTTTCGCTCCATGCCAAAAGACTAAATAAAAGATTAGTGCTGGCCATTAGAAGTCCTGCTAAAAACATAGCTTTTAAAATTCCAGATCTAATTACAAAAAGTCCTCCTAACAGAGTGAATATAACAGTTGTAACCCAGCCTAAAGTTTTAGAATAGATTGCAATATCTGATTTACTAAAACCTATTTCTTTATAAAAGATAATAGACATACGGCCTAAAAAGGCCTCTCCAACTTTAAATAAGAATACAAACCCTAATATCCCAATCGCAATTTTAAAACCATTTTTTCGGAAAAAACTTATAATTGGACCGCTAATAGTTCCACTAACCCATGTTATTACTTTAGAAAAAATATTTTGATATTTGAAATTCTTAGAAATAATTTTGTCATTTTCTTTTTGTTTTTTTTCTCTATCAGAATAACTTGCCTCTCTCACAAACATTAGCCCAATATTCATTACAATTATTAGTATCCCAAGTATTAAAAAGGTAAGTTGCCAATAATTTTCAAAGCCTATTTTTTCTAAAAAATCTGCAGATAATAAAGACAATACTCCACCTAATTTATAGCCACTCCACCACCCTACAACAGCCATAGCGGCACCTGCAGCCATCGAACTACTTTCATTTTCACCAATTTGCTCAATTCTTAGTGCATCTACAGTTATATCTTGAGTAGCAGAAGCAATTGCAATTATTAAACCTACTAAAATAACAAAAGTTAAATTTTCTGATGGATCAATCATGCTCCAAAATATCAATGAGGTTAAAATGAATATTTGCATTAAGACTATCCAGCCTCGTCGGTGACCTATTTTTTTTGTTAAATAAGGTATTTGAATTCTATCAACTAAAGGGGCCCACAAATAATTAAAAGCATATACCGCAAATATGAGACCTGCCCATCCAACAGTTGCTCTACTTAATCCATCTTCTTTTAACCATAAACTAAGGCTGCTGCCAATCAGCACCCAAGGGAAACCTGAAATTGCTCCAAGCAACAAAATTTTAAACATTCGTTTATCAAAATAAATTGAAAAAGTTTCAGAAAAAGATTTTTTTTTAATTTGTATCATCTTTAATTTCTCCAAAAAGAAGGTAGGAATAAAACAAGTATGGCAAACAATTCAAGTCTTCCTAAAATCATACCGACACTTAGGATCCATTTTGAAATATCAGGCAAAGAGGAAAAATCACTATTTGGTCCAATGACAGAACCTAATCCTGGTCCTACATTTGATATAGAAGTTGCTGCACCAGAAATTGAAGTTATAAAATCTAGACCTGTTACAGAAAGCAATGCAGCAATAATAAAGAATATAATTAAATACATGTATATAAAAGAAATTATCGATGAGATAAACTTACTATCTATTGGGTTTTGATCATACTTTAGGACAAAAACACCCTTCGGATAGATTATTTTCTTTAAATTATTAATTATAAGAGAATATAAAATTTGAATTCTAAATATTTTTATTCCACAAGTGGTTGATCCAGCGCAACCTCCTATAAACATCAGTAATAAAAACAAAAGCAAAGGAAAACTTCCCCAATTATCAAACTGTGCATTGACATAACCAGTTCCAGTCAATATCGAGACCACATTAAATAAAATTGCTCTAAAATTAAATAAATCGGTATCGGTTATAATCAAATAAATAGATAAGATTGCTATGCTAATAATTATAATTTTTAAAAAAGTTTTAATTTGTATATCTTTGAATAAAATTTCTCTATTTCCATTTAAAAATTTTATATAGGCTATAAATGGAAAACTTCCTAATATTATAAAAATCATTGCAGATGTTTCAATTGAAGCACTGTTAAAAAAACCTATAGATTCATTATAATTTGAAAAACCACCAGTTGCTATTGTTGTCATTGAATGAGTTAAACTATCAAAAAAACTCATACCAAAAATATAATAAGTACAGCCACAAAGCGTGGTTAGACCTGTATAGATGTAAATTAATCTTAATGCTATTTCTTTTGATTTAGGAAGAATTTTTTCAGATGAGTCATTATTTGAAATTTTAAATAATTGCATTCCTCCAACATTCATAATTGGCATTAGGGTAATTGCCATAACAATTATCCCTATTCCACCTAACCACTGCAATATAGCTCTCCATAATAAAATGCTTTTTGGCATCTCATTTAAATTAGGTATGATTGTTGAGCCTGTAGTTGTTATTCCTGACATGCTCTCAAAGAAAGCATTGGTGAATGAAAAATTATTTATTGATAAAATAAAAGGAAGTGAACTAAAAATTGCTATACTTAACCAAGACAAGGCAGTGAGAAGAAATGCTTGTTGTAAATTTAATTTTCTATCATGATCTAAATTTGAAAGTAAAAACAATGTACCAAAAATAATCGTTATTATTGATGCTCCAAAGAAAGAGGAGTCCACTTCACCATAAAAAAATTGTGCTA
>CACGZG010000013.1 GCA_902577525.1 uncultured Pelagibacteraceae bacterium | reverse complement strand
AAACTTGCGCCTCTTTCTGTTACTAAAATATTTTTATTTCCTGAATCAGAAATTTTCTTAGTTACGTTAACCATATCCCATGGAGCTAGAAATTGACCTTTTTTAACATTTATAATTTTTTTTGTTTTTGCTGCTGCCACTAATAGATCAGTTTGTCTGCACAAAAAGGCAGGGATTTGTAAAACATCAACATGATTTGAAACAACGGAACACTGATCAATGTTGTGAACATCTGTTAATATAGGAACATTCAACTCTTTTTTTATTTTATCAAATACAGGAAGAGAAGCTTCTAGTCCTGCCCCTCTTTTGCCTTTAAGACTAGTTCTATTAGCTTTATCAAAAGAAGTTTTATATATAAATCCTAAACCAAATTTTTTTGTTAATTCCTTAATTTTACCAGCCATATCCATTGCATGTTGTTCAGTTTCAAGTTGACATGGTCCAGCAATGATACAAATCTTATTGTCATTTGAAATTTCTATTTTTCCACAATTAACTTTAATGCTACTCATTTATGATTTTTTGATGCTTTGATAAAAGATGAGAATAAAGGATGAGGAGCAAAAGGTCTAGATTTAAATTCGGGGTGGAATTGAACTCCTATAAACCAAGGATGATTATTTAGCTCAATTATCTCAGGTAATAAACCATCTGGAGATAGACCAGAAAAATTCATACCTTTTTTCTCAAATTTATCTTTGTAATTTATATTTACTTCGTATCTATGGCGATGTCTTTCAATTATTATTTTTTTTCCATAAATTTTTCTAATCATCGAATTTTCATCTAATTTAGCTTCATAAGCACCCAATCTCATTGTTCCACCTAAGTCTTTATCAGTTCCCTTTATAGTTTTACCATCTTTAATCCACTCATTTATTAATCCTACGACTGGAAGTCCTTTCTTGTTTATTTCACTAGAGGTAGCTTTTTTTAAATTTAATTTGTTTCTTGCAAATTCAATTATAGCCATTTGCATTCCAAAACAAATTCCAAGAAATGGAATTTTATTATTTCTTGCATATTTGATTGCAGCAATTTTTCCTTCAGTGCCACGTCTACCAAAGCCTCCGGGAATTAAGATTCCAGAAATATCTTTTAGTTTTTTTGGTATTTCTGATACTTTCAAATTTTCTGAGTCAATCCTTACTAAATTGACTTTAATATTATTTTGAATACCACCGTGTATAAGTGCTTCATCTAGAGATTTATATGCATCTTTTAGCTCAACATATTTACCAATTATTGCTATGTTAACTTGTTTTTTTGTTTGTAAAATAATTTTAGTAATTTTTTTCCAAGGACCTAAATTAACAGGTTTTTTTGATTTCAATTTGAAATATTCTAAAACTTGAGAATCTAATTTTTCTTTAAAAAAACTTATTGGAGCCTCATAAATAGTTCTAACATCGACTGTCTCTATAACATTTTTTATATCAACATTACAAAAGAGAGAGATTTTTTTACGGTGCTCTAGTGGTATCGATCTTTCTGACCTGCAAATAATTATATCAGGCTGAACACCTATACTTCTTAACTCTTTAACTGAATGTTGAGTTGGCTTTGTCTTAATTTCATCTGAAGATTTAAGATACGGAACAAGAGTAAGATGAATAAATAAAGTATTTTTTTTTCCAACATCATTTGAAAATTGTCTTATGGCTTCTATGAACGGTAAACTCTCAATATCACCAACAATTCCGCCAATTTCACAGATAACAAAATCTTCTTTTGAAGAATCATTTTTTATAAATTCTTTTATACGATCAGTAATATGAGGAATAACCTGAACAGTTTTACCTAGATACATCCCTTTACGTTCTTTCTTCAGAACATCATTGTAAATTCTACCTGTAGTAATATTGTCTATTTTTTTTGCTGATACTCCTGTGAATCTTTCGTAATGACCTAAGTCTAAATCAGTTTCAGCTCCATCATCTGTAACATAAACTTCTCCATGTTGAAAAGGACTCATCGTGCCTGGGTCAATATTTAAATAGGGATCTAACTTTCTTAATCTGACTTTGTATCCCCTGGATTGTAATAAGTATGCTAGAGACGCTGAAGAGAGACCTTTACCTAAAGATGAAACCACGCCGCCCGTGACAAATATAAATCGCGCCATGGAATTATCTTATAGCGAATAAAAAAGTAATTGAAAAGTATTAATTATTATTTTCTGGAATTTGTGGTGTATCCTCGTTTTTTTCCTCTACGGTATCTAAAACCGAGGAACTTGGAGCCAAATCTCCTCTGGAAATAATTGTCAGTCCCAAACTACATATAATAAATAAAGTTGCGATAATAGCAGTGGCTTTAGTCATAAAATTACCTGCAGTTCTCGAAAACATAAAATTCTCTTGAGATACACCTATGCCTAACGCTCCACCCTCTGATTTTTGCATTAAAACTAACAAAACTAATATTATTGCAAAAACGATATTTAATATTAAAAGAATATTTTCCATTAAATGCTAATTATATGTTTTTTTGATTATATCAATAAATTTTTTTGGATCTTGCGATGCACCACCAATTAAAAAACCATCTATATTATTAATAGACTTCAGTTCATGAATATTTTTAGGATTTACTGAACCACCATAAATTACATTAAGTTTAGTTTTCTTTTTAATGAAATTAATTGTTGTAAATAATTCTTTAGATTTAGGTATTAAACCTGTACCGATGGACCACACAGGTTCATAAGCAATCAAAATATTCTTTTTCTTATTAATCTTTTGCAAACCAAACTTAATTTGTTTGGAAAGAATCTGGTTTGTAATTTTTCTTTTTTTTTCTTTTAAAGTTTCACCAATACAAAAAATTACTTTGAGACCTGTTTTGAGAGCACTTTTAACCTTTAAATTGATCAATTTGTTAGTTTCTCCACATTTTCTATTTTCTGAATGTCCAAGAATAACATACTTTGCACCAACATCTTTTAACATCTTGGAGTTAACAAAACCTGTGAATGCACCATAATCTTCATTTTCATGACAATTTTGAGACCCAACCTCAATACGGGAATTTATTAGTTTTTTTGACATTGGTCGTATTAAAGTACTTGGTGGACAAAAAATTAATTTAATAGACTTATTTTTTTTAAAATTTTTTAAAAATCTATCTACTTTATGTAGTGAATTTAATGAGTTTAAACCACCAAACATTTTCCAATTAGCAATAAAATACATATATTTATTTGTCATATGATAGATTTTAATCTATAGGTTTGCTTTTTATAGATCAATAAATTTATAAACTTATGATAAGCAGTTTTAGAAATTTTGCCAAAACGAAGTTTGCGGGCATTTTAGTATTTTTGATGATTATCCCGTTTGTTTTTTGGGGTATGGGAGGTATGTTCAGTAGTGGAAATACTAATACGATTGCAAAAATTGATAAGACAAATATTTCAACCCAAGAATTTATAGATTATATAAACAACACAGGGATAGCAGAAAAAACAATACAAGAAAATTTAGATAATAATATTATTGAGGAAATTTTGTCAGGTTTGGTTTCAACAACATTATTGGACTTGGAGATTAAAGATAACAATTTAATTATATCAGAGAAAACTTTACTTAAAAAAATCAAACAAAATAAAAATTTTCTTAATGATGAGGGAGATTTCGAAAGAATTAAATATGAAAAATTTTTATTGGAAAATAATCAATCAGCTCCACAATTTGAATTGAGATTAAAAAAAAGAGAATTACAAAAAAATTTATTTGATTATATAGGTGCAGGAACTATTTCACCAAGTTTTTTAGTAAAAAAATTATACGAGGAAGAAAACAAAAAACTTGAAATTGATTTTATAAATCTAGAGAATTTCTATAAAAAGAAAAGTTCCTTTACTGATGAAGAGTTAAATAGTTTTCTTGATGAAAACGAAGACCAATTAAAAGTAGAGTATCTTGATTTTGATTATGCGGTCATAAATCCACAAAATCTAATAGGAGTTAGTGAATTTAATCAATCTTTTTTTGATAAAATTGACCAAATTGAAGCTGATATAGCTAATGGAATGTTATTTGAGACAATTACTGCAAAATTCAATATACCTTCAACTCAAAAAAAAAATTATAAAATCTCAAAAGAAAGTAATGAGATAGAAAAAAAAATATATGAATTAAGAAACATCGATTATGATATATTTGAAAATGGAGATGATTACATTGTCTATAAAATTCAAAAAATAAATCAAAGAAAACCTGATCTGAATGATGATCAAACAAAAAAAGAGATAATTGATATAGTTTTTCAAAAAAATAAATTCGATTATAATCAAGAATTAATAAACAAAATTAATAATAATGAATTTAACAACAATGATTTTTTAAAGATGGGTCAGAATCAAATTCAAACTTTAGAATTAAACTCAATTAAAGATAATAAAAAATTTGATATAAATGCTGTTGAAATTTTATACTCATTAAAATTAAATTCTTTTACATTAATTAACGATGATAAAGATAATATTTACTTGGCAAAAACTAAAAATTTTACTACTCAAACAATTGAAAAGGATAAAAAAAAACTTGATGAATTTAAGACTAAACAAAATTCAAATATCAAAAATAATATTTTAAATTCATATGACCAACATTTAAGTAAAAAATATGAAGTAGTTTTAAATCAAAAAACTATAGAACGAGTTAAAAATTTTTTTAAATGATTATCAATCGAAACTTCAAAGATTTTAAGTTTCGACATAGAAGCAAAAAAAATCAAATAATTTATACTGCAAAAAAAATAAAGGGTGATCAAGAAATTTTAAATTTAATTGATAATTTTTTAAATGAAAAAAATAGTTTTATTTTTGAGTCTGTAGAAAAAGGGAAAATCAGAGGTAGATATACAATATTTGGAAAAAATCCCGATAAGATATGGGAATTTAATAATAAAAATTCATATGTAATAAAAAATAATAATAAGATCAAATTAAAAGAAAAACCTGAAAATCTAATTGAAAAAATAATAGAGGATTTCAAGTTTGAAACCCCTAACAATTTACCAAATATTTGTTCACTGATTTCCGGTTTTTTTTCCTATGACTCAATTAGATACATAGAAAAAATTCCAAATAACTGCAGGGATGATCTTAATTTGCCGGATGTAAGACTCTTGCGTCCAAGAACACTTGTTATTCATGATAATGTAAAAAAAGAAATATTTTATATTAATAATGTTTTTAAGGATGAAAAAATTTTAGATTATAAAAAAAGATATGAAGAAATAAAATTTGATCTTTTTAAACTGTTAATACAATCATCTTTGAAAAAGATAGATAAAAAAGCAAAAATAAATAAAAAAGATATAAAGATTAAATCGAATACCTCGAAAAATAAATTCTTATCAATGGTGAATAAAGCAAAAAAGTATATTAAATTAGGTGATATTTTTCAGGTTGTTTTGAGTCAAAGATTTGAATCAAAATTAACAAAAAAGCCGATTGATATTTATAAAAAATTAAGAGTAACCAACCCTTCACCTTTTATGTTTTTTTTCAATTTTAGCGACTTTCAAATAATTGGTGCTAGTCCAGAAATATTAGTAAGACTAAGAGACAATAAAATTACTGTAAGACCGATCGCAGGTACTAGACCAAGAGGTAGATCTAAAAAAGAAGACTTATTTTATGAGAAAGATCTTCTTAAAGACAAAAAAGAGCTCTCAGAACATTTAATGTTATTGGATTTAGGAAGAAATGATGCTGGTAAAGTTTCAAAAATAAATTCTATCAAAGTAACTGAGAGTTTTATAATTGAAAAATATTCACATGTAATGCATATAGTCTCAAATGTTGTTGGTAAGTATAATAATAAATTTTCAAAATTTAAATCTCTAATGGCTGGTTTTCCTGCTGGTACCGTGTCAGGTGCTCCAAAAATAAGAGCAATGGAAATTATTGATGAATTAGAGACAACAAAAAGAAAAGTCTATGCCGGAGGAATTGGGTATTTTTCAGCCAATGGTGAATTTGATACATGCATAGCATTAAGAACTGCTGTTGCAAAAGGAGATAAATTTTATGTACAAGCTGGTGCTGGTATTGTCGCTGATAGTAAACCTTTAAAAGAATACGAAGAAACAGTAAATAAAGCCAAAGCTCTAATTAATGCATTGAAATGAGAAAAATAATTTTAATCGATAATTACGATAGTTTTACTTTCAACCTTTACCATTATTTATCCTCATTAAAAGTAAATGTTGATGTAATAAGAAATGATAAAATTTCATCTAAAGAAATTCTAAAAAAAAAGTATAACAAGATTGTAATCTCACCTGGCCCAGGAAATCCTAATCAATCTGGTAATTGTCTTAAAATTGTTAAATCTTTATATAAAAAAGTACCTATACTAGGTGTTTGTTTGGGTCATCAAATAATTGGACAAGTTTTTGGATCTAAAATTGTTCAAGCAAGAAAACTTATGCATGGAAAAACTAGCGAAATAATATCAAGAAGAACAGGTATATTAAAAAATCTTCCGAAAACTTTTGAAGCAACTCGTTATCACAGCTTAATTATTGACAAAAAATCACTAACGAAAGATCTTGAAATTACTGCTGAAACTAAGGATGGGTTAATAATGGGTGTGAGACACAAAAAATACCATGTTCACGGCGTGCAATTTCATCCCGAAAGTATTAAGACTAAATTGGGTATTAAAATTTTAAAAAACTTTATTAGAATTTAAAATTAATGAAACAATTCATAGAAAAAATTAAAAATAAACAAAATTTATCTTTCGAAGAAAGTAAAGCAGCTTTTAAATTATTAATGGAAGGTAAAGCAAAAGATCAAGAAATATTTGATTTTCTAACACTTTTATCAGCTAAAGGAGAAGCTTCAGATGAAATAGCTGGTGGTGTTTATGTTTTAAGAGATAAATCTAAAAGAGTAAATGTAGAAAATTGTATTGATACATGTGGTACTGGTGGAGATGGCATGAATACACTTAATATATCTACAGCATCAGCATTATTACTTTCGAGTATGGGAGTTAAAGTTGCAAAACACGGAAATAAAGCAGTATCCTCAAAATGTGGTTCTGGTGATGTATTAGAAGCTTTAAACATAAAAATTAATTTGGAACCGAATGATATAGAAACGCAAATAAATAAAAATAATTTTGGTTTTATGTTTGCACCGAATTATCATAGTGCAATGAGATTTGTTGGTCCAATTAGAAAAAAAATTGGAAAAAGAACTATATTTAATATGATCGGACCTTTAAGTAGCCCAGCTTTAGTAAAAAAACAAGTAGTTGGTGTTTTTGATAAAAAACTTTTAAAGATATTTGCAGATGCTTTAAACAATTTGGAAATTAAATTTGCATGGATTGTAAATAGCGAAGATGGATTAGATGAAATTTCACCATATTCTAAAACAAATGTTATTCAACTAAAAAATAATAAGATTTCTGAAATTATTATTAATCCTAAAGAGTTAAATATTAATGCAGATAAATTTGATAATCTTGTTGGTGATGATGCAAAATTCAATGCAGAAAAAATAGTTAATATATTTAAAGGTGATGATAATGATTTTTCTAAAGCTGTATGTTTAAATGCTGCAGCAGGATTAATCGTAAATGAAACTCATCAAAATTTTACTGATGCATATTTTGATACGAGAGAACATATCTTATCAGGTAAAGTTACAAATCATTTACAAAAAATTCAAAATGACTGAAAACGTTCTTGAAAAAATACTTAAAAAGAAAAGTGAAAAAATAGTAAACTTAAAAAAAACTATTTCATTAGACTCATTAGATGAATTAATTAATACCAACAAAACATTCATTAATTTTAAAGAAAAAATTGAAAATAATATTAAAGAAAACAAATTTTCAATTATCGCTGAAATTAAAAAAGCTAGTCCCTCCGCAGGTATAATTATAAAGGATTATGATCCTGTCGATATAGCTAATATATATAATAATAAAAAAGCTTCATGCTTATCAGTTTTAACTGAAGAAGATTTTTTTTTAGGAAATTTAGAGCATATAAGTAAGATAAAACAAAAAGTTAAATTACCAACTCTATGTAAAGACTTTTTCATAGATAAATTTCAAGTGCCTTTAGCAAAAAGTCATGGAGCAGACGCAATATTAATTATCTTAGCTGGGGTAAGTGATAAACTTGCTGATGATTTATATAACGAAGCACTTAGATTAAACATGTCTGTAATTATTGAAGTTCATACTGTTGAAGAAGCAAGGCGTGCTCTAAGATTTAAAGGTGCTTTGATAGGAATAAATAATAGAAATCTAAAAACTTTAAAAACAGATATAAAAACAACTTTTGATATTCATGATGTTTTGGTTAGTCACTCTGGTCCATTAATTTCTGAAAGTGGAATTAAAACAAAGGATGAGCTTTTAGAACTCTCAAACAAAACCTCTATTAAAACTTTTTTAATTGGTGAATCACTCTTAAAAAACCTCGATAATAATTCGATTTTCTCTGTTCTTTAGTCAAATAATCAGCTATTTTGTTGGTTTTTTTAACTATTGTTTATTTTAGAGAACTTTTGTAGAACAGATTCTGTACGATATTTGTTCTTATGCTAACAAAAAAACAAAAAAATTTGCTTTTATTTATCAACAAGAAGTTGAGAAGTTCTGGCGTTTCTCCCTCATATGAGGAAATGAAAGAATCACTAAATTTAAAATCTAAATCAGGAATTCACAGATTAATAAGTGCATTAGAAGAAAGAGGATTTATTAAAAGACTTGCTCATAAAGCAAGAGCTTTAGAAGTGATAAAATTACCAGAAACTGCCTCAGCTAATGATATTTATAATAGTTTTTCACCTAGTGTAATTAAAGGTGGCTTAGACGAGGATAAACCAATTTCTGATGATATTGAAGTTCCAGTTCTTGGAAAGATAGCTGCTGGAACACCTGTAGAAGCTATTCAAAATGAAGTGTCAAGAATACCACTACCAAGTAATTTAGAAAAAAATGGAGATTATTTTGGTTTAAAAGTTCAGGGGGATTCTATGATTGAGGCTGGTATCAACGAGGGTGATACAGTCATTATTAAACGAACTGATAATGCTGATAATGGAAAAATAGTTGTCGCTTTAATTGATGATCATGAAGCTATGCTTAAAAGAATAAGAAAAAAAGGTAAGGTTGTAGCTCTCGAAAGTGCAAATAAAAACTATGAAACCAAAATTTTTGGCCCAGATAGAGTAAAAGTTCAAGGTGTTTTAGTATCTTTATATAGAAACTTCTAGTAAAATAGTCTAAATAATTTTAATGAAAAAAGTAGCAACTAGATTTGCTCCATCACCTACAGGACCTTTACATATAGGAGGGGTCAGAACAGCTTTATTTAATTGGTTATATTCTAAAAATCAAAATGGAAAATTTTATCTAAGAGTTGAAGATACTGATAAAGAAAGATCAAAAGATGAATATAAAAATCAAATAATTAAATCTCTTAAATGGATTGGTATTAATTATGATGGGGATGAATATATTCAATCTAAGAAAATCGATGATCATGTAAAAATTGCAAATGAATTATTAAAGAATGGTCATGCATATAAATGTTATTGTTCAAGTGAAGAAATAGAAGAACAAAAAAAAAGAGCTAGACAAAAAAAAATTCCATACATTTATGATAGAAAATGGAGAGATAAAAAAGAGGCTGATGCTCCCAAAGATATTAAACCTGTCATTAGATTTAAAAGTAAAATTGATGGAACATCAATATTGAAAGATTTGGTTCAAGGTGATGTTGAAATTGAAAATAATACAATTGAGGATTTTATCATTTTAAGAAACGATGAAACACCTACATATAATTTATCAGCATCCGTAGATGATCATAAAATGAATATTACTCATATAATTAGAGGTGACGATCATAAAATAAACACCTTCAAACAAATACAAATTTATCAAGCCATGAAATGGGATTTGCCCTCATTTGCTCACATACCATTGATACATACAAGAGAGGGAAAAAAACTATCAAAGCGAGATAAGTCTTCTACTTTAGATGATTATTCCAAAATAGGTATCATACCAGATGCTCTTCGAAATTATCTTTTAAGACTAGGATGGTCTTACAAAGATAAAGAAATATTTACATTAGAGGAGAGTATAAAATTTTTTAATTTAGATGGCATTGGTAAATCTCCCTCTAAACTTGATATGAGTAGAATTTTATCAATGAATGAACACTATATTAAGAATTTTAATGAGGATGATTTATTCAAACAATTAACTGAATATTGTAAATTATATAAAAATGAAATTAACTCTTATAAGAGAGATAAAATCAAAAAATCACTTACTTTCTTAAAGAATAAAGCAAAAACTTTAGAAGATATATTTAATAATGGTCAATATATTATAAGAGATGTGGTCAATTTTAATAAGGATGATGTTAAATTAATAGATGATAATGCAAGAAAAGTAATTTCTGATTTTAATTCTCAATTTAAAAAAATAGATCTGCCTTCTAGAGAAATTTTAGAACCAATAGTAAATGGGCTTATAAAGTCTCACAATACAAATTTTAAGGGAGTTGGACAACCATTAAGGATTGCTCTTACTGGTTCAAAATTTGGACCTGGTATATATGATATAATTTTATCCTTAGGAAAAGAAGAGGTTCAAAAACGACTAAGTACTAAGATAGCTTAAAACCACTGCTGATGCTTCTGATGATGAAGAAGTTTTAGATTTGATCTCATTTAAAGTATTATTCACATCGAGTATTTGTTTTTTCATAAGATCGGGGTTTTTTAAAAAGTATACTACAGATCTAAAAATTTCTTTTGAATTACATTCTTTTTGAATTAGTTCTGGAATTATTTCTTTTTGGTTAATTATATTAATTATATTTGCATATTTGGTCTTAACTAAAAGTTTTACAATAAAAAAATTAATAAAATTCATTTTATAAATTATTATAGATGGAACTTTAGCATTACAGATTTCAAGAGAAACAGTTCCAGATTTAGCCACAGCAAATACTGAGCTTGATAGTATTTGTGATTTTATTTTTTCGTCTGATATCGCTTCGACATTATTTAAGTTTTTTTTCTTAATTTCATCTTTTATCAAATCTATGTTTTGATCAATTGCATGAAAAATAAAATTGTATTCATTAAATTTTTCATTCATTAATTTAATAAAATCTATTAAGATTGGTAAAAGAATGTTCGTTTCAGATGTTCGGCTTCCAGCAAATAAAGATATAATTTTTTTATTTTTATCAATTATATTTGATAAATTTGATTTAAGATTTTCTTTATTTTCGAGCAAAGGATGACCAACAAAAGTATTTCTGATACTTTCTTTATTAAAATATTTTTTTTCAAAATTAAATAGCAATAAAACATGGTCTAAAAACTTTTTAAAATTCTTAACCCTGCCCTCTCTCCACACCCATACTTGTGGTGCAACATAATGTATTGTTTTAATATTAGGATTGATACTTTTTACTTTCTCAGCAACTCTTAATGTAAAATCTGGACTATCTACACTAAATAAAATATCAGGATTGAATTCAATTATTTTTTTTACGGCTTCATTTATTTTTTTTCTGATTTTAAATAGATTTATAATAACACTAGTAAAACCAATGTAAGTTATTTCTTTAAGATCATATATTGATTTGATGCCAAGTTTTTTTAAGTGAGCGCCTCCAACACTTAAATATTCTATATTTGAATGATTTTGTTGAATTTTTTTAATTACGGTCGATGCTAATTTATCTCCAGAGGGTTCACCAGTTAATATAAAAATTTTTTTCATTTCACTGTGATAAACATCTTATTTTTATTAGCAAAGGTAATACATTTTTTTTTATCTAAAAATACATGTTGTTTACCTTTCACAACAATACCTTTTAATCCAGCTGTCTTACTTTGTTTAAACGTTTTTAATCCAATTGTAGGTAAGTCTACTCTTAAGTCTTGTTTCTTTTTTGGAAATTTTACTAAAACACCGTGATTTCGAAATTTTTTACTTTTACTTTTTTCAAGTAATTTTTTTGTTCCTCCTTTTCCTTCTATAGAGACTACTTTTTTATTTCTGACTACTACGCCTTGACTATAATCATACTGTTTTAAATTATTGAGTGTTTTAATAGCCTTTCTAATATCAAATTGATCCTTATTATTGGGTTTAATTTTTGAATAATTACCTTTTTTAAAAGTTAATTCTGAATTAAATTTTATAGAATTTTCAGTTTTTATCTTATTTTGAGCTAGTATTTTTATAATTTCTTTCAAAATTGCAGCATCACCAAGCTTGGATGCTTTGATAATTCTTGGAATATAATAAATGCCCTTCAAATCTAATCTTAATTTTGAAAACTTAGGTTTATTTACTTTTCCAGCAAATAAAACTTTTTTACATTTTTTTTCCTTAAGAATATTAATAATCTTGCCAAATTGACCAATTGATACTGGATAAGAATTTTTATCTTTTTTAAACTTTCTTGATTTTGATAAATCTATAATCAAATATTTAATTTTTTTTTTTTTAATAGTATTAAGAATTATCTTTGGAAAATCAGTATCACCAAGAAATAAACCTATCATTTTATGAAAATGGTGTACAAATTGATCTTTTTTTATCTTTTGTGATAAATTCTAATACATCTTTTACTAAAGGATTATCTTTAAAGGAGCCATTTAGATTATTTAAATTTTCCGTAAGATTTTTTGTAGCAAAGATTTCTTTATAAGCATCACTTAATACTAGAATATCTTTATTATCAAATTTAGCTCTTCTTAATCCAATCAAATTTAATCCTTGTAATGAATTTCTATTACCCATTGATAGCCCATACGGGATAACATCATGTAACACACCTGTCATCCCACCTATCATTGCCATTTTACCTATTCTAGTAAATTGTTGAACCCCAGAATTTCCACCAATAATAACGTGATCATCTATAATTGCATGACCAGCAATTGCAACATTGTTTGCTACAATTACATTGTTACCTAATTGACAATCATGAGCTACATGAGATGAAACCATGAATAAACAATTGTTTCCAATAACTGTCTTTCCTCCACCTCCAACTGTGCCCGGATTTATTGTAACATATTCTCTAATTCTATTATTATTTCCAATAATTAAATTTGTTGACTCACCGTTATATTTTAAATCTTGAGGTTCATTAATTGATACAAAAGGATAAATTTTATTACCTTTTCCTATTATAGTATTTGCTAAAATACTTACATGAGATTGAACGATTGTATTATCACCTATTTCTACATTTGGACCGATTATACTGTAAGGTCCTATTTGAACATTTTTTCCCAACTTAGTTTTAGGATCTATTATAGCTGTTGAGTGTATCATCTATTATCTTTGATAAATTCTCTTAAATTTTTTGCAGGATAACCCATTACTTTAGTATTATCGGATATATCATTAATAACTCCACTACCTCCTCCAATGTGAACATTGTTACCAATTTTTAAATGTCCAGAGACACCAGCTTGACCACCAATCATTACATTATTTCCTAATATCGAACTGCCAGCAAAACCAACTTGACCAGCTATAATACAATTATCTCCAATTCTATTATTGTGTGCTACGTGAACCTGATTATCCAAAAAAGTATTTTTTCCGATAACAGTATTAGATAAAGAACCTCTATCAATTGTTGAACCACATCCTATTTCACAACCATCATTAATAATTACAATACCAATATGTGGGTACCTTATATTTTGATTTTTATTTGGAAAAAAACCAAAACCTTTTTTACCAATAATACAACCATCTAGAATAGTTACATTATCTTTAATTATTGAATTTCTAATTATTACATTAGATCCAATTTTACAATTTGACCCAATAATTACATTTTTTTCAATAATTGAGTTATGACCAATAAAACAGTTTTTTCCAAATTTAACATTCTTACCAATCAAAACATTCTTTCCATATTTAATTTTATTCTTAAATAAGGTTTTTGATAAATCCTTAACAGAACTATCAAATCCATCCTCAACAGACTCAGGATAAAAAATTTTAGTTATTTGTGAAATAGTTAATAAAACATTATTTACAAATATTGGTTTGCATGATTTTGGTAAAAATTCAGAAAGATTTTTTAAAGTAATACAGTATGATGCTTTAGTTTTAGATGCTAACAAAGAATATTTTTTTGAGTGAAAAAAAGTCAAGTCTTTACTGGTTGAAGAAGATAAATCTGAAATATCAAAAATTTTATCTTTTTTATAATCTTTTGAATTTTCAACTCCAATCTTTTTAAGTAATTTATCTATTGAGTATGGACCGACATTTTTAAAAAAAGGATTTTTCATTAAAGAATATTTATCAAAACTTTTGATATTCTTAGTATCAACAATTATTACTAATTATTTTCTATCTACTATTGAAGCTGACCACTGAGCATCAGCCATTTTTTTTCCTTCAACAAATGCTTCTCCTTTATATTTCCAAACTCTTCCGTGAGATCTAATTGCTTCTATATTCAGTTCTAATTTACAATCAGGTATAACAGGATTTCTAAATCTTGCTTTTTCAACACTCATTAAATAAACCAGTTTATTTTCGTAAGTTTCTTTATCTATGCCATGAGCGGTTAAAGCCGCAGCAGCTTGTCCAAAAGCCTCAACAATTAATACACCTGGCATTACTGGTTGCCCCGGGAAATGACCATCAACATAAAATTTATTTTTCTTAACATATACTATTGCAGTAGCTGAAGAGAGTTTTTTTATATTCACCAGCTCATCAATTAATAACATCGGCTCACGATGGGGAAGTAATTCAATAATTTCTTTTTTATTTAATTGTGCCATAATTGATTTAATTCATTTTAATCTTAGAAATTTTATTATTTAATATTTCAAAAATTTCTTTAGTGATATCATTTTTATTTTCAGCCATTATAATATTTTTTTTATCTAAAAGTAGTGATATTTTTTTTTCTTCAGCATATTCAGCAAGAATTTTATTAATATTCGTCATTAATTTTACTAATGCATCACTTTTTTTTTTGTTTGATTTGGCTATTTCTTTTTTTCTTTCCTCGGTATAATTAATTATTTTTTTATTTAATTCACTTATCTTATTTTTATAATCTTCCTCAGATAAAATATTTTTCTGAGATATCAGTTTTTTCTCTTCTTCTTTAAGATTTTTCTCTTTAGATCTAAATTCATTTATAATTTTTTCATTGTGAGATTTAATATTGGTTTGTATATATTTACCAGCTTTAGAATTACTTATTAAGAAATCAATATCAACAATCGCATATGATTGCTCTGCATTTACTTTAAAAGTAATAAAAAAAAAAATGATTAAAAAATGATATTTTTTAAACATTTAGAATGTAGTTCCTAATTGAAATCTAAATGATTCTGTTACATCTGTATCAGCTTTAGTAATTGTTTCAGCATAACTAAAAGACATCGGTCCAATAGGAGTAAAAAATTCAAGAGCTATACCACTTGATGATCTTATTTTATTACTGTCATCAATACTACTAGAGTAGTCAACTCCCCAAACATTTCCAACATCTAAGAAAATCTTAAGATCTGTATTTTCCATTGTTTGAAATAAATATGGCACAGTAGATGATGCATTCAAAGTTGTGATATAGTTCCCCCCGACATGATCTGAACCATCTTTTGGTCCAACTTTTCCTGTTTCAAAACCTCTTAACCTAGACTTTGGAGCAAACAATCTTTTTGATACCCTTACATCGTCATTACTTAAAGAATTTGCAGCTCTAGTGTATATTCCAGTACTAATAATTAAGTCATCTGATAATTCTTTATAATTTGTGAATGTATATCCATTAATAATAGTGGAGTCGTCTGATGTTACTGGTATTTCTTGATACCATCTACTGATAAATCCATCAGTAGGTTGATATGGAGAATTTCTCAAATCATAAGTTAGTCCATATGAAAACAATGTATCAAAATATGATCCCTCTTGTTTTTTATAAGCTGATGATGCACTCGAAGTTGTTTCAAGACTTTCGTCTGATATTGAAAATGATGGTGAAAAAAATATGTTATCAAATTGTTCATATCTTGTACCAAGAGATACTCTGTTTAATGTACTTTTATACCCATACGTAGTTAACTTATCAGTGACAGTACTTTCTAACGATGTATTTAGTGCTCTCTCTGAATATGCAAAATTTGGGTGTGAATAATTTAACAATCCTCTGACTGAGTCTTCACCTAAAGATAAATTAGTCTCTAAAACAATACCTTTGCCATTAAAGTTATTTTCTTTTATGCCAAGTGATATTGAGGAACCATCTGTACCGAAACCAGCTGCAGCAGAAATTTCTCCAGTAGCTTTTTCCTCAATTATTATATCTATATCAGTTTTAGAGTTTTCTTCACTTTCATAAACTTTACTTGTTACAGAGCCAAAAATACCCTTAGATTTTAAAGTGTTAATTGACTTGTTATGTAATAACTGGTTAAAGGGATCACCCTCATCAACAAGTAGTTGGTTACGAATAAATTCTTCAGAGGTAATATTATTTCCTAATATATTGATTTTGTTAACATAAAGTTTTTTTGTTTCAATTATATTGAAAGTAAGATCAATTTTATTATCGTAAATATTTTCTAAAATTTTTGCGTCAAGAAATTCATAATTTTCAAGTAATGAAATTTTATCAATTTCATCTAAAATTTTTTCAACCTTATTAAGGTTATATTTTTCACCCTTAAGATTTAAAAAAATTTTTTCTAATTTTCTAAATTTTTTTGGATCAAAATCATTTGGTAAATCTATCGACAAATTATTGAAAAAAAATTTCTCTCCAGCATCTATATTAAATGTTAAAACAAAATTTTCTTTATCAAGAATTGATGAATAAGCATCATTTACTTCAACTTGATAATAGCCTTTATTCAAATAAAAGTTTTTTAATAATCTTTTATCTAAATTAATTCTTTCAATATTCAAATATTTATTTTTAGAAATAAATTTCCAAAATTTATTTTCCTCAGAAGTGATTACTGAATGTAATTTTCTATCTTTAAATTTTTTATCTCCAATGAATTTTATTTCATTTATTGCCGCTTTCTCACCACGATTGACATTATATATCAAATTCACTGTGTCATTTGTATTGTCTTTAATTTCAACATCTACTTCAGCAAAATAAAAACCACTTTGTTTGAATATATTAAGAAGTGTATTTAGATCTTTTTGAATTAAGGACTTTATAAATGGATTTTTTTCTTTTAGTACAACCTGTTCTTTAATCTCTTCAATAGTTTTTTTTCTTTTGATACCATTGATGATAATCTCTTGAACAACCGGATATTCTTTTACTTTGATAGTTAAAATTTCATCATCTAAAGATAGTTTTACATCTTCAAAAAAATTAGTTTCATATAATCTTTTCAAAGCATTATTTAAATCTGCATTTGATATATCGTCACCTTTTTTAATTTTACTAAAAATATAAATAGTTTCGTTTGAAACTCTATTATTTCCCTCTATTTTAAAATCATTAACTATCTCAGCAGAAAGATGGGTAATCTTAAAATAAATTAAAAAAATTAAATATAGAAATCTGAACATCTGAGAATTTATATACATAACTCTCTGATTTTCAATCTTACATAATCATTCAATTTATATATTTCTTTGATATTTCTTGGTTTTTTCTTTTTGAGTTTTGTAAACTCTTTTAAATTGATAAAATTTTCAAGTTTTTTTTGTAAATCGTTAAATGAAATTTTTTTATTTAAAAATAAATTTACTAATTCATCATTAGCACTAACTAAAACTGTTTCAAATAATGAATTTTCCTCAGGGACTTTATTTAAAATTTTTAATAAGGGAAATTTTTTTAAATCCACAGGTTTTAAATTTAGATTATTTAAATTGTTAATATTTAAAATTTTATTCCCTATATACTCTTTCTCATTATCATAAACTGTATTAAATATAGGAATAGCCATATTTGTATCATGTGCTAAAAATTTTTTTAATCCATTTTTAAATTCAACGATTGCGTGAATATAAGATTTTTCATGAATGAGGACTTTAACTTTTTTCCTAGGTAAATCAAAAATTCTTTGAGTTTCAATAACTTCAAAAACTTTATTTATCATAGTCGCAGAATCAATAGAAATTTTTTTACCCATAGACCAATTAGGATGTTTTAATGCCTGTTTTGGAGATACATTTTTAATCTTTTCTGATGACCAATTTAAAAAAGGGCCTCCTGAAGCAGTTATATGCACTTTATCTATAATTTTTTTCCGTGAATCCTTTATTAGTGACCAAATAGAAAAATGTTCAGAGTCAACAGGAATAAAT
Organism: uncultured Pelagibacteraceae bacterium; assembly: GCA_902577525.1. Classification (GTDB taxonomy): domain Bacteria; phylum Pseudomonadota; class Alphaproteobacteria; order Pelagibacterales; family Pelagibacteraceae; genus Pelagibacter. The sequence goes on along the minus strand of CACGZG010000013.1, from coordinate 8,153 downwards.
TCCGTCTTATATTTTTCTAAATTTTTATTAATTAAATTCCAACCACAAATAATAGCTTCCTTATTTGCAATTGCAATTCTCTTCGAATATTTGATGATTTTTAAAGTAGGATTTAGTCCATTTAAACCAGCAATTGAACTCATTGTATAATCAATTTTGGTTTTAAAAATTTCATTTAATTTATCGTAATTATTATAAATATTTATTTTTTTTGAATAATTATTTTTTTTTATTTTATCGTAACTAATTTTATTATTGATGATTAAATTTTTTACTTTGAAAAATTTTGCTTGTTTTAATAACTCTTTATAATTTTCATCAGCTGATAACAAAATTATTTCAAAATCTTTTTTATTCTTTTCAATTATATTTATTAAAGTTTTACCTATAGATCCAGTCGAACCAAGTATTGCGATTTTTTTTTTCATAATAAAATAGAAATAATAAAAATAAACGGAAATACAAAAATCATTCCATCTATTCTGTCTAACATACCACCATGACCAGGAAAAATTTTACCTGTATCTTTAATTTTAGATAATCTTTTAAAATAAGAAATTATTAAATCTCCAATTTGACTCACGCTAGAAATCAACAATGTCAAAATCATCAACCTTAGACTACTTGAGCCAATTATACTTAATTCATAGATATTATTAAATGAATATGAAAATAATAAAGCAAGTAAAAAACCACCAAACATACCAGAATAAGTTTTATTTGGACTTATTTTAATTAATTTGGGTCCTTTTAATAATTTTCCAAAAATGTAACCACCTAGGTCTGTAGAAATACAGATAATCAATATCATTAAAAAATCGACTAAATATTCATCTCTAACTTTATAAGCACAATATAATGAAAATAATAAAAAAAATATTCCTATTATCTTTATTACATTATTGTTAGATATTTTTATCCATTCAGTGAATGAAATCAAAAAAACTATCGTCAAAAAAAAAATAAAAAAATCAGAGTCTTTCATAATAAAATAAAAAGATAATGGTATTAAAATTAATGAACTAATTATTCTTTTTTGAAGTTCTTTTGACATTAAATATTACCAAAATTTCTTTTTATATTTTTAAATTTTTTGATTATCTTAATATAATCTTTTTCGTTAAAATCTGGCCATAGTTTTTTTTCAAAAAAAATCTCAGAGTAGGCCAATTGCCATAATAAGAAATTACTTAATCTTTTAGTATCTCCTGTTCTTATCAATAAATCAGGATCAGGAATATTTTTAGTTAGTAAATATTTTGATATATTTTTTTCTGTGATTTTATCTTTATTTTTTTTCAAATTTTTAAATGCATTAATTAACTCAAATTTTGAACCATAGTTTAAAGCAAGATTTATTTGAAGTTTAGTATTTTTTGAGGTCCTTTTTTCTGATTTACTTAGTAAATTATTTAATTTAGTTGAAAAGTTTTTAATACCTATAACTTTCAATCTAATATTTTGTTTATGTAATTCTTCAATTCTACTAATTAAAAAATTTTCCAATAAATCAAATAAATATGTGATTTCTTTTTTTGGTCTTTTCCAATTTTCAGTGGAAAACGCGTATAAAGTAAGATGCTTTATCTTATTTCTTATAGTTGCCTTGATTATTTTTTCTACTGTTTTTAAGCCAGCTTTATGTCCTGCATTTCTAGAATTTTTATTTTTTAATCCCCATCTACCGTTGCCATCCATAATAATGGCTACATGTTTTAGTAGGTTCATATTGTCATTATTTCTTTTTCTTTCGAAGAAACTTTTTCGTCAACTATTTGTATATGATTATCTGTTATATTTTGAATATTTTTTTCAAAACTTTTTTCTTCATCCTCTCCAATTTCTTTTGATTTTAAAAGTTTTTTTAACTCGTCATTGGCTTCTCTTCTAATATTTCGAATTGATACTTTACATTTTTCTCCCATAGATTTAATCATTTTCTTAATTTCAATTCTTCTTTCCTCATTTAATTCAGGGATAGGTAATCTTAAAAGTTGACCATCTATCTGTGGATTTAAACCAAGTTCAGATTTTTTTATTGCAGCATCAACTAATGATACGTTATTCTGATCCCATACCTGTATGTTAATCATTCTCGGTTCAGGAGTTGTTATGCTACCAATTTGATTTATAGGCATTTGCTGACCATATACGTCAACTTTTATTAAATCTAACATTGCTGCATTTGCTCTTCCAGTTCTTAATGATGATAACTCTTTTAAAAAAACTTCAATTGCTTTATCCATCTTAAGGCTATAAGATTTGTCATTAAACATTTATTCGCCTATTTTAATTCTACTAAATTCCTTAATTTTTAAATCATTAATAGCAAGTTCTTTTAAAACATCTTGAACTTTTTTTTTTGGTTCCATTACCCATGCTTGAGTTAAAAGAGCATTTTCCTCTTTAAATTTATTCATCTTACCCAAACTAATTTTTTTCACAATATCTTCTGGCTTTCCGGAGTTTTTCAATTCCTCTGTTACCAATTCTTGTTCTTTATCCAATATTTCTTTATCTATTGAACTTGAGTCCAAAGCAAGAGGGTTCGATGCTGCTATATGCATTGATAATTGTTTTCCAAAAGTTTTTACGATTTCAGAGTTATCACTTGTTTCTAAAGAAACTACAACAGCTAGTTTTGCCAAATTATCTTTAACAATTGTGTGTAAATATTGATAGTTAATTGATGAAGAATAAGAAATTGTTTTAGTCTTACCAATAGTGATTTTTTCTCCAATTTTTGCAATTAATGCTACTAAGTTATCATCTACTGAAATTCCGTTTTTCATTTGAGTTTTTTTAAGTTTTTCAAGATTTGAATTATTTTGATTATTAAGTTCGCTTAATTCTTTCACAAAATTTATAAAATCATTATTTTTTGCAACAAAATCAGTTTCGCAATTTACTTCTATGATAGATGTTTTTTTTTCATCACCGCTAATTGCTACAACACCCTCCTTAGCTTCTCTTGTCATTTTTTTTGAAGCTTTAGATATTCCCTTAACTCTAAGTATTTCTAAAGCCTTATCTAAATCTCCATTGGACTCTATGATTGCTAAGTTACAATCTTTAAAACCAGCACCAGTAGCTTTTCTTAATTTTTTTACTTTTTCTACATCACTCATTTTAATTTATTTTTTTTTTATCTTTATTAAATTTTTTTTCTAGTTTCTCTCTATCTAATTCTTGAATTGTTTTTTCTTTTTTCTTTATCTCATCTTTTTTTTCAGAAGACTTTATTGTTTCAAGTGAAACAGTTTTCTTTTTTGCTTCAACAATTGTTTCTTTAATTAAACTACAATATAAATCTATTGCCCGTCTAGCATCATCATTTCCTGGAATTGGAAAGTCAATTCCATCGGGATTTGAGTTACTATCTAATATAGCGATTATTGGTATACCTAATTTCACAGACTCTTGAATAGCTAATGACTCATAATTTGTATCAATAATAAATACCAAATCAGGTATTTTTTTCATATCTGAAATACCACCTAAAGATCTTTGTAATTTATCTTTTTTAACACTCATCTTTAAAAGTTCTTTTTTTGTGAAACCTCTGTTTTCAGCTACCAAATCTGTTTCTAATTTTTTCAATTTTTTAATTGAATTCGAGATTGTTCCCCAATTAGTCAACATTCCACCAAGCCATCTGTAATTCACAAAATATTGGTCAGTTTCTTTTGCTACATCAGCAATAGCTTCAGATGCTTGTTTTTTTGTAGAGACAAACAATATTTTACCATTATTTGCTATTACTTCGTGTACTTTTTCTAGAGCAATTTTTGTGAGCTCTAAAGTTTGAGTTAAATCGATTATGTGAATTGAGTCTCTTTTTCCAAAAATATATTTTTTCATTTTTGGATTCCACCTCAATGTTTTGTGTCCTAGATGAACACCTGCTTCTAGTAATTGTTGTATTGTTAAGTTAGGTATTTTCATATTTATTCCCGGTTAAGCCACCACAGTAATTTCCAACAAAGGACCGGAGGTATAAAACCAATAACTGTGTGCGTATTAATTTATTTTGTTGATTATTTACAAAGATTTTATTTATTTAACAAGCTTAAATTAATCAATTATCGCAGATATTTCTCTGTTTCTTAACAAATTAAGTGTTTTTCTATCTAGATTTCTTTTATTTTTTAATTCAAATCTTAAATTTTGATCTTTATCATGGACTTGAATATTAATTACAGTATCACCATTTTCATTCAAAAACTTGGAAATTTCACTAAGCTCGTTCAAAGATTTTAAATCAAAAGTAACTTTTTTAAGTGGACTATCAAACAATTCTTTCAAAGAAATAATTTTTTGAATATTTATACGTCTGAATCTATTTTCCTCTTCTGAAACAGATTTAGAAACTCTCAAAAATAACGAACTTCCATCTTTTAAAATCTTTCGATTTAAATCTAGCAGGTCTGAAAAAATAAATAATTCAAATACACTTTGTAAATCAGTAAGTTTTAAAATTGCATAGGAAGTTCCTTTAGCTGTTTTTCTTTCTTGAGTTTTAAGTAATGTAGCTGCAATATTTGCATCTTTCAAATTATCATTATGATTAAAATCATTATAATTTATAATATCATAATCACTAAATATTTCTTTAAATTGATTTAATGGATGATCCGAAATAAAAAAACCAACTGACTCAAATTCTTTTGATAATCTTTCTTCAAATTTCCAATCCTCTGTGTTTACAACAATATTCTCTATTTCATTCAAATTATCACCAAATAAGTCTATTTGATTTATAGATTTATTTTCAAAAATATTTTTTGATTTTGATATAAATTTAGGAATTGAGTCAAATAAAGATTTTCTATTAGGATTTATATTATCAAATGCCCCAGATTTAACTAAACCTTCAAGCTGAAGTTTGTTTATATCTTTTGGATTTACTCTATTTAAAAAATCATTAATTGATTTAAAGTTTCCATTTTTTATTCTTTCACTTATAATATTTGAAATTGCTTCATATCCAACAGCTTTAATAGCACCTAAGGCATAATAAAATTTACTTTTATGTGTTTTAAAATCTGCAAAACATTCATTTATATCTGGTCTAACAATATCTACATTTAATCTTTTTAACTCTTCATAAAATTCACTTAGTTTATTTTGATTATTGATATCCATTGTCATTGATGCTGCAATAAATTCTTTAGGGTAATAGGTTTTTAAATATGCTGTTTGATATGAAATAATTGCGTAAGCTGCTGCATGACTTTTATTAAAACCATATTCTGCAAAAGGCTCTATCTTCAAAAAAATCCCAGCTGCAATATCTTTGCTTATTCCATTTTTAACTGCACCATCAATAAAATTTTGCTTTTGTTTCTCTAATTCAGCTCTTTTCTTTTTACCCATTGCTCGTCTTAAAATATCAGCTTGCCCAGCCGTGAAACCGGATAATTTTTGAGCTATTTGCATTACTTGTTCTTGATAAATAATTACTCCGTATGTAGGTTTTAAAATATCTTCTAACAATGGATGCAAATAATCAGGCGTTTTCTTTTTATGTTTGCAATCATTATATGTGGGTATATTGCTCATAGGTCCTGGTCTGTATAAAGCCACTAAAGCAATAATATCTTCTATATGGTTAGGCTTCATTTGCATAAGTGCCTCTCTCATTCCTGCACTTTCAATTTGAAATAAGCCTACTGTGTTACCTGATGACAAAAGATCAAAAACTTTTTGATCTTCAAAATTTATATTTTCAATATCAAAATCTTTTTTTTCTTTTTGTATTAACTTTTGAGTGTTATTGATTACTGTTAATGTTTTTAGACCGAGAAAATCAAATTTTATCAAGCCTGCGTTTTCAGCTGAATACATGTCAAATTGTGTTGAAGGAAGTAATAAATCAGCAGTTGAGTCTTTATAAAGTGGGACAACTTCAGTTAATTTTCTATCTGCTATAACAACACCAGCAGCATGTGTTGCAACATTTCTATTTAATCCCTCTAGTTTCAATGACAAATCAGTTAGTTTTCTTACTCTTGAATCTTCTTTAATTAGTTTTTGCAGCCTGGGTTCTCCAGCTATACATTCTATTAAACTTTGAGGTCTTGAGGGATCGAAAGGTATCATTTTAGATATACTGTCAACAAACCCATAAGCTAAGCCTAAAACACGACCAACATCTCTTATAACCATTCTAGCTTTTAGTTTTCCAAAAGTGATTATGTGAGCAACACTTTCTTTATACTTTTTAGTTAAATACTCAAAAACTAAATCTCTTTTTTCTTCACAAAAATCTATATCAAAATCTGGCATTGAAATACGATCGGGATTTAAAAACCTTTCAAAAATTAAATTAAATTTAATTGGGTCAACATTAGTAATTGATAAACACCAAGCAACTAAAGATCCAGCTCCTGAGCCCCTTCCTGGTCCAACGGGAATATCATTTTCCTTAGCCCATTTTATATAATCTGACACTATTAAAAAATAACTAGAATATCTCATTTCAATAATGATATCTAGCTCGTGCTCTAATCTATCTTTATATTTTAAAAAATTTTTATCTTTTAGAAAATCTTTTTCACTTAAATTAAAGTGATTAATAAATTTTTCTTTTAAACCATTTAGAGAATTAAACTTTAAAGTTTCATCAGCATTTCCACCTTTTTCAGAACTAATGTTTGGCAAAATAGGTTTAGAAAATAAAGGTTTAAAACTACAACGATATGGAAAATTATAATTATTTTCTAATGCCTCAGGCAAATCAGAAAATAATTCTTTCATTTCAACGTCATTTTTTAAATAATGTTGATCAGAAAATCGAATACGGTTTTTTTCATTTACATATGTTTTATTCTTTATACAAATCAAAGCATCATGAGCATCGTGCATTTCTTTATTGATATAAAAAACTTCATTTGTTGCAATTAATGGTATTTTTAATTCGTGAGATTTTGATAAATTAAATTTTTCAAAAATTTTTTCGTTTTGATCACCATGACGTTGTATCTCAATATAAAATCTATCTGAAAAATTTAATTTTAATTTTGAATATAAATCTTTTATCTCAGAAAATTTACCTTTATCAAATAATTGACCGAATAAACCATGTATTGTTCCAGAAAAAACAGCTATACCATCATTTTTGTTAAGTAACTTATCAAAATCCAAATGGGGCTCTGTAGGTATTTCATTTTCTAAATATGATAAAGAGGATAATTCAATTATTCTTTTATAACCTTTCTCATCTAAAGCATATAAAGGCAATAAACCAATTGTATTTTCAAATTTAAAATTAATTTGGGTACCTATTACAGGTTGGGTGCCTACTTTAGATATTTTTTCTGCAAATTCTAATGCACCACATAAATTTGTTGTATCACAAATTCCAAATGATTTTATTTTTTCATCTTTAGAAAAATCTTTCAAATCATCTATCTTTACTGCTCCTTCACAAATTGAATATTGAGAATGGATTTTTAAGTGATTAAATTTTTGAAATTGAGACTCAGCCATTAATGGTTTTTATATTACCATTAAGTAATTCTAATTTGCAATCTGACTTATTCGCAAAAAATCTATTATGAGTTGCAAAAATTATTAATCTGTTTGAATTTATTTGTTTCGTTAGAATATTAAATATTTCTTTTGCTGTTTCCATATCTAAGCTTCCTGTTGGTTCATCAGCTAAGATTATTTGTGGATTATTGATTAGAGCTCTTGCTATGGAAACTCTATGTTTTTCTCCCCCTGATAGTTCAGATGGATAATGATGTAATCTGTGGAAAAGTCCTATCTTTTTAAGTAAATTTTTGGCTTTTGTAATTGATAATTCTTTGTTATTTCCAGCAGCTAGGCTTGCCAAATATGTATTTTCTAAAGCAGTAAAATCTGGAAGTAAATTGTCTTGTTGATAAATAATTCCAATTTTTTTGGATCTCAAAATATCATTTTGATTTTTATTTTTAAAATTAATTTTTTTACCTTCAATTACAATTGAACCCGATGTAGGTTTGTCTATTAATGATAATAAATTTAGAAGTGTTGATTTACCTGATCCAGAAGGCCCCATCAATGAATAGATCTTACCTTTTTTAAATTTAAATGAAACTTTTTTTAAAACTCTAATTTTTTTAAGAGTTTCAAAAGATTTATTAATATTTAAAATTTGAACTAAA
>CACGZG010000012.1 GCA_902577525.1 uncultured Pelagibacteraceae bacterium | reverse complement strand
AACAACTGTAAATGCTCACGAAGATGGAAAAGCAGATTATTCATCTGAAGTAGCAACACTTGCTTCAGCAGGTGGTGATGCAGTAGCTGTAATTGGATACCTAGACCAAGGTGGTAAAGGAATAATCCAAGCTTCTTTGGACTCTGGTGCTTTTGATAGATTTATTTTATCAGATGGTATGATCGGTCAGTCTTTAGTTGATGCGTTTGGAAAAGACTTAAGAAAATCATTTGGTTCAATGCCTGGATCAACTGGAAAAGGAGCCGGAGTATTTGGTAATGTAGCAAAAGCTGCTGGTATTGATAGTTCTGGTCCTTACACAGGTGAATCTTATGATGCAGCTGCTTTAATTGTTTTAGCAATGCAAGCAGGTGGATCGGCTGATAGAGCATCAATTGCGAAGAATGTAATGGATGTTGCTAACGGGCCTGGAACAAAAATTTACCCAGGTGAACTTAAAAAAGGTTTAGATCTATTAGCTAAAGGTAAGAAAGTTGACTACGAAGGTGCAACTGGAGTTACTTTTACTAGTGTCGGTGAAGCCGAGGGTTCTTTCTTAGAACAAGAGGTTAAAGGCGGAAAATTTAAAACTAAAAAACAAAGATAATTTTTTACCTTAAAATTTAAACCCCCAACATTAATTTGTTGGGGGTTTTTTTTAAAAAAATAAATATTTATCTGCCATATACAAAGCCCAAGCAATAGCGGCACCTGTAATAATATATTTCATAATTTTATTTTATTTCTATTTTTTCAGGAAGTATACCCTTTGGTCTGTACCTCATTATTACCAAGAGACCTACTCCCATCATTAAAAATCTAAAGTATGGAACACTTTCAATTAGGTGTACTTTTAAATAGTGCGTATCATCCAGTCCAGCGGTAGTTAAATTAACCAAATAAAGACCAATTGGTGCCGCTTCAATCCATAAAAACCAAACAACAAAACCTCCAAGAATCGCGCCAAAGTTATTTCCACTTCCTCCGACAATAACCATGACCCAAATCAAAAAAGTATATCTTAAAGGTCTATAACTTCCTGGGGTAAATAATCCATCTTGTGTTACTAACATTGCACCTGCGATACCCACAATGGCTGAGCCTAAAACAAAAATTAAAAGGTGTTGTTTGACTACATTTTTACCCATTGCATTAGCTGCTTCCTCATTATCTCTTATTGCTCTCATCATTCTTCCCCAAGGAGAATAAAGAGCTTTTTGAGTTAAGATTAACAAAATAATTACTACGACTAAAAATAATCCAGAGTAACAAAGTTTTACAAAGACTGATGATCCCTCGATTACAAGTTGATTTAAAGCTGCTTGTCTCTCATTTAAATCAGTAATCAAATTTAATTTAGTTGAGTTAAATTTTTCAACAAGATCTATAAACCAATCTGTTTGTTGTAAATTTACCTCATAAGGTGCAGGTCTTTTTAATCCGATAACATTTTTAACACCTCTTGTTAACCAATCCTCATGTTTTATAATTGCAATGACAATTTCTGATATTAATAAAGTTGCTATAGCTAAATAATCAGCTCTCAATCCCAAGGCTACTTTTCCTATAACAAAAGCTAATCCACCTGCAAAAAAAGCTCCAAGAACCCAAGAAAAAATGATTGGAAGACCTAATCCACCAAGAAAACCAGTTTTTGCTGGATCTACTTCCTCAATCGCCACAATTCCAGGTTCTGAAATAAATCTTATGATTACAATTCCTAAAATTATAATAGTTGCTACAATGTAAGTTCTATTTTTTGATTTCTTAAAATTTTTTAATATATATCGAATAGCCAATACCATTGATATTATAAGAAAAAGACTGAATAAAATATTAGATCCACCTGCACTCCATGCCTCTTGAACTGGATCTACTGAAATTAAAACTGCTGCTAAACCACCTAGAGCCGTAAAACCCATTATCCCAAAGTTGATAAGACCAGCATAACCCCATTGAATATTTGCACCCATTGTCATCACTGCTGAAATAAGACAAAGATTGAATATTGATAGAGCAATATTCCAAGACTGGAATAGGCCAACAAGGATAATTAATCCCATCATAATACTGTATGCGGCGATTACATTGAAATTTTTCCTCACAACACCTTCCCTTTAAATATACCAGACGGACGATAAAGTAAGACAATGACCAGTATTGAAAAAGATACGGCAAATTTGTAATCTGTAGAAAGCAGTTGGACCAAGCCACCTGGCTCCATACTTTCAGGTAAAACATAAATGAAAAATTTTCTATAAGCGTAGGTTAACAATATTTCAGAAAAAGCAATTACATATCCTCCTAGAAAGGCTCCAAAAGGATTACCAATGCCACCCACTATAGCTGCTGCAAATATTGGCAGCATATTATTAAAGTAGGTAAATGGTTTGAAACTTTTATCTAAACCATATAAAGCGCCACCAATTGTAGCAAGGATACCTGCTATAATCCAAGTTATCATAACAATTTTTTTTGGATCAATACCTGATAACAATGCTAAATCCTCATTATCAGAGTAGGCTCTCATACTTTTACCTGTTTTAGTTTTATTTAAAAACCAAAACAGTGTTGAAACTAAAATCAATGTTACAATAATTGTAATAACTTGTGTCGATTTAATCGCAAGACCCTCATTTAAACCTGTCATTTCTTTAAATTCGCCTGCTTTAATTAAAAATTTTTCTCCATCAAAAAATCTTCTATCAGAGGGTCCTATTACTATACGAACTACTGCTTGAGTAACAAACATTACTCCAATGCTTACCATAGCTAATTGTACGGGAGGGCTTTTGTTTGTTCGATAATATTTAAAGACAAATTTATCTACTATTAACATGTAACCAACCATAAAAATAATACCAAAAGGAATTGCTAAAAGAGCTGTGGGCAAAACTCCAAGACTAATTCCAACAGACTGAAAATAAAAAGTGAAAAGGATTACAAACATGGTTCCAAAAGACATCATGTCTCCTGTAGCAAAGTTTGCAAATCGTAAAATTCCATAAATTAAAGTTACAAAAATTGCACCTAGTGCTAATTGTGATCCATATGTTAAAGCTGGAACAAAAATATAATTCAATAAAAGTATAATTGCGTTTAAAAAATCCATATTAACCTCCAAGAAAAGAGCTTCTTACTCTTGGATCTTCTAATAATTCTTTTCCTGATCCAGAGTGTCGGTTTTCACCAGTAACCAAAACATAGCCTCTATCAGAAATATTTAATGCTTGCTTTGCATTTTGCTCAACCATTAAAATTGCTACATTAGTTCTTTTTACTTTTACGATATGATCAAATAGTTCATCCATCACAATAGGTGATACACCTGCGGTTGGTTCATCTAACATTAACACAGAAGGCTTTATCATCAGAGCTCTACCTAATGCAACCTGTTGTCTTTGTCCTCCAGATAACTCACCAACCAACTGATTTTTTTTTTCTTTAAGAATTGGAAATAAGTCAAAAATTTCCTCAATCGTCTCTTTAAATTTAGTATTTAATAAAAAAGCACCCATCTCTAAATTTTCTTCTACTGTCATACCTGCAAAAACATTTTTTGTTTGAGGTACAAATGAAATACCTTCTTTAACTCTATCTTGTGGAGAAAGTTTTGAAATATCTTTGCCATTAATAATTACTGAGCCAGATTTTAGATTTAGTAAACCTAACATTGCTTTCATAGCAGTAGATTTTCCAGCTCCGTTAGGTCCAAGGATTGATACTATTTCTCCTCTTTCAACATTTACAGAACATGAATTTATTATATCAGGTCCATTACCGTACCCTCCAGTCATGTTGTTACCTTCAAAAAATGCCATCTTAATTATCTTTTAATTTCGAACCTCTACCTAAATAACTTTCAATAACTTTTTCATCTTTTTTTGCATCCTCAACTGAACCCTCAAAAAGAACAGAACCTTCTGCCATTACAATTACTGGATTACATAATCTCCCTATAAAATCCATATCATGTTCAATCATGCAAAAAGTATAACCTTTTTCTTTATTGAGCTTTTGAATGGCTGTTCCTAGATCTTTAAGTAAAGTTCTATTAACACCTGCTCCTACCTCGTCCAATAAAACTAATTTTGCATCAACCATCATTGTTCGACCAAGTTCTAACAATTTTTTTTGTCCACCAGATAAATTTCCTGCAAGTTCATTTTTTAAATGACCAAGATTAAGAAAATCAACAACCTCCATAGCCTTTTCTTTAATCTGACTCTCTTCTTTTGCAACTAATGAAGGTTTTAATAAAACATTCATTAATTTTTCACCAGATTGATTACCTGGAACCATCATTAAGTTTTCTAAAACCGATAAATTTGTAAATTCATGGGCTATTTGAAAAGTTCTGAGCAATCCTTTCGAAAATAATTCATAGGATGGAACATCAGTAATATTTTCATTATTAAACATAACGCTACCAGCAGAAGATTTTAAATTTCCAGCAATAAGATTAAATAAAGTAGTTTTACCAGATCCATTAGGACCAATAATACCCGTGATAGTTCCTTTTTTTACTTTAAGCGAACACTCCGATACCGCTGCTAACCCCCCAAAATATTTTGATAAATTATTAATTTCTAAAATATTTTCAGACATTAATTATTTGTTTAGTCTTTTGTGGATACTATTTAAAGTATTAATTAAGGATTTATAAACACCTTTTTTGGTCATTTCTTTTAAACCTTGCTCATTTAATCCTTTAGGTGTTTGCGACTCTTTTACTAGATATTTTAATTCTTTTTTTGAATTTACTACTGCGTCTTCAGATAAAGCTAAAAATAATGTTGTGATATATTTTTGAGCATCTGATCTTTTAATGCCTCTTTTAACCAACCATCCACTCATAACCTTTAACAATTCGTAATAAGATGCCATCATCCCAGATGTTGACCAAAAATTAATAGAAAGTTTTTCATTTTTAATTTCAACAGTAGAACCAATTTTATTAAAAAAATTTTTTACTTTTTTATTTGGAGGACAAATCGGGACAGGTCCTTTTTTTAGAGATATTGGCGGTAATGGTATTGCTCTTACAATATCAACTTTTGTTTTAATCATTTTTTTTAATTCAGGAATTGTGATAGTTGAGATAAAACTTACAACTGTCTGATTAGACTTAAAATTAAGTTTTTTAATTATTTTTTCTCCTACCTTAGGCGTCACTGATAAAAATACCCAATTACAATTGTCAATTATTTTTTGATTATCTTTCTCAATAAATATTTTTCTAAACTTTTTCTTTAATTCTTTGGCAATTTTATTGTTTCGAGAGGATATAAATATCTTGCTATATTTAATTGATGATCCACATATCCCAGTTATTACTGAAGATGCAATCTTTCCTGTTCCTATAAAACCTAATTTCATAACTAATACTTTATAAAGGATAATTTATATTAATTTATAAAAAAAGAACCTCTAATTCTTAATAACTCTCTACTTAATTCTTTATTTTCTTTGAATGGTTTTCTTCCATGAAGCCAAAAATAATTATTTGCAACTACTGCTGATCCAACTGGGAGCTTAGTTACAATTTTATTGTTACTTTCCTCTAAACTATCAGACAATTTTTGTAAAAATGTTCCTTGTTTCATATTTTTAGGTTCTGGAAATTGGTCTATGTAAGAAATTTGAGGTTTTCCCTCTCGATCAGATGAAAAAACTGGGTGCTCTACTTTATAATCAATATTTTTACTTTTTGGTGAACTCCAAATAAAATTCTCTTTGGCTATAGGATCATTAAATAATTCATCACAATGTTCCCAGTCATCAAGATGTAACATGGCTGTTTCACCACCCTCTACATTTTTTTCCTCTAATTTTGACATCAATAACCAATCAGTTTTTTCTTTAACATAAGTCCCATCTGTATGTAGATCCATGTTTGTATAAGCTTTCCTTAAATAAGAATCACTTTTGTCTTCATGCTTTACATGAAACCTTGCATAATATTTTCCTGCCATAGCATCATGATTAGGGGTGCCTACTAAATGTGCCACTGCGGTTGATAATTTTACTAAAAAAATTTCGTCAATTTTGGATATTAATTTTTTTGGTTTAATAATAAAACAACCTGTATTTCTATCCCTAATTATTTGATTAAGTAGTTTTGATAATTTATTATTACTTAAATCATCTAAACTTTTCGCAATTGTAAATCTAGTAAATGGTTTATACTCAAGTGCAGTTATATCAAATTTGTTAAATGGAAAAATAAGCTTATTTAATATTTCATCAGTTATATCTATATCTATAATTCTTTTAGATTTTTCGTTAAAGTTAATTTCAAATCCATCAATTTTCTCAATCATAAATAGCTACTAAATACAGATAGTATGATAGCAGAGAAAAGTGTTGGGTAAACCAAATTTTTTTTAGTTAAATAAAAAACCCCAACAGATAAAACAACTACAACAAATCTAATTAAATAATCTATTTCAGACAAAGATCCTGAAGGAAATATAACTATTCTTGCAATTAATGCAGCAAGAGTAGAATAAGCAAGACAATTAAACCATCTAAACATTTTTGAAGTTTCTTTAATTTTTTCTGCACTAACAACTCCTAAAAATCTAGATAAGTATGTCGCTAAAGATGTAACAAGAATTACTATTATTATATTAGTTGTCATTTTTTTCTCCCAATACGAAAGCAATTGTTCCTGCAACAAACCCACCAAATAAAATACACCATTCGGGGGATAAAAAGTAAAAAGCAGGACCTAAAATTGTTCCTAAAATTACAGATAGGCTAATTTGTAATGATTTCATTGCACCAATCATCATGCAAATAAAATAAATTGGATTAATAATTGCTAAACCTATAAGTATATCTTTATTTAGAAAATCTGAAGCAACATAGCCGATAACTGTTGAAAAAATTGCAACAGACCAAGTAGCTGTACCAATTCCTATCCAAAAATCTATTCTGTTTTCTTTTTCTATATTTTCATAATTGTCTTTCATAATTAGCCATGATGAGACAGCAATGAAATGGCATGATAAATAATATTTCCATCTTGGTTGATTTTCATGCATCAATAATGGCATTAGGGCTACGGTCATTGGATATAATCTGGCGTTAACCAACCATACAGCTATAAAAATATTTATTAAGGATGCCCCAATCAACATCGATTCCGCCATTACTAATGAACCAGGTAATGCATAAGTCAAAAAAGTAGAAAAAATACTTTCTTGTATCGTGAAACCTAAATTTTTAAGTAAAGCTCCAATAGCTACAAAACTTGCACCTAGTGCTATAGCAGGACTTCCAACACCTTTAATAGATTTAAATCCTTTTAAAAAATATTTGGTATCTATCATTAACCACCTAAGAAAAGGCGACCCACATCTGGATTTTTTAATAAATCATCTCCTTTTCCAGCAATTGCAGTTTGACCTGAAACAAGAACATAGCCTATATCCGCAAACTCTAGACCTTTCTTTGCGTTTTGCTCAACTAAAATGATTGTTTTTTTTTCATTTTGCTGAAGGTCTCCTAGGATTTCAAATACCATATCTATATATCTTGGCTCTAATCCAATTGAAGGTTCATCTACGAGCAATACTGAAGGTTTCATAACTAATGCTCTTGAAATCTCTAACAATCGTCTTTCACCACCTGATAAAACTTTTGCTGGTTGGTTTCTCCTATTTCTTAATCTTTCATATTTCTCGAAAATTCTCTCAGCTTCTTGATACGACTCTTCTGTTTTTTCTTTAATAAAACCACCCATTAATAAATTTTCCTCTACAGTCATGTCTGGAAAAACCGAGTTATCTTGAAGTATGTAAGCTATTCCAACAGATTTTAATTTTTCAGCTGGCGTTAAGTTTGTAATTTCTTTTCCCTCAATCTCTATTTGTCCAGAAAATATATTTGTAAAACCATAAATAGAATGCAGTATTGTTGATTTACCGGCACCATTTGGGCCAATTAAACAGAGTGATTGCGCTTTGCTAACAAAAAGATCAAAGTTATGTAAAATTTCCATTTTACCATAACCAGCATTCATATTTTTTATTGTGAGATGAACATTATTAGGTGAAAGCTTTCTTAGATCTTCTGCTTGTGGCGCTTTACCTAAAACTTCATATTGATTAGACATTATTGCGCCCCCAGGTACGCATCAATAACACGTTTATCATTTTTAATTTCATCTGGTGTTCCATTAGCAAGCATCTTACCGTGAGCTAAACAATAAATGCTTTCTGCTAATTGCATAATTACTCTCATATTGTGTTCAATTACCAAAAGAGTAATACCAAAATCTTGATTTACTTTTATTAATCTATCAATAATTCCATTAATCAATGTTGGATTTATCCCTGCTGTAGGTTCGTCTAAAAGCAGCATTTCTGGTTCATTCATTAAAGCCATTGCAAGTTCTAGTAATTTTTGTTGACCAAATGATAAATCACCAGCTCTTAATTTTCTTTTTTGGTAAAGCCCAACAAAATTTAAAAGATTTTCTGCTTTTTCTGTCAAATCTTTTGGTATTTTAGAAAATATCTTTAATATGCTTTCATCGCTTCCTTTGTGACTAATTAGCATA
Source organism: uncultured Pelagibacteraceae bacterium (assembly GCA_902577525.1). Taxonomy (GTDB): domain Bacteria; phylum Pseudomonadota; class Alphaproteobacteria; order Pelagibacterales; family Pelagibacteraceae; genus Pelagibacter. Next base: position 25,995 of record CACGZG010000012.1, on the reverse strand, counting down.
TTATCTACACAATTTAATTTTCCGTAAATTCTTGTTTGCTGAAATGTTCTTAATAATCCAAGTTTAGCAATTACAGGAACAGGTAATTCAGAAACTTCTTTACCATTAAATTTAATTGAACCATTGTCTATAGGGTAAGTTCCTACAATTGAATTAAATAAAGTTGTTTTTCCTGAACCATTTGGACCAATTAATCCAAATATTTTTCCTTTTTCTACAGTCATAGAAATATCTACATTGGCTTTCACTCCTCCAAAAGATTTGCTTACATTACTGACTTCTAAAATACTCATTTTAATTCTACTTGTGCTTTCCGATCTGCTTCATCAACAACTTCACCAAATCTCTCTGGATATTTCTCTCTTAACCATCCCATAATTCCCTCTGGGAAATAAATTACAATTACAACAATCAAAACACCTAAAGCAACATATTGCCATCCTAAAAAGAATGTCCAAAATCCTTCTTTGAAAATATGGAATACAGTTGCTCCAATTACTGGTCCCCACAAAGTTCCCTTACCACCTAAGATTGCCATCAAGACCATAAATACTCCCATCTCTCTTCCATCAAATGCTACATCGGTTGAGTCAATGTAACCTACAAGTCCACCCATAATACCTCCGGCTAACCCACAGAAAAATGCTGACACCATCCAGCCAATTATTTTATATTTCATTGTTTCAATTCCCATCGCCTCAGCTTTATCTTCATTATCTCTAATTGCATTAAGGATTAATCTAAATCGTGTTGAATAAATTGCTCTCACAGCTATGAAAGTAAGGACGAGTGCACCAAAACTTAAAAAATAAAAGAATTCTCCTCTTGCCTCTAAACCACCAACGTTTGGAAAAGGTGGCGTAGTGAAACCCTGTCCCGCTCCAATAATCTCTATACCGCCAGAAATTTCTCCTGCAGCAACTCCTAAACCTAAAGTACAAATTGCGAAATAATGTCCCCTTAATCCTAAAATTGCATAACCAATTAGTCCTGCAACAATAGTTGGAACAACTGCAGCTACTACAAGTCCGGCTGCCATTCCTTGAAAGAATTGTGTAGGCGTATGTACAAAAGTTTTTTCTCCTCCACTTTCTGTCCACTCTGCCAAAGGAAAAAACATCCCAACTTGTACGGAGGCACATAAATACATACCTAAACCATAGAATAAAATATTACCGAATGTATTATATCCCATTTCACCACCCTGAATATTCCAAGTAGTAGCTAAAACAATTAGTACACAAAGAATTGATAATTGAACTTTAAATGCTGGGAAAATAAATGGAGCAGCCAATCCAAATATTAAAATTGCAGCGTATAATATTATATTTTTATTCATTATTTTCTAGATACCAGTTTTGTAAATCCTTTATTTGGACAGTAAGTGTAATCATTATCATCTATTATTTTTCCTGATCTTTTTCCACCTATAACAGTAAGTTGCCATCTAAAAGTAAGACATTCTTTTTCATCACCTAATTTCTTAATAGTAAGTGTTTTTTTCATCCCAGTTCTTTTGCTGGTAGAGCTGCCGCCTGATTTTTTTTTGGGCCAGTTATAAGCTGAAAAAAAGTCACGAGTTTCTCCCTCTTTCCAGTTTCCTAGAGGGAATTTACAGCCATTATCTATTGCAACAACAACTCCTCTTTTTCTTTTTCTGCTATCCCATACTCTTCCCAAACATTGACCATTATTGGTTATTGTAAAAAGCTGTACTTTAGAACCTCTTTTTCTTTCATAAACTTTTATTGTCTTTCCTGTTACTTTATTCTTCCAATCAATAGGTCCTGAAACCTTTAATTTACCACCATGTTGTTTGTTATTTACGTCATAAAATTTAAGTTCATTTGATCCTGTTGATGGTATTCCAAGCCATAATTCAATAGGAATAAATCTCTCTTTAGCATATGAAGAATTAGTAAAAGTAAATATGAATATTAAAAAGAATATTTTTTTCATTTTAAATACTCTCTTTTTCTTGAAAGTTTAAATCTTCTATAAACAAGAATTAAAACCAATAATAAAAATACTGAACCTATTCTAAATTCTGTACCTAATATGTAATCAGCAAACTCTTCAAATACACCAAGGCCCATGCCTGACATTGCAACACCAGGTAAGTTACCAAGACCAGCAACGATAACAATCATGAATGATCTTATTGTGTAAGGTAATCCCATATAAGGATGAATTGTAAAAGTAATTGAAATTAGTGCACCCGCAACACCGCAAAGAGCAGCATTTAATCCAAAAGTAGCAGCATAAACCTTTTCAGTGTCTACACCTAAAATCTTTGCAGCTCTTGCATTTTGAGCTGTTGCTCTGATTGCTCGACCAAGTTTTGATTTCTTCATGTAAATTACTAAACAAATAGCAAAAACAATACTTACAAATGCAGAAAATATTTTTGAATTTGGTAAAACTACAGCGCTATCAAATAAAAATGTAGTTCCATAACCTGAGTTAGCTAAAACAACATCAGCACCAAATGCAAAGTTCATTAATTGCATAAAAAGTATACTTATTCCAAATGTAGCAAGAATTGAGATAAATAAATCTCTATCAACAACTTTATTAATTACTAATTTGTAAATCCCTACTCCAACAAAGTACATTATGATCGGTGATACAATCACCCCCCAAGCAGGATGAATTCCATAAAGATACATAAAGTAAGCAATGTATCCTCCAAGAATAACCAAATCACCTTGAGCAATATTTATGATATTCATGACTCCCCATTGCAAAGCCATTCCATAAGCAATTAATGCAAATAAAATTCCAAGTAGTATTCCGTCCAAACAAGCTTGAACAGTTATCATCGGATATTGAAAAACCATGAAATCCATAAATGCCTTTTAAAAAAAAATACCCCCTAGAGTTTAGGGGGTATTTATAGATTTGTAATTATCTTTCAGACCACTTAGGAATTGGGTGAATCAACTTAGCTGAAGCCCACTTAAGTGGAGCCACAACTTTGTTTTCACACTTCCCAGCGCCATCACACATTACTTGGAAAAGTACCATTGGCTTGTCAACATTTTGACCACCAGGGGCAAATTTAATATTTCCATAGAATGTTTGCATGTTAGTAGCTGCAAGAGCATCTCTTACTTTCTTTTGATCGAAAGAATTTGCTCTTTCAAAAGCATCTTTGAATACTAACAAGGCTGCAGAAGACTCTGCTGATTGGTACGGCGGATCATATCCAAATTCTTTTTGGAAATCTGCCGCATACGTCATACCATCTTTAAAGAAGTTATCTTTATATGTTAGTGTTTTATGCCATTGAGAAGCACATAAAGCATACTGAGAATTTTTACCATGTTGTTTTGACAATTTCGCAGCATCACAGTGTGTCATTGCTAACATTGGAACATCAACTTTCATTTCCGCAATTTGTCTAATTGCAGTTAATGCACCTTTTGTGTGTCCTGATACCACAAGAACATCTGGCTTCATTTGTTTTACTTTAACTAATGTAGCAGCCATATCATTAAGCTCTTTTGGAAGCTTATCGTCGATTATAATTTCAGATCCAGTTTCTTTAGCTGCATCTAAAATACCTAATCTAACGTCTTGTGAAAATGCATCTTGTTCAAATGCTTGTGCAATTCTTACACCTTTTCCACCATTTAACTCAACTGCTGTTCTAATAGCTACATCAAGATATAAGTTAGCTGGAGCTAATACTGCAAAAAGATATTTGTAACCTTTAGTAAACAAAGATCTAGAAGCACCATTTGCTTCCACCATTGGTACACCATATTTTTCTGTAACAGGTGCAATTGCTTTAGTTAAACCTGAACTGTATGGTCCAAGCATAAACTCAACACCATCTTGTGAGATTAATCTTTCTGCTAATTGAGCTGCTCTTTTTGGGTTTGATTCATCATCATAATAAATGATTTCAAACTTATAAGTTTTTCCACCAACTTTCACACCACCCATGCTGTTAATTCTATCAACAGCCATGTTATAACCGTTTTGTGTATGAACACCATTAGATGAATATTTTCCAGTTAATGAAATAGCAGCACCTAAAACAATCTTATCACCAACTACTTTTGCAAAAGATACAACTGAAGTTGAAAGTAAAATCGCTACTGCAGAAATAAAACTCAAGATTATCTTATTGATTTTCATTTTATTTCCTTCTGTTATTAATTAATTAATAACTAATTAAATAAATAATTTAGAAATATTGCAAGAGGCAAAAACTACTTTGAGCATGCATTAATATTGTTGTGTTCCAATAATAATTAAAGCAATTATAATTAAAACACTCGCTGAGATTGTATTAATTGTTTTTGGATTTGCTTTTATCCAAGTAATAAGTTTTTGTGCTAACAATGCGTAACCTAATAAAGAAACAAAATCTAAAACAACATAAGTCGTAATCAAAATAAAAAATTGAACAACATAATTAGTATTAAAGTCAATAAATTGTGGAAATATTAAGGGAAAAAATAACCAAGCCTTTGGACTTGTGCCTGCAACTAAGAAACCGTCTTTATAAAATGAAAAAATACTTTTTGTTGTAATTTTTTTTGAATTTATGTCTTTAGGTGAAGATTTGTACACATCATAAGCTAAATAAACTAAATACAACACCCCTAACCATTTAAATAAATTTAAAAAACCAGGATTATCTGACAAAAAAGTTCCAATAACAAAAATTACTAAAGTTGCTTGGAATAAATTTGCGGTAATATCTCCCAAAGCAGTCCAAACACAATTTTTAACACCATAATTCATTGAATAGGATACAATGACAACCCTAGGAGTCCCCGGTGTAATAAATAAAAAAATTATTATCTGTAGAAAAAGGATAAAATCTAAGGGGAGCATAAAAAAAAAGATAGTCCTTAAAAACCGGGAGCTAAAGATGGCTAAGAAGGACTATCAAATTTTAGTATATCAAATCTTAAAAAAAATGCATTATTGTTTTTTTTCAAATATAAAGGATTTATGAAAAAAAAAGGTCACAGGCCAATCACAAAAATAAAGAATCCAGAGCCAAACTTGGAAAGTCCAGATTGGGTCATCTGGGCAGCTTGGGCTGATAGGATTACTTTTGAGGAAATCAAAAAAAAGACTGGCTACTCCGAGTCTGATGTAATTAAGATCATGAGAAGATCCTTGAAACCCTCGTCGTTTAGATTATGGAGAAAAAGAGTTCATGAAAAAAGTATTAAACACAGAAAAAAATTTGAGTATTCTCGAAAACAAATATCTAGTAAAATAAAAAAAAGTGATTATTTATAAATTATGAAAAAAATAACTATTTATACAGGTCCACTATGTAATTATTGTGATGCAGCTAAAAGATTATTAACTAGAAACAACGCAAGTTACAACGAAATTAACATTGCAACAGTTGCTGGGGCTATGGATGAGATGATTAAAAAAGCAAACGGTAAAAGAACTATTCCACAAATATTTTTTGATGATCAACACATTGGTGGTTATGATGAAGTTAGAGCATTAGAAAAAGAAAATAAATTACAAGCGTTACTTAAATAACTAATAATTATAGTTATATTTATTTAATATTATAATAAATTTAAAAAGTCCCAGAGAGTTTTATATCTGCACCATAATCAGAAATTCTATTGATTGAACTTAGTTTAGAATTAAACTTTAATTTAAAATTTCCAATATCTTTAGCATAACTTAAATTTGCAGAATTATTCGTAAGCGGATCAAATTCAAATGCAAACTGACTATTTTCCTCTTCCGATCGACTAATTTTTATAATAAATCTATCTATGTACTTATCATCACTTTTTTTTCTCATGCTTTTTATTGCTTCGTAACTTGTCGATAAAGTAAAACCATTTAGGTATATTAATTCAAAACCAATATTGGTTTTTAAACTTTCCTCTGAATACTTACCTAAGATACTATCTTTATTTACTACAGTTGATCCTTGATAAGTAAATTTATAATCATTGTGAGGAGTAAGATCGAATAAATATTCTATTGATCCCATTGGTTGGAATGATCCTTTGTCAAAGTAAAATTTATCCATTTCAAATAAAAATCCTCCTGCCAATTCCCCACTTCTAAAATCATCCTCGTGATATCTGACATCGTTTGCAGGACCATTAACTGTATTACTTAAAAAATCTGTATATTCAGATAACCGTGTTATTCCGTAAGTAAATTTTCCAGAAGGAGTAACTTTAAATTTTCCATAAGTATTTTTAGTTCTATAATTGATTGAAGCAAATGCCTGCTTACCATTTCTCTCACCAGATAACTTACCTAAATATTTATTATCAAATCTTAAGGCACTGAAACCTAAAACTGAATTAATATATTGATTATTTTTACTTGGAATAATTCCGTAAAGATTTAGTGTTAAAGACTCCATTTCCACATTTTGCCGAGATTGAGATATTGCGTTATGACTATTTCCATATCTTAAAGCCCAACCTAAAAATTTATTATCTCCAAATTTTCTATCGGCACCAAATGTTAAACCCTCAGTCCTTATACTTTTTGCTTTTTCAAAGCCAAGTTTATCCAAATTACTTATTGTTAAATCTCCTAAACTCCATGAAGACCATTTAGATTTTTTATTTTTTTTCTTTTTTTCAGTGTTGCTTACTAGTGCAGCTAAGTTATTTTTTAAAGATGGCTCAAATTTACTTACTAAAGATTTTAATAGAGGATTTGGATAATTTATATTTATATTGTGAACAGATAAATCCTCATTATCTCTATTTCTTTTGATCCACTCAAATCTTTTGAAAACAGTAGAGACATTTAAAGTTATATTTTGTTTAGCTAATTCAACTTGTGCGCCAATGGATGAAGTAGTTTCTGATACACAAGCAACAACACCAAAAGGACATTCTAACCTAAATTGATTAATTTGATCTACAGCACTAGATGGAGGTCTATTATCTAAAATAAATAATTTCATTCCATCTGATGCAAAAGTGAATCCTCTTGGCTTACCATTTGAATCACTAGCTCTATTTCCAAAAGTACCTAGACCAAGTTGTAATCTACCAACTTTAGTTGCTGTAGAAACATCAAAATTTTTTGATAAACTGAATTGGTAAATATAATTTTTTGCCATATCCGTCTCATCGCTTTCATCAGTATTACCAACCAGTAAGTACATGGCGCTACCATCTGAACTGAATTCTATACCACGACCTATCTCTGTAACATCCCCATCATCTGGGACATCAAGATCAAAAAAGTCAACTTGATGGACTAGAGTATAAGATGAAATATCAAATGGGCCCGGTAATGAAAAAGTTGAAAGTTGCCTAGCTTTAGTACCTGATGTTAGAATGGTTAATGTATACAATTTAGTTCCATCTCTACTAAAGGCAACACTTTGTATAAACTGATCACCAGCCCAGGTACCCGTTGTGTCACCGCCTACAACTGAAAAAGAAATTTTTCTCTCATATACAATACCGTCTACATCATTAGGAGTTACTGCATTAAATTTTCCTAATTGACCAAATCCATCTAAAACAAAAAATGTTTTACCATTATTTACTACATCAATACTTCTAACAGCATTATTTAATGCTCCACCTGTTACCTCATTAGTATCTAGTCCATCAAGATCATCACAGGTAGCATTCGGATTAAAATCTACTCTATCAGAACTCAAGTCAAACGGTCTATCAAGTCTATTTTGTGATATACCGTTATCATTCAATTCACTAATAGTATCATTACTTGTAAATACAGTTAAACCGTCATCACTAAATGCTACATCATTAGGATCTTCTGTTCTATCTTTTGTAAGAAGCCGACCATTACTACTTGATGTACAACCTGGATTGCCTCCTTCAAAATGTCTGTTTCCGCCTGGAATCTTTCCATATTCCCAAGTTACTGTTAAAGTTCCTGCAAAGGCTAGAGATGAAAAAAATAATCCAAATAAGATTAAAAATTCTATAGGTTTTATTACTCCTTTAAAAATTTTTATTTTTAACCTTTTAAAAATTTTCATAAAATTATTTTACACAATAAACTAGTTAAATTGGATAAATTTGTACCCATTATAGGTTGAAAAATAAATTACTTTTTTTTCTTAATTAATTCAGTATTTTCAATATTAATTGCCATACAAGTGATATCATCTCTTAATTTTTCTGCCCCCCAATTAAGTTCTTTTTCAATAGACTCTACAATATTTTTTGGTGTAACTTCTGACATACCATCTATGATTTTTTGTACTCCTTCTGCACCTAATTCCTCACCATTTTTTAAATAACCCTCTGTCACTCCATCAGTGTAAACTACAAAGGTTTTTTCCTTAAGGTTGATGGTATTTGATTTTACCATCGACTCTGTAAAGTATTTTACAATTCCAATAGGTGGCATATCAGATTTAATGTATTCATAATTTTTATTTTGATCAAAAGTGAGAATACTTTCATGACCTGCGTTTATAAAAACCAATTCTCCAGTTTTTATATTGAGTTTTCCAAATACAGCAGTCACAAACATTCCTTTAAATTTTGCCTCAACCAATTCATTATTCACTCCAAAAACAACTTTCTCTAATGAAAATTTTAAATTAGTAAGTGTTCTAAATATTGAAGATGCTTTAGCCATATACATACCCGCTTTAACCCCTTTCCCTGATACATCGGCCAATGTGAAAAAATACTCCTCAGGTGTAGATCTCACCACATCAAAATAATCTCCTGAAACATCTCTTGCAGGAACGTTTTTGGCAAAAATAAAGTTTTCAAATTTTGAGATATCTGGGAATAAACTTTTTTGAACCCCTGCAGCTAATTCTCTTTCTTTTAAAAGTTTAGCTTCTTTTTGTAAATTAGCTAAAGCAATTTTATTTTCTTCTATAAATCTGAAATAAAGCCCTGTTAAAAATGTTAAAGTGACAATGAATATTGGATAACTCATATCAACTAATTCAGATCTAAATTTATAAATATAAAACCCTATAACTATTATTGCTAATATATTTCCAAAGAAAATTGATAAACTAAATTTAGGTTTTATTTTTTGGGATAGAACAAATGTTATTAAAGCTACAATTATCGAAAATAATAACTCAAAAATATAAGTATTCGGATTTCTAATTAAGTAAGTTTGGTCTAAGATATTTTCTATAACATTTGCATGAACTTCTACTCCCGGTATAGTTACTCCTAAAGGAGTTTTTACAAGATCGAAAAGTCCTTGAGCTGAAGCCCCTATTAAAACATATTTATCTTTAAAAAAATCTGATTGAAATTTACCATCATAAACATCCCCTGCAGATATATATTGGTTTTTATCTGATCTTTTATATTTTATCCAAATAATTCCATTTGGATCTGAGTCTACTTTATATGGTCTAGCGCTTATTCTTTGAATACCAACCTCGTTAAGTTCTACGTAAATATTTTTTTGATTTTCTCCTACTCGAACCATTTCTAGTCCCATGGTGGGATATAACTTTTTATTAAATTGGACGATTAATGGTAAAGATCTAATTATTCCATCTAATTGATCTAAAAAAGAAATAGATCCCAATCCTTTTACATTTTGTTCTAATTTTTCAAGAGACCCAATTGAAAAGGGATATGAATATGTAAATTGTTTCGGATCTCCACCTTTTGATAAGAATCTTGCTTTGGCTTTACGATCATAATTTGAATGTGAAGGAACATTGCTTCCTAAAACTGCAATGATAGTTTTCGACTCTTTTAACTTTTCTGAAAAAACATCATCAGGGCCTTTTAATTTTTGAAGATCAGCTACATCGGATGGTATTAAATTGTATGATTTAATAATTTCTTCGGGGGATTGTTTGTCCTTTTCAGTAAAAAAAATATCAAAACCTATTGCTTTTGGATTTGAAGTATTTAATTGATCAAGTATTTTTGCAAATACATTTCTATTCCAAGGGAACTGACCAAATTTACCTAAACTTTTTTCATCAATATCGATAATTACAACTTTACTATCTTTTTTTTCAGCAAATACTTTTTGATATAAATCAAAACTTAAATATGAAACTGACTTGATAAAAGGTGGATTTACAATTTTTAAGGTAATTAGTAATAAAAGAATTAAAAAAAAGATTAAATAATTTGTGTATTTTTGCAAAAAAACTTTCACAAAACAAATCTATATTTTAATTAAATAAAGTAAATAAAACTTAGTTAGAAATAGCTAATTACTTCTTCTTCTTTCTATTTCTTTTTTTCTTTTTCTTTTTAGCTGCTTTTTTCTTTTTAACTATTCTTTTTTTCTTAGCTATTTTTTTCTTTTTTGGCTTTTTCTTAATTACTTTTTTCTTTTTCTTAGGTTTTTTCTTCACAGCTTTTTTCTTCTTCTTAGCTGGTTTTTTCTTCACAGCTTTTTTCTTCTTAGCTGGTTTTTTCTTCACTGCTTTCTTTTTAGTAGCTTTTTTCTTAACAGCTTTCTTTTTAGTAGCCTTTTTCTTCACAGCTTTTTTCTTCTTAGCTGGTTTTTTCTTTTCTGCTTTTGCTTTTTTCTTTTTACCTTTTTTATTTTTTGCTTTTGCTTTTTTCTTTTTACCTTTTTTCTTTTCTGTAGCTTTAGCTTTTTTCTTTTTAGCTTTCTTTTCTGCTTTAGCTTTTTTCTTTTTCTCAGCTCTTTCTTTTTTTATAACAACTTTCTTTTCTTTGTCTTTTTGAATATTTTCTTTAATTATCGATTTAATTTCTTCTTTTTCAAATCCTAATGATTTTAATTCTTTTCGTAATTGTTTCTTAAGAGCTTTTCTCTCAGTTTTTGTTTCACTTGGAGATAATTTAGCAACTCTTAGAGCTTTCATCTTCTTATTAAATTTCTTTAATTGATTTTTTGTAATTTTTTTTGCTTGTCCAGGCGCTTTGCCTTTTGTCATTGAAGTCATGCTATATGGATTATCAAGCAGAGTTGAACCAAGTTTATTTCCAACTAGCACAGCTCCAGGTCTCATACCTAAAGTATTATTTTTTCCTGGACCGATTAATAAAGTATCTGTTTTTCCTTTTGATACTATTGTTTGAAATTCTGTTCCTCTAGAACCGAGTGTTCCTTCAGGAACCTCTACGGTTAAACTGTCGGGATTTTTTTTGCTTATTAAACCAGAGATAACTTTTAAACTTCCTTGTTTTACACTTGCAACAATTTTTCCATCATTTGTTGCAGGATCAAATATAAAAGTATCCATTACAACTTCTGAGTCTTCACCGATAGTAAATGTTGATTGGTCTAAAAGTAAAATTTGTGTTCCAGAACCAGCTCCTGCAACAATCGTTTCATTTAAATATATTTTGTCTCCAGCTTTAAGCTCTCTTGTTTCAGTTTTAACAGTTCCAGATATTGCACCAACGATACCAACTAACTGTTTTTCAATTGTTAGTTTTTCCTCAGAGTGTGCATTAACACTCAATAAAAAAGTTAAACCAAAAATAAGAGACAGTATTTTTTTCATATTTTTAGAAAACGTATCAAATAATCTAAAAAAAGAAATGGTTAAAAACTCAAAATGAGCGCTAAAAAAAGCATTTTTCACCTATAAAATTGAAAAATCTTTAAGAAATTGTTTTTAATTTAGTCTGAATGACTTTGAAAAACTCAGAGAGAAAGAATCGGCAATATAATCATAATTAAGCATATTTGCCTCAGAGATAAGTTTTTCATAAGATAAGTTAATAAACAAACTTCTGTTAGGATCGATTGTTGGAAAAATGTCTCCGATTGCTTTTGTTAACATAATATCATACGTACTTGTGTAATCTGATCTTAATTTATTTGAACTAACAGATGTATCTTCTCTTTTATAATCATTAAAACTAAAAGCACTACCAACTGCAATATAAGCCCATGGGAAAGCAAAATTTAAACCAAAACTAAAATCATAAGTTTCGTAATCATTACCAGCATCAACTTTAGCATCAGAGTCGCTGTATCCTAATCCAATACTTGTTGAAATTATTTCAGTTAATATAAAGTCATGTCCTAAAGTAAAACTGTGACCTATAGAATTTGTTTCATCGGCTGTGGTATCACTTGCATTGTTGTTACCTTTAGAGTCTGAAAAAGCATATCCATAACTGAAAGAGTTTCTTTCACCAAAAGGAAAAAAGCCTCCTATACCCCACATCTTCGAAAAACTATCTGCATCAGTTTGATAATCTGACATGCTCAACATAAAATAAGGACTCAAACTCTGATTTCCTAAAACAGTATCTAAAGCTAAAGTAAGACCATAACTTTGATAATCATCATCTGTTTCCATGTATTGCTCAGATGAAGTATGAGACAAATTTATTAAGAAAGATGACTCTTCACCAACTGGTCGCGTAGCAGACAAACCTAAACCACCACTAAGCGTTCTATCATATTTAGCAGAGTTAACACCAGTAACACTATCAGAGTCTTCTTTTAATCTTGTTCTTGATACACTGTTAACATTATCGCTATAAACACCACCGAACGACATGTCAGCTGTTAAAGTCCAAAGACTCGGTTCTCTATCTTTAAGTTCCTCTTCAATTTCTTGTAAAGTTTCAAGATCTTCGGGTGCTAAATCTTTTCTTAATTTCATGTCAGCAATAATGGTATTTGCTTTCTCTGGCGAGTCCACTTGAACTAAAACTGACAACAAATATAATTTTATTTCAATATTTTCAGGATAGAGCATTGTAAGTCTTTCAAGTGTTGAAATAGTTTGTTTAAAATTTCCCATCTTTCCTTGTTGTTGAGCATATTTTAAATTTAAATCTAAATCATTTGGCTTCTGTAAAATTTGCATGTAAGTAATATTTTTTTCAGATGAAAATACTGTCGTCGTAACTATTAAAAAAGTTGCGACCAAATATAGTTTTAATTTATTCAATCTCTTAAACATAAAAAGTGGAAGATATGTAAGTATGTAATTTTTTTCAATTAATAATTTAAAAAAAATAGCTTTATTTTCCAATACTTATTACTGTTAAATCATCAGTTAATTTTTGGTTTTTTGAAGTATTCATTACAGTTTTAGTTAAATCATCTAATTGTTTGTTGGTGTCTTTATTGTAAGTATCTTCAATAATGTCTATTGAACCATCAATGCCAATTTCTTTTCCTTCATTGTTTAAGCTTTCTGATAAACCATCAGTAAAAGCATAAAACCTTGAACCATTTAATTTCATTTTATTAATCTTATAAATACTTTTATCTTTTTGTTTTATTACTCCTAATGGCGGTGCCAAGCTTTCAATTTGATTGTATTTTCCATCATGATCTCTAACTATCGCGGGTTGGTGTCCTGCATTAACCCATCTAATTTCATCTGAAATTAAATTATATTCTCCAATAATAGAGGTTACAAACATTCCGCCAGTTTTGGTATTATTTAAATCATTGTTCATATGAAGAACCATTTCATCTGGATCTACTTTTGATTGAGACAAAACTTCAAATAAAGTTGAAGCTTTTGCCATAACCATACCTGCATGAATTCCTTTTCCAGCAACATCAGCAATTATAAAATAGATACTATCATTATGTGGATAAAAACTAAAAAAATCACCAGACACTTCTCTTGCTGCAATATTAATACCATGAACAGGATAATTTTTTAAATTTCTCTTGGGTAAAAAATTTTCTTGGACTTTCACTGCTAATTTCACTTCTTTTGAAATTCTTTCACGCCACTTGTTTTTTTCTTCTTCAGTCGTCTCAAGTTTACTCATGAGTTTATTATAATAAAGACCAATTACACCCCCAGCAGTAAACGGGTCTTGTGGCCCCCTAATCTTTAAATCACCAGATTCAGATTGTTTATCTAAAATGGAAATTAAATCATGTTCAATTGATACCGCATTATGTTCAGCTATATTTAATCCAAGTTCTTCTTGTACAGGACTTACTCTTAATGGATAAAATTTATTAAACAGATTTAAAATTACAAATGAAGAAATAAATGTAAATGCTCCAATACTTAACACACCAATAAACTGAACTTTAATTTGTGAAAATCTATCTAGACCCGTATCTAAAATACTTAAGTCACTAAAAAAACCTACTGCTAAAGTTCCCCATATTCCTGCAGCCAAATGTACAGGCACAGCTCCAACAACATCATCGATTTCATATCTATTAAGAACTTCATTAACAACAATTGCAATTACCGCTCCAATGATACCGACAAAAATAGAAGTTACTGATGTCATTGAGTTGCACCCAGCTGTTATTGCAACTAATCCGGCCAAAGGTCCTAAGATAATGTGAAATGGATCAGGTTTTTTATATCTAATGTATGAAATACCCAATCCAGTTAACAAACCAAATGCAGCAGCTAAAAAAGTATTAATTAAAATTAATGGAACAACTTCGTCCATTGCACCATTACTACCACCATTAAAGCCAAACCAACCAAACCATAAAATTAATGTACCCAAAACAGCTAGAGGAAAACTTGAACCAGTGAATTTGCCTCTATTAGCTTCAGAATATTTACCTATTCTTGGACCTAAAATTATTACAGCCGCTAAAGCAATCCACCCACCAACTGAATGTACAATCGTGCTTCCAGCAAAATCAACAAAACCTAAATTTGAAAGCCACCCAGTAGAGTTGGTAGCATTTAATAATTGTTGAGCTGTATCATATTTTGATAGATAGCTGGAGGACCATGCCCAATGACCCACTATAGGATAAATAATTCCTGTAGCTAAAACTGTCATTATTAAATAACCGTTAAACTTCATTCTTTCAGCTACAGCACCAGAAATAATTGTTGCAGCAGTTGCAACAAACATCGCCTGAAAAACAAAGTATGTCATGTACTCAGCTTTATCTGTTTTGAAAAAAAATAAATCAGTTCCAAAAAAACCATTGTAAGAAGTACCAAACATCAAACCGAAACCAAAAATCCAAAAGATAACTACGGATACACCAAAGTCTGCAGCATTTTTTAATGCAACATTGATGCTATTTTTATGTCTGGATAATCCTGTTTCCATGCACATAAAACCTGCTTGCATGATGAAAACTAAAATTGCGCAATCTATTACCCACAAAGTATCGATATTACTTGTTAGAATATCTATTACTTCTTGAGACATCATTCTTAAGTTTTATCTATAGATGCTCATTGGATCATAAAAACAATCAGTGTGTTCGAGAGTTTCAAAGAATATTTGACTCAATTCAGAGGAATGGGTTGTAGGACATATTTTTTCATTATTAAGTTCACTCACTAAATTTTCTTTCATGTTATTCATTGCAAGTGAGCTAGATAAAGAACTTGAGGTCTTTAAGATACTTCCAGTTTCAACCATGGTTAAACTAGGTCCAACCATCGCTGTGTATTGGCTACAATTACTTAAAAACGGCAGAAGGAAGAATATGACAAGTATTTTTTTCATGAAACAAAAATATTAAACTATAGTTCAGTAACTCTCCCCCCAAGTACCATTTTGATCTAAGGTTAATTGATTTGTACCATCTGTAGCTTTGATAACAAAACCTCCAGAACCCGACTCAATGCACATATCCCATGATGTTTCTGCTGTTATTATTTCTCCACCATCAAATAAGTTGGCATTTATAGCTTCCGAAGAAGCTCCTGTTCCATTAGCAAAATCAGGCTCACAACTTGAGCCACCTGTATTAGTAAAATAATATTCTCCATAACTTGAATAATAATCTGATTGCCCTAAAGATATTTGTTGCATCATGTTTTTTGCGCTACTTTTTTTTGTTCCACTTACATAACCATTGTAAGCAACAACACTTATCGATGAAAGGATTCCTACTATCGCAACGACTACTAAAAGCTCGACTAAACTAAAACCCGAGCTTTTAGTAATCATAAATTTTTTTAATGACTTTTAACTTTAAAAAATTTACTCAATAGCAACTGTATTAACGCTTACTACACCTGATGCACAGCCCTCTTCGAAACAAGTTTTAATTGTAACAGTTGAACCATCATCATTAATACTAACTTGTCCTAATGTTGCATCTGTTGAATTTGCTGCTCCACTACCATCACTGCTAAAAGAGTTTTTGAAATCAGCCATTGCAGCTACAGCGGCGCCACTAACTGTATTAGCTGTTTTTCTGTCATCACAGTCCATTGTATCTCCAGAAGTTGTTTTGAAAACTGCTGACTCACCGATTGAACATTTTGCGACTTCAGCGGCAATATATTTCACTGCTGATGCGTGGTTTGATTTAGTTGCGCTTTTGTTTGCTCCAGATATGTAACCTTGATATGCAACAGTCCCTACTGCAGCAAGAATACCAATAATAGCTACAACAACTAATAATTCTATAAGTGTAAATCCTTTGTTATTTTTCATTTTTATTCCCTTTAATTATTTTAAATTAAAATATAACTATATTTAATATAAAAAAATTCACTAAGTAAACACTAAAAAATCAAAAAATATTTGTTTTAAGCGAGCACAAATGCCCAATATGGGTCTTATTTATTGATTTTAATAATATTTAGATATGTTATCTATCAAACAGTATGACATATAAGGTTACAGAAGAAGGCAACATAAGTACGGTTTTTCTTAATGGTGAAATCGATATGGATGTCACAGAAAAAGCAAAAGAAGTAATTTTACCTATAGTTGAGGCTGGAAAAGAGGTTCACTTAAATTTAAAAGATGTTTCATATATGGACTCATCGGGAATTTCAGTTTTAATTGAGAGCCATCAAAAAGCATTAGAAAAAAATACTAAAGTAGTTGTGAAAGAAGTGAGCAAATCTGTTTTAAAAGTTATTATGATGGCCAAACTTGAACAGATTTTAAACCTTGAATAATGAATTTATCAGAAGCAAAGGATTTTGTTGTAAGTACTGCAAGTTTAAAAGAGGTAAGAGAATTTTCCAGAGAAATTTTTGATAAAATAAATCTGCCTCAAGAACAAAAAGATGAATTAGTTTTAGCAATAGCTGAGGCAGCGCAAAATATAGTCAAACATGGATACAAGGGAGTTGAAGAAACAACTGATAGAATGGAAATAAAAATTTCACTAAAAGATGATAATTTAGAAATTGGTTTTTTTGATAAAGGCAAAGCTGTTGTTCCTGAGAATGTGAAACATAGAAAATTAGATGATATCAAACCAGGTGGGTTAGGAACTTTTTTTATTAAACAAATAATGGATAATGCTGTTTTTAAAAAGGATCAAAAGGGATGGGTTAATCATCTTGTATTAACCAAAAAAATCTAACCAATAATAGCACCCACGTTAAATATCGGCGAGTACATAGCGATCATCAGACCACCTATCATAATTCCCATGAAGACAATCATAATCGGTTCAATTAAGCTAGACATATTTTCTACAGAAGTATCAAATTCTTCCTCATAGTACATTGCAACAGATCCAAACATTTCATCCAATTGTCCTGTTTGCTCTCCAACAGAAATTAATTGACTAAACGTTGGTGGGAACATCGGTTCCTTTAAAAAAAGTTTAGTCAAAGTGTCCCCAGAGAAAACTCCTTTCTTTACATTTTCTAAAGCCTCTGTAACTACAACATTGTTACTTACTGATTTTGCAATCTCTAAACTTTCTAATAAATTTACTCCAGCTGCACTAAGATTTCCTAAAATTAATGAAATCCTTGCAAGTAATGATTTTAAAATCATATCACCGAATACAGGTAATTTTAAAATTTGTTTATGCCATTTATATTGTATGGCTGCATTTTTAGTGGTTAAATATCTAAAAGCAATAAAACCAATAATACCTCCAAATAATAAAACCATTCCACCTGTGCCTCGTAAAAAATCACTCATAGCCATAATGGTTGCTGTTGCTTTTGGAAGTTCAATGCCCATTCCATCATACATTTTTGCAAAGACAGGAACTACTTTTACTAACATGAACGCACTGACTGTAATTGCGACTGTAAACATTATACCTGGATACATTAAAGCACCTTTAATTTTCTTTTTAATTTTTTCTTTTTTTTCTAATGACTCGACAATCTTTAATAAGAAAACATCCAATTTACCGCTGGCTTCTCCAGCTTTTATAAGATTACAATAAACGTTATCAAAATATTGTGGATACTTCTCAAAACATTTTGATAATGTTACACCACCCTCTAAACTCTTTCTTATATCTTCAATAATCTCTTTAATACCTGGGTTTTCTAATTGGTCTCTTAGCATGCCCAATACTTCTAATATTGGTAAACCAGCTTTGACCATAGTTGCAAATTGTTTTGAGAAAATAAGTATGTCTTCTGTTTTAGGCTTTTTTTTACCACCGAAAAGTGAAAAGCTTGACTTTTTACCTTTTTCTTTAGTTTCGCTCTTTTTTTTCTTAGTTTTTATAAGATTGGTAATAATTACTTTTTGCTCTTTTAATTTAAAAGATGCTTCATCTTGATTTAGGGCCTCTATTTCTCCCTCAACATATTTGCCATCAGAAATACCTTTGTATGTAAAAGCTTCCATATTAATTAAATTATTCCGATGCTAAAACCCGTTCATATTCTCTGAAATTAAGCTCCCCATTAGCAATTAATCTTCTTCCCATATCTTGCATGGTTTGAAAACCCTCTTTAATTGCAATTTGTCTTAATTCAGGAGTGGTCGCTTTTCTTAAAATTGCTTCTTTAACAGGTTTTGAAACTACTAAAATTTCATAAATACCTTGTCTACCTTTGTAACCAGAGTCTTTACATTTAGCACAACCTTTACCTTTAAGTGCTTTAACTCTTGATGCTTGTTCAGGACTAAAACCTAAATCTTGTAATACTTTAGGTGTAACATCATCATCTGGAACTCTACAATCTTTACAAGATCTTCTTGCTAATCTTTGTGCTAGAACTAATTGACAAGCTGCGCTGATCAAATAATCAGGTGTTCCCATGTTTTGTAATCTAGTAATTGTACTTGGAGCATCATTCGTGTGAAGTGTACTAAATACTAAGTGTCCAGTTAAAGCAGCTTTAAGACCAATATCGACTGTTTCTTTATCTCGCATCTCTCCAACTAGAATAATTTCTGGGTCTTGTCTTAAAAAAGATCTTAACGCAGCAGCAAAAGTTAAACCAATATCGTCTTTGATTTGAACTTGACCTACTCCATCCAATTCATATTCAACAGGATCCTCTGCTGTTAAAATATTTAAATGAGGTTTGCTTACCTCTTTTAAAATACTATAAAGTGTTGTTGATTTACCTGAACCCGTAGGACCTGTAACAAGAATCAATCCTTGTGTCCCATGAATTGCTTTTCTTAAATTTTTTAAATCAACATCTTCAAAATTTAATTGTTCTAAAGTTATATCTCCTGCGTCTTTATTTAAAACCCGCATTACAATTCTTTCGTTGTTTGCGGTTGGCAAAATAGATAAACGTAAATCAACTACCTTGCCATCAATTTTAAAGTTTATTGCTCCGTCTTGCGGTAATCTTCTTTCAGCAATATCTAATTTACCCATAATTTTAAATCTAGTTACAACTGCACCATAATTATCATGAAGAAATTGTTTATATTGTTCTTGTTCTTGTAACATACCATCTTGTCTGTAACGTACTCTAGATGAAAATCTATATGGTTCGATATGGATATCACTCACTCCAGATTTAATTGCCTCTGCAACGACTGCAGTACTAAACTTTATTACTTCTGACTCATTTTCAATAGCCTCTATATCTTCTTCAGGTGGTTTTTCTAAAACTTCTCCTGCCTCTCCTAAATCAGATTCAAATGTTTTTGTTTTTTCTTTGCTTACATTGTCAGCTCTAATTGATTGTGTAGTTACGTCTCCAGTCTCACTTAAAATTTTATCTATAAAGTTAGAAATTTGAGTGACCTTAGCTGCATGTAATTCTATATTTTTTTTGGTAATGGCTTTAAGATTTCTCATTAAACCAAGTTTTGAGCTATCTGAAATTGCTATATGTAAATTTTTTCCCTCAACTTTAAAAGGGGCAACAAAATTCATCTTAATATAATTTGATGGTAATACCGCTTTAATCTCATCCGTTAATTCACATTTTGTTAAATCAATAACATCTAAATTTTGCTCTTTAACTAAAACATCTAAAATTTTATTTTCATCTGTTAGCTTTAGCTCAAATACAGCGTCAATTTGTGATGAATTCTTTTCAGTGCTTACCTTCTTAATATTTGGCAGATCTTTTCCTGAGATAATGTCATGATCTATAAGGACATTGATTAAATTAATTTCACTCTCTCTACTAATCTTAAGCATTATAAAATCCTAGGTGCAATAAACACTAAAAGTTCGTTCATACTATCTCTTTTTTGTGTCCCTTTAAACATTTTTCCTATCACAGGTAACTTGCTTACTCCTGGAACCTGCTCAGAAGCATCTGAAATGTCATTTTTCTTAATTCCACCAATAACTACTATGTCTCCGTCAGCTACCAATAATTTTGTAATAATTTCCATCTTATTAATACCCACTGCAGAAGGGTCAGTTCTATCTGGTGTATCATTATTGACCTGAACCTCTAAAAGTACATTTCCATCACCAATTATGCTTGGAGTTACTTGTAATTTTAAAGCAGCATCTTTAAATGACGGAGGTGTATTGTCAGTTCCTGGAACAGATATTTGAACACCTTGTGTGATAGTGGCTATCTGATTATCTAAAGTAAATAATTTTGGATTAGAAATAGTTTTACCTAAACCTTCTGTTTCTAATGCGTCTAGTTGTAGTTTTAAAACCATAGAACCTGTTCTTCTTAAAATCCCTATACCACTAGTAGCACCAGCTACATTGAAATTATATAGACCATCCGTGCTTCCACTTCCTGCCGCACTAATTGAACCTGTACCCGAGGTGATCGATCCATCTGTAGTTCCAATTGTTGATCCTCCAACTGTACCACCAAATCTGTCACGATTTCCTCTTACAAAAGCAGCACCAAGTTTGTTTCCTAGTGCTCTTTCAAAAGAAGAAGTTGCTTCAACAATAAATGCTTCGATTAGTACTTGCTTAGTTCTAACATCAATTTCTCTAATTACTTTATCAACAACATCTAAATCTTTTGCCTTACCTCTTACAATTATTGATCTTGTAGTTTTTTCCTCAGTTACTTGTATTGGGGAATAAGATGTATCTGCTCCAACTGAAGTAAATAATTCTGTTACCGTAGCTTTAGCTTCTGCAGGTGTAATATAATAAAGTCTAAATATTTCTGAAACTATTGGCTCTACTGAATTTTCTAATTCAACTTTTTTTCTAACAGCTGAGGCTCTTGCGGATTTATAACTTTCTTGTGAAGTTAATGTAGCTGGAGAATGAACTCTAATTATATTACTTGCAACATCTATATCCGCTGCAAAATTCTTCATATCAAGTAATGCATTGAAAGCTTTATCCCATGGTACATTTGAAAGCTCCGCAGAAATAGCACCAGCAACTTCTTCACCTACCAATATATTTACTTCCCCGATTTTAGCCATCAAGCCCATGGCTTCTTTATAATCTAGGTTTTGAAACTTGAATGATACATTTTGTTTAAGGGAAGAATATTCATCAGGAATCAGTAAATAATTTTTTTCTTTAACTGAAGAAATTTGCTTTCTTTTCTCTAAAACCTTAATATCGCCTTCAACCGGCTTTGGTCCCATCTCTGCACTTTTTTCAACTTCTATTTTTCCTAACTTCTTAACATCCTCTTTAATTAGTGGTGTATCGTGTTTAAAGACTACCTTTTTTTTACCTTTAGATGTTGTTTGCGTACACCCACTTAAAACGAAAGATATTAACAATAAAGAAATAATGATATTGAGTGCTTTTGAATTCATTAAAAGGGCTCCGATGTTTCTTTAATTTGATTTTTAAAATTTATTACTAAAAAGGAATCATCACCTTTTTCAAAAATTGCTTTTCCAGGTCTAAGATCAACTAATCTTATTCCAGGGCTAAGTTCCTCATTCATTTGTAAGGTAACAATCTCTCCTGTTGCATTAATTAGGGATACGTAACTTTCGTATTCTCCATTCATTATTCCAACAAGTTTAAAATTGAATAAACTCATTTGTTCTCTCTCTTCAGAGCTATTGGTAATTACTACACCAGCTGTTCCACCTAAAGAGGCATCTCCTACAAACGGATCATTTAAAGGAAGTGGTTCTTCTTGACCTATTTCTGAACTTATATTGGCTTGCTGATTAGCTTGTTTCTCTTTTACTTTTTGATTAATTTCTTTTGCCTTTTCAATTATGTTTTGTTCAGTATCATGATTATCTGCATATGAATTGAAAATGCTCAAAATAGCTATAAAGCTAAATATAATTAATTTTTTAAAACCCATCGCCCAATCCTACAATAGTTAATAATCCATCAACTTTTATCGCACCGGTTGTATCTCCTCTTACCACTTTTATAGACTCCTTGTCAAAATTTAACATCTTTTTTGACATTGAAAGAGCCCTCTTAAACTTGATATATCCCAAAAAATTACCAGTTATCTCAAAATTAACTGGAATTGTGTAGTATGCCATGTTTTCTGCCTTTTTCTGTTTAATTTTTTTCTTCTTTTTTTTCTTCTTTTTCTTTTTTCCATCAGCTTTTTCTAATGCCTCAGCTTTAGTGACTGCCTTGGGTGCTTTCTTCTCTATTTTTGAGATAACTAAATCATTTAATCCTGCATAATAACTGAGAGTTTCATACAAGCCCTCTACTTCGGCCTTAGTGTGGAATAAAGTCGAATATTCATCATATTTAGGTTTTAGATTTTTAATTTTTTTATTCGTTACTTTAATTTCCTGAACAAATTTTACAGTCTCCTGTTTTTTTTTATTCATGTCATCTATCTGGGCTTTCTTTTTTTCAACTATAGGATTTAAAATAGCGTAATAGATAATCAAAAATAGTATTATTGCTCCACTGGATATACCAATCTTTATTAATGTTTTTCTGTCAGCTAATTGAAGAATCTTTTCTTTTAGATCTTCAATCTTAATATTTTTTAAATCTATATTTTTTAAGTCCATTTTAATTTCTTAAGTTTTGCTTTGACCTTTTGGGTCAATTAAAACAAAAACTCTAAATCCTTTCATTGTAATTCCAGTTGCTGATTTTCTTGGTAATTTCATTGATGATAGTGATGCTTGTTTAATATACTTTTTATCACTTAAATTTTTAATAAATTTCAAAATATCTTGATCACTTGCAGCAACTCCCTGGATAGTTACTTTTCTTTTACCATCATAAGTAACTTGATCAAATCTTACTCTTTTTGGAACACTTGCTGCTATCTGAGCTAAAATTCTATAACTTAAATCTTTATTTGATTTCAGACTATTACTTAATTTTAAAGTAGTGGAAATTAATTTTAATTCTTTTTTGACCGCTTTGACTTCTTTTGATTTTAAAGCATGTTCTTTCTTAACTTTAGCATAATTATTAAGTTTCTTATTATAAGTATGAATATTCCAGAAAGATAAAGCAAATAAGATTAAATAAATACCAATAACACCACCAACAACACCTTTAAAAGCAAAATTGGAAATAGCTTTCATTTTCTTCTGTTTAACCATTCCTTTTCTGTCAGGAAGTAAATTAATATTTTTAACTGCAGTAACAAATTTGTAATAACCAAAAACATCCAACTTTCTAAAAGCCAAACCAATCACAGTTGAAAGGTAAGATCGATTTTGTAAACTAACTGATTGATCAATTTGTTGCGGTATCTGTAGACCGTCTATTGGATCAAAAGTTTTAAAACCAATATTTACTAAATTTTGTCTGAAGATTGATAAATAATCCTCTATATTTTCTAAATCAGAAACTACTTTAATATTTCTAATTCTTTTTTCGTATTTAGTTTCAAAATCTTGAACTGCTTGTTTTACCTGTGTAACAAATCTTCTAACTAACCCTTCTTTTTCTTCTTGAACTTGAGATGATTTTAATATCTGTCTGTCTTGTCCTCTTAAAAATATATCAGTAATGATTGGATTATTATCATATAAAATCATTAAATAATTTTCATCTAAACCAAATTCTAAAACTGCTGTTAAATTTGCATCTTCTGTTTTTTGAGAAATTTGATTAATTTGATCAACTGCAGATTTTAATGCGAAACATTTAACATCAATGATTACTGGATTAAGTCCACTGGATTTAATAATTGATGTGTAACTATTTATATCTGAAAGTTTCGAGGCAACAAATAATATATCCATAGTATTTTCTTTTTGATTTCTATTAATTACTTGATGGAATATTGAATAGTCATCTAAGTTGTCTGTTAATTGTACAAGGTTTTCCCAAAGAGAATTAGTCTCAATAGCTTTTTGTAATTCTTCGTCTTTCATTAATGGAGCAGTAACAACTCTGATAATTGCACTTGTTACAGGGATAGCGATTGCAGCATTTGGAGTTTTAATTTTAGACTTTTGAATTGCAATCGATAATTCTGCTCCAAGTTTTTCAGAATTTTCTAATACAACTGCATCATCTGGTAAATCAACTTTATGAGTATAAAATCTTTCCAACACCCATTGATTGGCTTTATTGGAAGTTATTTGTGCTAATCTAATTTCTTTATTTGTAATTTCTACTCCAAGTATTTCCTCACCTTGTGCAGAAGATTTTCCCAATTTTGATTTAAAAAAATTGTCTAATTTATTTTTAAAACTACTTTTACCACCAGCCGATGGTTTAGGCATTTTAAGTCCACTTGCAAAAGATGGTTTCTTTAATTTGATATTTTTTAATTTATCAAATAGACCAGAAATAGATTTTTTATTTTCAGTAGACTGGTTTTCATTATTAGTATTTGCATTAACCTCTTGCGAAGTAATATTTTGATTTTCAATTGTGCTAGTAACTGGTTTAGGTGCTTCAACAACAGTGTTTGGCGGTGGTGTTGGAATCTCATTTGTTGGGGGAGTGGCTGATGTTGCTCCAGTTTCGGTTGTATTTTGTGTTTCGTTAGGAGTTATTGTCTCTTTACTTTTCTCTTTATCCTTATTTGCATGTACATCATCGAACCATTTTTCTAAAATCGGTATTGCGTCATCTAAATTTGGTGTTCCTGAAGAAGAAATCTTTTGTTTGCCATCAATATAAAGTCTTCCAACCCAATTTTTTGATTTTAATTCCCCTTTATACTTGTCTTGTCTTATATATATATGAAGTCTGCCATCTTTTTTATGGATAACCTCGTGTTCTTTCTTTTCTTCCTCTTTATTTTCTTTTATTTCTGCAGTTTCCATAGTGTTTGAACTTTGAGTAGTGTCATTTTCTTTTGTATCAGCAGTTTTTGAACTTTGAGTGGTTTCATTTTCAATATTTTCTGAGGTTTTCGAACTTTCACTTGTTTCATTTTTTGAAACAGAAGTAATCTCATCAACACTCATGTAAGATTCGCTTCCAGATTGTAATTGATCTTTGTTATCTGGTTTTTTTTCTACATCCTCAGGTTGCTTATTCTGATCTGAACCAGAATCATCCTGATTAATTTTATTTTCTTTATCTTTTTCTTCTTCACTCATAATTTTTTTTTTTATTCTCTAACACAAACATATGAATCTCTAACACAATTTTAAAAAAAGTCTAACACATAATTTAAAATTGTATGCTCATAATAGGTCAAAATGATTAAAAACAAGTATTTATGCTGATTTTTGATTGTTTATTATTTTTAGAAGATTAGACTAAAAAAAACTATCAAATCGATTTCTCTAACACAAATAAAAAAAACTCTAACACAAGCTCCAAATTTGCAATTGTGTTAGAGTTTTTGTAAAAAATTTAAGTTTAAAAAAACAAGTAAAATCAATATTTTTTTCAATTTCAACCCAAAGTAGGTATTTTGTGTTAGAGTAATTTTTTTTTGTGTTATAGATAAGTGTTTTAAAAATATTTTTTATCAAAAAGGATAATTATAAAAATTTTAAAGCTTAATTTTCATAAAATTTGCTCGATTTGGGCAATTTTTTTTAATTTTTCAAAAAAATTTTTATTAAAACTTAAAGTTGTACAATATTTAATCAACTTTTAAGAGAAATTTTAAATTTTTTTTAAAAA
>CACGZG010000011.1 GCA_902577525.1 uncultured Pelagibacteraceae bacterium | reverse complement strand
CATGATTGTTATAAGCTATATCATCTGAAATAGCTGAAACTTGAGCCTCTAATGATGGATAAGTATTAAAATCGATCATATTCTTGAATCTTTTAGTACCAATTAAGCTATCAACTAAATCCAATTCATAAACTGGACCGTTATGCTTAAGCAATCCTTCTAACGTTTCAATTGAAAGATTTAATCCGCTATACTTAAGATATTTATTCTCTAAAAACATAACTACACGAAGAGTTTGTAAATTATGATCAAAGCCTCCGTAATCTTCCATACATTCATTAAGAGACTCCTCACCAGCATGACCAAATGGTGGATGACCCAAATCATGTGCCAGACTTAAAGTTTCGGCTAAGTCTTCATTCAATTCAAGATATCTTGCAATAGATCGTGCAATTTGAGCAACTTCCATAGAATGAGTTAATCTTGTTCTGTAATGATCACCCTCTGTGTTTACAAATACCTGAGTCTTATGTTTAAGCCTTCGAAATGAGGCGCTGTGAATTATTCGATCTCTATCTCTTTGAAATGGCGATCTGTATTTTGACAAAGATTCTTTGAATATTCTTCCTTTACTTTTGATAAGAGCAATCTTTGAGTATTTTTTCATCCTTTAAAATTAAAATTTAAGTATTATATTAGTAATACCAGTGATCAATAATGATTAAAGAAATTAAATTTACTGATAAGGCTCTAAAACAGATCAATGTTTTGCTATCTAAAAAAGACAAAGGGTCGTTTTTTAGAATCGCTATCAAAGGTGGTGGTTGCTCAGGCTTTCAATATGAATTTACTTTTGACAAGGAAAAAGCGGCTGATGATTTAAATTATGAAAACATATTGATAGATAAAGCATCTGCAGATTTATTAAAAGGGTCAGAAATTGACTATGTGTCAGAATTAATTGGTGAACAGTTCAAAATAACTAATCCACAAACCAAATCCTCTTGTGGTTGTGGTGTTTCGTTTTCTCTTTAATGATTATTTCCTCGTGGAATGTAAATTCTGTTCGAGCTCGAATTGAAAATATCAAAAGTTATCTTCTCAAGTACAAACCTGATGTTGTGATGATGCAAGAAATTAAAACTGAGGATGTGAACTTTCCTTATGATGATTTTTCCTCAATGGACTATGAAAGTTATGTTTTTGGTCAAAAAAGTTACAACGGTGTTGCAATTATTTCAAAAGAAAAATTAAAAAACATTAAAACAGATTTAATCAAAGATAAGCTAAAACAATCAAGGATAATCTCAGCTGAACTTGAATACAAAAAAAAAAATATTCAATTAATTAATATTTATACACCAAACGGGAACCCTGTAGATACTGAAAAATATGATTACAAAAAAAAATGGCTTGATGATCTAATTAAACAATTAAAATCTTTAACTAAAAAAAATCAAAATATAATCCTTGGTGGTGATTTTAATATCATACCTGCTGCTGAGGATGTCTATAATCCAAAAAGCTTTGAAGACGATGCTCTATTTAGATTGGAAATAAGAAAAAAATTACGAGAAATGATTAATCTAGGTTTTAATGATGTTTATCGATATTTTAATGAGACTAAAGAAGGATATACCTTTTGGGATTACATGAGAGGTGCATGGCAAAAAAATAATGGAATGAGAATAGATCATTTTTTAGTGTCAAATTCTTTAATAGATAAAGTAAAGGGTATAAATATTAATAAAGATCCAAGAGGTCGAGAAAAACCTTCTGATCATACACCAATAGAAATTACTTTAGCTTAAAGATTTTATTTTATTAACCAGCTCCTCATTAATATTTCGTGGGCCCTTATCTAATCTATTTTTGTGTCTTCTTTCCCCTGGAAGTCTAACGCCATCAAAAGATTTCATCTTATTGAAAAATTCTTCAGCATGTTTTTGCCAATTAGTTCCAGAAGTTTTGTCAGGTGAAATTGCAATAATAAATTCTCCACCACTAGGAGGTCCACCATCATTATTATCTTTTGCGGCTGTCTCAAAACTAAAATTATCACCAACTAGTGCGCCAGCCATTAATTCTACCATCATTGCTATTGCAGAACCTTTGTATCCACCAAAAGGAAGTAAAACACCACCATCAGCTATTGCTCCTGGATCTGTTGTCTCTTTACCATCTTTAGTTAAACCTGTGCCAAGTGGAACTTTGTGCCCTTCTCTTTTTGCAACTTGTACTTCACCCATTGCCATTGATGCTGTTGCCATATCATAAACGACGGGAGTTTTTCCAGGTCGCGGCCATGCAAATGAAATAGGATTTGTACCAAATAATGGCTTGATCGCTCCAGCAGGCGCTACCGCAGGTTTGTAGGATGTGCATGCAAATGCAACTAAACCCTCTTCTGCCAATTTTTCTGTCTCTGGCCACATCGCGGCCATGTGATGAGAATTATTAATTGCAAGCACAGCGACACCATTTTCTTTTGCTGCTTTTACTAATTCAGGCAAACCCTTATTTAAAACTACAGGTGCTAAACAATTGTTACCTTGAACTTTGATTACTGATGCTGAAATCTTTTTTACTTCAGGTTTTCCTTTACCATTAATTTTTCCACTCTTTAAACCACTTACATAAGCAGGCAATCTAAATAAACCATGAGATAAAGATCCATCTCTTTCAGCATTTCTAATTAAATCTGATAATATAGATGCTGTTTCATCATCACATCCATTAGCTAATAAAGTCTTTTTTGCTAAATTAAAAATTTCATCTAATGTGAGGGAAATCGTACTCATCACATTATTAGATATTATTTATAACTAAAGATCAATTTTAAATTAACAACCTTTAAAAGATTTAGACATATTCCCAATTAAATCAAAATATAAATCTTTACCAGGATCAAGAGTTGCGCCCAATGGATCTATGACCCCAGTTGCAATATTAGTATCTTTCGCTACAGCTTTAATGATATCAGGATTAAATTGAGGCTCTGAAAATATACAGCTTACTTTATCATGCTCAATTACTTCTCTAATTTCAGCTAATTGCTCAGCACCAGGCATTACGTCGGTATTTACTGTAAATGCACCAAGAATATTTACACCAAATCTTTCTTCAAAATATTGATACGCATCATGAAAAACTATTGATTTAAAATCTTTATTTAATTCCGATTTTACTTTTTTTATTAATTTATCTAAATCTTTATGTGCTTTTTTTAAATTTTCTTTATATTTAGCTTCATTTTTTGAGTCATTCTCAATTAAATGTTCAGCCATTTCACTTAAAATTACTTTTGCATTCATTGGATCTAACCAAATGTGTGGATCATGTTCACCATGTGCGTGGCCTTCATGTCCATGATCATCGTGACCATCTTTTTTATGATCATCATCATGTCCGTGTTCATCATGACCATGTTCTTTCTCTTTTTTGTCATGATCGTGATCATCATGATCATCCTCTTTCTTTGCATGATCATCGTGATCGTCTTCTTTATGACCATGATCGTCATGACCTTCAAAAATATTTCTTTCTCTAAATTTAAGTTTAGTTATCCCTTTAATTTCCATTAATTCAATTTTTTCAGCTTTTTTTGCGATTGATTTCAATGGTTTTTCTAAAAAGCTTTCTATGTCTTCACCTACCCAAAATATAATATCGGCATTTTGAATCATTTTTGCATGGGATGGTTTTAATGCAAATCCATGTGGTGAAGCATAACCATCAACAATTAAATCAGGTTTACCAACACCATCCATTAAATAGCTTGCAAGTGAATGAATTGGTTTTATTGATGCAACTACTTTTATTTCAGCATTAGCTGGTGTAAAAATTGTCAAGAATGATAAAATTGATAATAATATTGGGAGTTTTTTAATTGTTTTCATGGTTTAATTATTAAAATTGTTATAATATAACTCTATGTAATAATATAACATTATTTAGTCAAGTAATAAAATGAGTATTAATCAAAATATATTAGTTAAATTAAAAAATGCGGGGTTTCGCATTAATAACAAATCACTTGTTAAGGGAGTATCATTACAAGTTGAAAAAGGTAAAATAGTTACTCTTATAGGTCCAAATGGATCGGGAAAAAGTACAACAGCTAAAATTGCTTTAGGCATTTATAAAAAAATTGATGGTGAAGTCGAAAAATATACAAATAAAATTGGATACGTTCCCCAAAAAATCTCTATAGATTGGACATTACCACTAAGAGTAAATGATTTCATGGTATTAACTGAAAATCTTAATAAAGAAACAATAGATGAAGCTTTATCATTGACTGGCGTTATTCATCTTAAAGATAAAAATTTAGGAGATTTGTCTGGTGGTGAATTTCAAAGAGTATTACTCGCAAGAGCTATTTCAAAAAAGCCAGAGTTATTAGTACTTGATGAGCCAGTTCAGGGGGTAGATTTTACTGGTGAAATTGCTTTGTATGAACTAATAAAAAAAATTTCAGATGAATTAAATTGCGGTATCTTGTTGATTTCACACGACTTGCACACTGTAATGAGTGCAACTGACCATGTTGTTTGTTTAAACGGCCATGTCTGTTGCTCGGGTTCTCCACTGGATGTTGCAAAAAACAATGAGTACAAAGCTTTATTTGGTGAGCAAGCTTCTCAAATATTATCAAGATATGAGCATAGACATGATCATATCCATACAGATGAGGGTGAAATAAAAAAAAATTAGATGCTCGATGATTTTTTTATAAGAGCTTTAGTGGCTGGAATTGGAGTTGCTTTTGTGACAGGGCCTCTGGGTTGTTTTGTAATTTGGAGGAGATTATCTTATTTTGGTGATACCTTAGCCCACTCTGCTCTATTAGGAGTAACATTAGCTTTTACGATGGAATTCAACATTGCTTTATCAGTATTTTTAATTTCTTCTTTAATTGCTTTATCTTTAATACAACTTCAAAAAAGAACTAATCTTCCTGGCGATGCTTTATTAGGTCTTTTGGCTCATTCATCTCTAGCTGTTGGACTTGTTGTTATTGGTTTTTTAACATTTATCAGATTTGATATAATGGGATTATTATTCGGTGACATACTAGCAGTCACAGTTGATGATTTATTAATCATATGGATTGGAGGAGCATTAATTCTCTTAATTCTTAAGTTGATTTGGAAACCTTTATTTGCATCAACTGTAAATTATGAATTAGCGGAAGCAGAAGGATTGAATCCAGATCGAGCAAAAGCAATATTTACAATCTTAATGGCAGCAATAATTGCAATCTCAATTAAAATGGTAGGACTATTATTAATAACGGGGATGTTAATTATTCCTGCCGCAATGGCTAGAAATATTTCAACTAGTCCGCAAAAAATGGTTATCTATTCAATAATTGGAGGTTTGTTGTCTGTAATTTTAGGATTATTTTCATCATTAGAATTTAATACATCATCAGGACCTTCAATTATAAGTGCTGCCTTATTATTGTTCATTCTTTCTTTATTCAGAATTAAACAATCTATTAAATTGAAAAACTAGTGAGAAATCAGTAAAGTGAGTAAAATGCATAAAGAACATAATCTAACAAAAAATCAACAAATTATTTTTGATATAATTGATAGATCACCTGAGCCACTTAAAGCTTATTCAATACTTTTTAATGTTCAAAAAAAAGGCATCAAAGCTCCATTACAAGTTTATCGAGCGCTAGATAAGTTAGTTGAAATAGGAAAAATACATAAAATTGAAAGTAGAAATGCTTTCATAGCTTGTCAAAATTCAAGTTGTCAGGTTTCAAAAGCTACTGCTTTTTCAATATGCGAAAGTTGTGAAAAAGTAACAGAAATTAATAATTCCAGCCTTTCAAAATATCTATCAAATTTTAAAGACAAAGCTGGTATGAAATATAGTAAATATAATCTTGAATTTTTTGGTTTATGCAAAAAATGTATAACCAAATAAATTTGAATTATTGATGATATTTTTTACCTTAAAGATCATACTAGCTGCAATTATAATTGCCTTTGCTAGTTGGCTTTCGGGTCAAAATCCAAAACTTGCAGGTTTTATTATCGCCTTACCACTTGTATCACTCATAGCTATAGCTTTTTCCTACTATGAGCATAATGATATAGAAAAAACAATTCTATTTACTAAAAGTATACTGGTTGCGGTACCTGTGAGTTATTTATTTTTTTTACCGTTCTTTTTTGCGAAATCATTTAATATGAATTTCTTCCTAATTTATGGCACGGGCTTAGGATTTATAATTGTTGGTTTCTTTATTCATAAATATATAACAAATTTTCTCTAATACTGTTACATCTTAATAAATTTGTAACATTAATGTAATAATTAATAAGAAGGAGAAAATATGTTTATAAAAAAATATCTAAAGTGGATTAGTACGTTTTTAGTTTTAGTAGGAATACTTCTTACAAATTTAAATATATATCCATTAAATATATATTTTCATGGATTAGGAGTTGTTGGATGGACTATCGCTGGATTTGTTAGCAAAGATAAAGCGATACTTACTAACTTTGGATTACAAATTCCATTATTTGTTATTGGAGTTTATAAGATTATTTTTTAAATGAAGAATATATTGTTTGTTTGCACAGGTAATTCAGCAAGAAGTATTATTGCTGAAAGTATAATAAATAACGAGTATGACGATATGTATAAAGGTTTTAGTGCTGGGAGTAATCCAACAGGAAAAATTAATGAAGATGTGAAGAATTATTTATTATCAAAACATTATGATCTTTCAAATTATAGATCTAAAAATTTTAATACGTTCATTGATAGTCAAATTAAAATGGATTACGTGATTACAGTTTGTAATAATGCCAATAACGAAGTCTGTCCTATTTGGCCAAATAAAGATCAGATAATTCATTGGGATATAGAGGATCCTGTTAAATTACTTAATGAAACAAACGACTTAAATAAAAAAGATGAAATAATAGAAAAAGTTTACAATAATATTCATAAAAGAATAAAGGAACTGATTTATGAAAAATAAAAGCCGCTATTTTCTTGCTGAACTATTAGGAAGTTGTTTTTTAGTAATGATTATTGTTGGTTCAGGTTTAATGGCTGAAAACTTAACTAATGATGTTGCTGTGATGTTAATAGCTAATACTATAGCAACAGGAGCAGGTTTATTTGTGCTTATTACAGTTTTTGCTGATGTATCAGGAGCTCACTTTAATCCATTTGTAAGTATCGCAATGGCAATAACAGGCAAATTAAAAAGGAAACTATTACCCTACTATATCATTGCTCAATTGGTTGGTTGCTTGATTGGTGTTGGTTTAGCCAATTTCTTTTTTGAACATGAAATTTATGAATTATCTACTAAATCAAGAGATGGGATTTACATACTAACATCTGAAGTGATAGCAACATTAGGACTTATAGTGATAATTTTTGGGGCTATGAAGTCAGGTAAAATTGCTGTTGCTGCTAGTGTTGGTCTTTATATTACTGCTGGTTATTGGTTTACTTCTTCAACTTCTTTTGCAAATCCTGCGGTTGCTATTGCTAGAACATTTACAGAATCTTTTACTGGTATTAGTTATTTAAATACTCCTTATTATATTTTAGCTGAGCTTATTGGAATGTTAATTGCTGTACTTATTGTTAAAAAGTTATTTTTAGAAAAAAATTGAAAAATATAAAACTTACTAATCGAATAAGTTTAATTAACAAAAAATTTAAAAAAAAAGAGTTTTATCATTATCTTAAAACTTCTAATCTTTCATTAGTAATACCTAAGATTAAAGACAAATATGTAGTAGTTTCCCAAAAAAGAGTTCCAATTAATAAAATTAATTACGAGTTTCCTTCTGGCATAGTGGAAAAAAAAGAAACAACTCTCCAATCAGCATATAAGGAATTAAGAGAAGAAACAGGATATAGATCAAGATCAAAATTGACTAAAATAATAACTTTTTATAATGAACCTGGAAGACTAACTACTAAAATTACTGGTTATTACACAGAAGACTTAATTAAAATTTCGAAACCAGAACAAGGTATTAGAATTCATCTTTTTAATCAAAGAGAGATATTTAAATTAATATTAAATCAAAAATTCAATAATAGTTCTCATATAGCAATGTTTTTTTATTTAATAACAGTTCTTAAAAAAATATAAACTAAAGGTTGTATCAAAATATCTTTTTTATTTAAGGATTATATGATTAAATCAAATATTAAATAATTCGGAGGCAGTAATGAGAAAAAAACTAAAAAAAAATGAAAAGAAAAAAACAAAGATATTAAAATCAATAGACAAACTTAAAAATAAAATTACAGCAAAAGAAAAAAAATTATCAAGCCTTAATATTAAAATTGCTGGTCTAGAAAAAAAGGTTGCAGAAAAAAAAGCAAAAAAGCTTGCTAAGAAAAATGCAGAGCATTCTCCTGCATCTATAAATAATTAATTCCAAATCGTCTTTCTCCCTTCTCATTTAAGAGAAGGAAGAAAGTAGTTAATCAACAAAATTTAAACATATGACAGAAAATTTAACTAATTATTTAATTTAAATTAAAATAATGTTACAAAAAAATAACACTCAATTAAAAATAGAATTAAATTTAATTTATCTTGAATTATTTGAGTAAATTACTCTTGGTTCTAAAAATAATTCTCTAGCAAGAGCTTTAAATCTTTTAGTAACTTGTTTTGAGATTATTTCTTGATGTTGTGATGGAATTTTTAAAAATACAGCATTACCTCTTTTATACAATTTAAACTCTTCAAGAAATATCGTAGATATCGAGGTCAATGATTGTGAAAATCTCAATGCTGCTCCAACTTGTTTGCTTGAAAAAATTTCATTATTATTTAAAAAAGTTAGATACTCCATCTTTGGATTATACTTGATACTACAGTACCGCCAATAACATGACAAAGCTAATTGTATTCTTTCTTTATGAGTCAATCTAAGTAAAGGAGTATTTATTGTTTCTTGAAATACCAATTCAGCTTTTTGAAATGCTCCTAATCCCCAATCCATATGACTTAATACACATGCCAGATATAATAATTTCTTATTAAAATGTTCATTGCCTTCAAAAACTGGCTGAATAAAATCATAATATTTTTTATAGTTCGATCCTAGATCACCTCTTTTTTTTGCAATATTCTCAAGTGCTTTATGAAAAATTTCTGATTCTTTTACATCTTTAAAATAGTCAATTGATAAAGAACCTTCACGCAAACCGCTTATAGAACAAATTATATTTCTTGGATTTGTAACTCTCATAATTTCATCAAGTATAATGCAACTATAAGGTAAATACGCTGTTCTAGATTTTGAAATATACTCAACTGTTTTAAGTTTAGATTTATTAAAAGATGAAATTTTTTCAACAAACTTAGATAAAACATTGTTATCAATACTATATTGATGAATTATATGTACCGGATGATTATTTTGAAAAAGATGTAATTTAAATAATGCTCGCCAGGTACCTCCAACTAAATATAGATTATTAAATTTCTTTTTTGAAAGCCATTTTTCTTCTCTTAATAATTTTTTGATATATTTTGCTAAATTTCTTTTTTTAACTATAGGATTATTTAATAATCTTAAAACTCCAACAGGTAATGAGGTTTTATTAGTAACTATATTATTTTCAACTCGAGCTAATTCTAAACTTCCACCTCCAAGATCAGCAACTAATCCATTGACATTTTCAAAGCCTATTTTTACTCCCTCAGCTGAGCATTCAGCTTCTTCTTCACCAGATAATATATTAATCTTAGTTTTAAAAAGTTTTTCAACTTCATTAATAAATGGTTTTGTATCAGTTGCTTCTCTTAAAACTGCTGTTGCAATGATTTTAAGATTTGTGATTTTTGAAACATTTAAAATTTCAGAGAATCTTTTTAAAACTTTTAAAGCATATTCGGTACCAGATCTGTGAAGTTTTTTGGATTTATCTAAATTTTTTCCAAGTTCACAAACTGCTTTTTCATTAAAAAAAGGCACACGAGAAGAACTGAAATCTTCATAAATTAGCATTCTTATAGAGTTTGATCCAATGTCTATTATAGCTAATTTTGCCTGATTTAATTTTAAACTATTTTTACTTTTAATTACTTCCACTTTTAATCAATCTTAAGTGCAGTTGTTTAGGCTGCATTCTTAGTTTAGCTTTACCTCTTCCAGATAAGCTCGGATTATTCATAAAATATTCATGAGCTGAAAAGGAATCGCTCTTACTATATTTAATTTTTTTATAATTACCATCAGCTTCAAGTTCCCAGCTCTGATTAGTATCAAGATAATTTGCCAACATTATTTGATCTAAGATCTGTTCATGAACAGTCTCATTTTCAATTGGGACTAGAAGTTCTACCCTTCGATTTAAATTTCTCGGCATTAAATCAGCTGACGAAATATATACTTTTGCATTTCTATTAGGCATTTTTTTTGTACCATTACTAAAGCAGTAAATTCTAGAATGCTCTAAAAATCTTCCTATGATACTTTTTACAAATATGTTTTCTGATCTATCTTTTACTCCTGGTCTTAAACAACAAACACCCCTTACAAATAAATGAACTTTTACACCAGCATTCGAAGCTTCATAAAATTTATCAATAATTTCTGGATCTACTAAAGAGTTCATTTTTGCCCAAATAGCTGCAAATTTTCCATTTTTAGAATTTTTAATTTCAGCATCAATATTTTCATTTAGGGTTTGTCTCATATTTACTGGCGAAATAGAAATTTTATTTAAATTTTTTGGTTTTGCGTATCCTGTTACATAATTGAAAAACTTTTCAACATCTGATGCCATTTTCTTATCACAACTAAATAAAGACAAATCAGTATAAATTTTAGCATTTACTGGATGATAATTGCCAGTTCCTAAATGAAAATAAGTTTGTATTTTGCCCTGTTCTCTTCTTAAAACTAATGATGATTTTGCATGAGTTTTATATTTAGCAAAACCATAAACAATTTGAACACCTACTTTTTCTAAACTTCTTGATAGTTGAATATTAGCTTCCTCATCAAATCTAGCTTTAATTTCAATTAAAGCGGTAACTGTTTTTCCGTTTTCTGCAGCTGTTATTAAAGCTTTAACAATAGGTGAGTCTAGAGTTGTTCTATATAGAGTTTGTTTTATAGCTATAACTTTTTTATCATTTGCTGCTTGGTTTAAAAATTCAATTACTGAGTCAAATGTTTCAAAAGGATGATGAACAACTAAATCTTTCTTTTTAATAGTTTCAAAAAAATTATCATTATATTCTTTTAATCTTTCAACTTCTCTAGGTGTAAAATGTTTAAATCTTAATTTTGGATTTTTTACTTTACATATTTGATCTATATCTTGAATTCCAACAAGGCCAGCAACATCATAAATATAGTCAGGATTTATATCTAATTTATTAATTATAAATCTTATCAATTCGTTATCACTATTTTCAAGAACCTCTAAACGAACAATATCACCCGTTCTACGTCTTTTTAAAGCCAATTCAAAAGATCTAACCAAATCTTCTGCTTCCTCTTGAATCTCTACATCGCTGTCTCTTATTACTCTAAAAATCATTTTCTTTTCTAAATCATGATCTGGAAAAATTTCATTAGCAAAAAAACTTATTACATCATCTAGAATCACAAATTTCTTATGATTTTTTGAAGACTCAATTTCAATAAATCTAGATAATGCTTTTGGTATTACTATTATTGAGTTTAAAATCCTTTTTTTATTTTTTTTTCTTAACTTCATTACAATTGCTCTTCCTTGATTGATTATAAATGGAAATGGATGTGCAGGATCAATTGCTGATGGTGTTAATAAAGGGTAAATCTCTTCTTTAAATATTTCTAAAAGTTTTTTTTTATCCTTAGTATTTAAATTAACTGGTTTAACTAAATTGATATTATTTTTTTTTAATTCCATAATCAGTTGAATAAAAATTTTGTTCTGTTTTTTTAATAGATTCTTAGTTTCAAGCACTACCTCATCCATTTGCTCTTCAGGTGTCAAACCATCAGAGCTTAGTGAGTCAACTTCTTGTTTTATTTGACTATATAACCCAGCTACACGGACCATAAAAAATTCATCTAGATTAGACCCAGCAATTGATAAAAACTTTACTCTTTCATAAAGAGGATTTTCGATATTTTGCGCCTCTAAAAGTACTCTATCGTTGAATTTTAACCAAGAAAGCTCTCTATTTATATATTTAGATTTCAACTCTTCTTTATGTTGTTTTTTTAAAGCAGTCATATATTTAGATTTTATGTATCAATTATACGTCATGAGACACGCAAAATCTAGTTGGGATGATTTAAGTATTAATGATTTTGATAGACCACTTACTAAAAGAGGCAAGAAAAATGCAAAAATGATTTGTGAATTTTTTGTTAAAAAAAAATTTGAATTTGATTATGCATTAATTTCATCATCAAAAAGAACAAAAAAAACTTTTCAAATTTTATCCAAGAAAATTAATAAGCCAAAAAAAGTTTATTTTTCAAAAGATTTATATTTAGTTGATGAGAATGCAATTGTAAAAAAAATTAAAGAAATATCCAGTGAATATAAATCAATTTTGATTATAAACCATGAACCATCAGTGAAAAATTTAGTACGAAATCTTACAAAAAATCATAATACGAATAATTTTAAACTAATGAATTATAAATTCCCAACAGCAGCATTTGCAAAAATTGAGTTTGATATTAAATCCTGGAATGAAGTTGAGAAAAAGGGAGTATTAAAAAAATTTATAAGACCCAAAGATCTTCAAGATTCTAAAGAATAACCAGCTGATCTTACTGTTCTAATTAAAGGTTTTGTATTTTGTATGTTAATTGCTTGTCTTAATCTTCTAATATGAACATCAACTGTTCTAGACTCAACATATATATTTTCTCCCCAAACATTGTTTAAGAGTTGTTCTCTTGAATAAACTCTTTTTGGATTTTTGATAAAAAAATCTAAGAGTTTAAATTCAGTTGGACCCAAAGTAATTTCTTTATCTTTTCTATAAACTCTTTTTGTAATCCGATCTATTTTTAAATCAGTAAATTCTACAATGTCTGATGATGATTGAGGTTTAGATCTTCTCAATAAAGATTTAATTCTAGCATTCAATTCTTTTTGACTAAAAGGTTTAGTTACATAATCATCTGCACCTGTATCAAATGCTTTTAATTTGTCCTCTTCCTCCCCTTTTGCAGTTAACATAATGACAGGAATATCATTAAACTTATTATCTTTTTTTAAGTTTTTACAAATTTCAACACCAGATAATTCTGGTAACATCCAATCCATTAATATTAAATCTGGCTGTTTTAATTTTATTTGTTTAAGAGCATCTTCTCCATTTTCTGAATGACTGACTTTATAACCTTCTTTTTCAAGATTGTACTTTAACAAACTAACAATTGATGCTTCATCTTCAGCTATGAAAACATGAGCTGACATAAATCATTTTTCTCCGGTTACAATTGGCTCTGTTCCCTTGGGTCTATCACCTTCTAAATATTCGCCTTTAACTAAATAATAAACTTGTTCTGCAACATTTGTAGTATGATCACCAATACGCTCTATGTTTTTAGTTACAAACAATAAATGGGTTCCATCTTCTAAATTTTTTTCATTTTCTTTAAGATATTTTATAACTTCTTGCATACAAAGATTTGTAAGATCATCTATTTGCTCATCACCTTCCCAAACATTTACTGCCATTGGCGCAGATCTTTCTAGATAAGCATCTAATGTTGATTTTAATTGTTTTTGAACATTGGTAGATACTCTATTCAATGAGTCTACCAAGTTCTTTGGAAGATTTTCGTTAAGCAAAAGTGTTCTCTTGGATATATTTTTTGCTAAATCACCTATTCTTTCTAAATCTGAAGACATTTTCAAAGCCGTTACTGTCTCTCTTAAATCAATTGCCATAGGTTGTCTTAAAGCAATTAAATTCACAACTTGCTGTTCAATTAAAGTCTCATATTTATCTATTTTTTCATCTTCTTGAATAACAGCTTCTGCAATATTGGTATCTCTTGTTGTAATGGCTTGAATTGCTTTACCTAAAGAATCTTCACATGCACTTCCCATTTTAATTATATTAGCATTAAGATTTTTTAGTTCTTCTTCGTAAGATTTGACTGTATGTGGTGCTTCAGACATTATCCGAACCTCCCTGTTATATAATCTTGCGTTTTTTTATTATCAGGATTCTTAAATATTTTATCAGTAGATCCATGTTCAATCAATTGTCCTAAATGAAAAAAACCTGTATTTTGAGAAACACGTGCTGCTTGAGCCATAGAATGAGTTACAATTATTATTGTGTGCTCTTTTTTTAACTCATCAATCAATTCTTCAATTTGTGCTGTTGCTATTGGATCTAATGCTGAACAAGGTTCATCCATTAATATAACTTCAGGTCTTACAGAAATCGCTCTAGCAATACAAAGTCTTTGCTGTTGTCCTCCAGATAATCCAGTTCCAGGTTCATGCAACCTATCTTTTACCTCTTCCCATAGTGCAGCCTTTTTCAAACTAGTTTCAACAATTTCATCCATTTCTTGTTTTGATTGAGCCATACCATGAATTGTTGGACCGTAAGATACATTTTCATATAAAGTTTTTGGGAAAGGATTGGGTTTTTGAAAAACCATACCAATTTTTTCTCTTAGTCTTACGACATCACAACTTTTATCATTGATATTAAAATCATTAATTAAAATTTCTCCTTTAACACTACAGATATCAATTACATCATTCATTCTATTAAGACATCTTAGGAAAGTTGATTTACCACAACCAGATGGACCAATTAATGCCGTTACTTGATTTTCCTCAATATCTAAACTTATATTAAAGAGCGCTTGTTTTTTTCCATAAAAAACATCAACATCTTTTGCTTTAATCTTTATCATTTTAACTCCATTTTTTCTCAAACTTATGTCTTATTATTTGGGCAAATAAATTCATTATTATTAAAAAGCCAAGTAAGACCATTATACATGCCGATACTTTTTCTACAAATCCCCTTTCAGCACTTTCAGCCCAAATATAAATTTGAACTGGTAAACTTGCAGCAGGATCCATAGGCGATCCAGGTATCGTGTTAACAAAAGCAACCATTCCAATTAAAATGAGGGGTGCGGTTTCTCCTAAAGCTTGAGCTAAACCAATTATTGTTCCTGATAACGTACCAGGCATAGAAAGAGGAACTGTATGATGCATTGTGGTTTGCATTCGACTTGCTCCCATAGCAAGTGCTGCCTCTCTTATACTTGGTGGAACCGCTTTTAATGATGCTCTAGCAGCTATAATTATTGTTGGTAAGGTCATTAAGGACAAAGTGATACCTCCAACTAATGGGGTAGATCTTGGTAATTGAAATATAGCCAATAAAACTCCTAACCCTAATAGACCAAAAACTATAGATGGAACTGCTGCTAAGTTATTTATATTTACTTCAATAAAATCAGTAAATCTATTTTTAGGGGCAAATTCTTCAAGATAGATTGCTGCTAGAACCGCTACAGGAAAAGCTATCATTAAACAAACAAGTATAGAAAAAATTGAGCCCATAAATGAACTTGCTATTCCAGCTAGCTCTGCTTCTCTTGAGTCAGCATTTGTAAAAAAACTAATATTAAATTTACTTTCAACCTTACCATTTGCAACAAGTTGATCAAAAATTTTTAATTGATAATCGCTTACTCTTCTTTGGTCTTCAGGTAAATCTCTTGGATAATTTCCTTTAAAGACTTGGTCTAAATCATCTGAAGCAGTTAGATAAACTTCCTTTGTTTTTCCTATTAAATTAGGGTCATTTAAAAGTTCATTTTTAATTTCTTTTTCAAAAAAATAAGACACCATTCTCTTCAATTCATTTTCTTGATCTTCATTGGCGTTTGGATCTAAATCAGCCATTGATTTTAATGCTATATCGTAATAATCAGCGTCCTGTAAATCTTCTTTAGAAGGATTTTGGTCTAACATCATTAATTCAGCATCGAAAGTTACTGGAACAATAAGCCATGTTTTTTGAAAAGCTGAATAGCCAGTTGAAAAAATTTTAAAAATAAAGATTGTTAAAAATAAAAGTGCCATAAAAATTGCACTCAGACCGTATAAGCGAAATCGCTGTTCAGCTTTATATCTTTTATTTAATAATTGTTCTTTATTTTTATTCATATTTTTCTCTATATTTTTTAACAACTCTTAAGGCCACAATATTTAAACAAAGTGTTACTAAAAATAATGACATACCTAAAGCAAAAGCAGCTTGCGTTTTTGGGTCGCCAAAAGCTTGATCACCAATTAGAATAACTACAATTTGAGCTGTAATCGTTGAAGTAGACTCTAAAGGATTTAAAGTTAAATTAGCAGCTAAACCAGAGGCCATAACAACTATCATTGTTTCTCCAATAGCTCTTGAAACACCAAGTAAAATAGATCCAACTATCCCCGGCAATGCCGCGGGAAAAATAACTCTCTTAATTGTTTCTGATTTAGTTGCTCCCATAGCGTAACTTCCATCTCTTAAACTTTGAGGCACACTTGTAATTACATCGTCACTTAAACTTGAAATAAATGGTATGATCATTATACCCATTACCCCTCCTGCTGCTAAAGCACTTTCAGCCGAAACTTCAAGACCCATTGAAGTTCCTAATTCTTTCAAAAATGGTCCAACAGTTAGGGCAGCAAAAAAACCATAAACAACTGTTGGTATACCAGCTAAAATTTCAATTAATGGTTTTGCATATTGTCTAACTTTAGTTGATGCATATTCAGCTAAATAAATTCCACTCATTAATCCAATTGGGATAGCAACGCACATAGCAATAAATGCAATAAAAAAAGTACCTGCAAAAATAGGGACTGCTCCAAAAGTATCTGAATACATTGTCGGATCTAAAGCCTCAGAAGAATCTCTAACAAAAGCTTTTGCTGGATACCAGTGAGTTCCAAAGACAAAATCAAATAATGGAATTACTTTAAAAAAATCTATGGTTTGAAATATAAGTGAAAAAACTATTCCAACAGTAGTTAATATTGCAGCTAAAGAAGCTGTAAATAAAACTGCGTTCAAAAATTTTTCAACTGGTTCTCTTGTTCTAGAATTAGATGAAATTCTTTTATATGCATAAGCAACAGAGGCAATAATTGCAGATAATACTATAACAACTTTTGAACTTTGAGCTATTGATCGAAGACTTAAATATTTTTCAGCTGAAGCCTCAATAAAAGGTGTAATTTCTCCAGTGAATTGACCTCGAGACAATGCTTTTGTTTTTTCGTATATTAAATTTAATTCATCATCAAGATAACCTTGATTTGAATAATCACTTAAGATTAATAGTTTTACAATTGTGGGCTCAAAAATTGCCCATAATGAAAAAATTATAAAGGCTGGTATTGCACACCAGATTGCAAGATAATAACCATAAAATTGTGGTAATGCGGTTAATCTTTTTTTTGTAGATTGAATTGTATATGCTTTTTTGCGTCCAAAATAATAGCTTGTGAAACCTAGAAGAACAATAAATGTAAATAATATTAAGTTCACAGAATCTCCTTAAGTGAGGACTTTACTCTTTTTTTAAAAAAAAGGGGTCTAAAAAGACCCCCTTTTTAATCATTTGTTAACTGAGGAATAATTAATCACCCATAGCAACTAGCTTCGTAGCATTAGTTCTAGTTGTTTTATACAACTTAGAGTCTAATGGCACTAAACCAATGTCTGCTAAGTAACCACCTTTTCCAATAGCTTTCTTAGTTGTGAATTCTTTCACAAACTCATGTAAGCCTGGAATTACTCCAACGTGTGCTTTTTTCACGTAGAAGAATAAAGGTCTAGCAACAGCATAACTGTAGTCTTGAATAGACTTTAATGACGGTTGTCCACCATCAATACTTGCTGCTTGCAATTTATCTTTTGCAGCTAAGAAATAACTGAAACCAAAGAAACCAAACATTTCTTTATCTTGAGTTAACTTTTGGATGATTAAACTATCGTTTTCTCCAACTTCAATAGCAGCACCATCTTCTCTGTAAAGTTTTTGAGGTTTTTTGTATTTTTTATTTCCAGCTTCAAAACCAGCTTTATAAAGAGCTTTAGCTTCTTTAGTCATACCTTTTTTCATTACTAAAGAATTCCAAGCATCTCTAGTTCCTGATGTTCCTGGTGGGATCATCACTGAAATTTTTTGTTTTGGTAAGCTAGGGTCAATTTGGTCCCAAGTTTTATAAATATTTGGAACTAATTTACCATCAACAACTGTATGAGCAGCAAGTGCTAAATATAATTGTTCTTTAGTAAAGTTTACTGGTTTTGCATCTTTGCTGTAAGCTAATGTAATACCATCGTTACCAATTACGATCTCAACGATATCATTAACACCATTTTTCTTACATA
Organism: uncultured Pelagibacteraceae bacterium; assembly: GCA_902577525.1. Taxonomy (GTDB): domain Bacteria; phylum Pseudomonadota; class Alphaproteobacteria; order Pelagibacterales; family Pelagibacteraceae; genus Pelagibacter. The sequence continues at coordinate 20,580 of CACGZG010000011.1, read as the reverse complement.
GAGCTTTTTCTTTATCTTTCATAGCTCTTGATGCGTTTGTAATATCTGGATGTTGTTCACCTACACCAGCACAGAATAGTTTAGCTCCACCACCAGTACCAGTAGACTCGATTACAGGAGTTTTAAATCCTGAACCACCAAATCTTTCAGCAACAACTGTTGCATAAGGGAATACTGTAGAAGAACCAACTATCTTAATTTGATCTCTTGCTTGAGCAACAGTTGCAATTGAAAGTGCAACTAAAGAAGCAATTACTATAGTTAGTTTTTTCATTATCTTTAATCCTTTCGTTATTTATTAATTAAAAGATGATTGACTCGTATAAATTTATTGAATCTTTAATATTACAGAATTGTTACACTTTTGTTAAAAAGGTAACTTTTTAGTTGTATTTTTTTGATATAATTATTTGATCAATATCAGTTTCTAAGCCACCAATACATGAAACAGGGTTTACCTGTTCATTAAGAGCTAGTTCTTTGGTTGGACGTAAAGTTATTTCTAGTTTTACTAAGTTTACTAATTCCTCTCTAATTTCTTCATCATATCTCCAGCTTGGCCATGAACTTGGGGTTGAAAATATAGAGGTTAAATAGCTTGTAGCCATAGTATATCTATAATTACTCAAATTTTCATTCCTCAATAAAAAATTTCTTACAGAATTAAAAATATTCCTACATCTAAAAGAATCTGAAAAATAATTTTCCTTCTTGAGATTTCTATTCATAGGAACAGAAACAATTAAATCAATTGAATTTTTAGAATACGAGGTAACTACGTCTGTATAAAATTCAGCTTCAGTAACTTCTAAATGATCTTTAATAGAAGGATATGAAGTTTTCAAATCTGCCTCTAATCTAAAAATTCCAATATCAAAAACTGTAAGTTGCTGATTTCTTAATAATGTTGTGATATCTTTAGAAAAAACACTAGTTGTTATAGAGCTTAATAAAAAAGCAAAAATCAAAATATTTTTGAATATTTTAACCATATAAAAAAATTAATTAAAAGATTAACATTAATCAAGTAAAGAATTGTTAAAAAAACCTTCTAAAACTATTACAATATAATATTTTTTAAATTTAAGTTTTCGCTGGTAAATAAATTTGAATTTCAGTTCCTTGGTTTTCCTCACTTAGAATCTCATAGTGTCCACGATGTTGAGTAACTATATGTTTAACAATAGCTAATCCTAAACCAGTTCCACCAACCTTGTTACTTTGTTCAAGATCTACCCTAAAAAATCTTTCTGTGATTCTAGAAATATATCTTTGAGGAATGCCAACACCTTCGTCTTTAATACTGATCATAAAATTTTTTTCTAACAATTTACCATCGCTAATTTTGCTTGATATAAAAATAGACTTATTTTCCTTTGAATACTTAATTGCATTATCTAAAAGATTAGAAAAAACAGTTTGTAATTTTTTTTCATCTCCAATAACAATCGTTGGATTAGCGAGAGATAAATTAATATTTAATTTCTTTCTTTTTAAAATAATCTCAAAATTACTCATGATTGTTTTGAAAAGATCATTTATATCAACTAAAGAGTTTGGCCTTATGTGTTCTTCTAATTCAATTCTTGTGAGTATTAAAAGATCATTAATTAAATTTTCCATTCTATTTGATTGATCAGTCATTATTTTCATAAATTTTTTTTTAGCCTTTTCATCATCAGACGCTGGGCCCTCAATTGTTTCTAATGATCCTTTGATTGCCATTAAAGGTGTTCTTAATTCATGGCTTACATTAGCGACAAAATCAGTTTTAAATTTTTGTGCTTTTGTAATTTCAGTAAAATCTTTTAAAAATAACACAACAGAATCTGGTTCAGTAAATAAATGAGTTGGACCAGGAATAATATAAATTTTATAAAATTGATATGATGGGAGGTCTATTTCAATGTCAATATTTTTTGTTTTATTTTCAACAATAGCTTTTTCAATATTTTCTATTAATTCTGGTTTTCGAATTACAGAGGATATGTTTTTATCAATTAAATTACTTCCAAATCTTTTTAATGCACTTGGATTTGCATATTTAATTATGTTAAATTTATTTAATGCAAAAAACTGATCCTCAAGTTCATCAATAATTACTCTTTTGGTTTTTTCCTCTCTTTTATTAATTATTGTAGCGGTATTTATTGATTTGTTTTTTTTTTGATTAAGTAAATAGAGAAGATAAACTATTACAGCTATGAGTAGAATGATGAAATATTCCATAAATTTAGACGGCTTAATTTTGCATCATTACACTTTTTAATGCAAATAAATTAGGGAAAAATTAACTAATGATTTGGTGAAATATTGTTAAAAAATATTTTTGCTGTTTCTTCCCAAGTGAATTTTTTTGCAAATTCAAGACAATCATTTCTATTAACTTTCAAGGCTTTATGGGCCGAAACTTTAAGATCATTATCTAAACAATTTATTTTGGATCCTTCAAATATATCTTTAGGACCTGGAACAGGATACGCAGCAACAGGTGTTCCACAATTTAAAGCTTCTGTAACTACAATTCCAAATGTATCTGTTTTACTAGGGAAAACAAAAACATCAGAAGATGCAAAATGTGATGCTAATTCCCCATTTGTTTTTTCCCCTAAAAAAATATCTTTAGGAAATTCTTTTTTCAATTTTTTTAAATCAGGTCCTTTTCCTATAATTATTTTTGTACCTTCTAAATCACATTCTAAGAAAGCTCTTATGTTTTTTTCAACTGCAACTCTTCCAACATAAATCCAAATAGGTCTTTTATGAGGTAAATCAATTTTTTTAGGGTTCTTAAAAGCTCCATGATTTCCTCCTCTAGTCCAAGTAATCATTTTATTGTCATCTATACCTATATCGATTAATTCTTTTCTCATAGATTCTGTGGTTACTAAAATTCTCTCAGCTTTATTATGAAAATTTGCTAAGAATTTTTCAGCCCATTTTGCTGGTATAATAGGAAAGTAAAGTTTTAGATATTTGTCAAATCTTGTATGGAAACTCGTAGTAAACTTTAGATTATTTTTTAAACAATATCTTCTTGCCATAGTGCCTATCGGGCCTTCGGTAGCGATATGAATTGCATCTGGATTGATTTTCTTTATTAAACTACCAACTCTTGGCCATACATTTATAGACAACCTAATTTCATTATATTTCGGCATCGGAAAAGTAAAAAATAAGTCAGGTGTAATATATTCTATTCTATGACCTTGTTCTTTTAATACATTGCCTGTTTCATGTAAGGTTCTTACGACACCATTTACTTGTGGAAAATATGCATCTGTAGCAATTAAAATTTTCATTAATTATGAAGCTTTTTTTAATTCTTCAGTTTTAATTGGTTTAATTATTTCTTTATCGTCTAAATATTGTTCTCTTATTTTGTCCCAATATAATATTTCAAAACTACCATCATAATTTTCGGCTAATGCGGTACAAGATTCAACCCAGTCTCCACAATTTAAATAATTGACCCCATTAAAATCTCTATCCTCAGCATGATGGATGTGGCCACAAATAATTCCATCAAATTTTTTTCTTTTTGCATAATCTGAAAGTGTTTTTTCATATTCACCAATATATTTAACTGCATTTTTGACTTTATACTTTAAAAATTTTGCAAGAGACCAATATTCTTTTCCTCTCAATCTTCTAAAAAAATTAATTATTACATTTAATTTTAATAGTAAATTATAGGCTATTGATCCAAGTTTAGATAACCATTTAGCATGTTTCATAACACCATCCCAAGCATCACCATGAACAACAACATATTTTTTTCCTGCATTTGTTTCATGAATAACTCTATTAACCATATGGATGTCACCAAAATGCATCGGAATAAATTTTCTTAACATTTCGTCATGATTACCCATTATGTAGAAAACTTTGGTACCATGTCTAGCTTTTCTTAAAATTTTTTGGATTACGTCATTATGTTCTTGAGGCCAAAAAAAACTTTTTTGCATTTCCCAGATATCTATAATGTCCCCTACAAGATAAAGATTTTCGGATCTTGAGTTTTTTAAAAACTCTAAAAGTTTTTTCGCCTGACAACCCTTGGTACCTAAATGAACATCAGAAATAAATATACTTTTATATTTAAGTAAATTAGGCATTTAAAAACCTATATTTTAATACAACTGTAACACGAATCATGTAGTTCTTATTTCATTCAAATGTTACAAATTTGTTAAAAATTTTTTAAGGATTAATTATGTTATATTGTTTGATTTACAATCTAAACTCTTCTTCTGGAAGAAAATCAAAATTCATAAAAAGGGTTTTATCTAAGTTAAAAGAAAATAATTCTGTAGAATACTTTGAGACTAAAACAATAAATCAAGCTAAGAAAATTTTTAAAGATTTTAATCAAAAAAATTATGATCGACTAATAGTAGCTGGTGGTGATGGTTCAGTTTCTTTTGCAATTAATGAATTAATTAAAAATAATTTTAATTTTAAAGACGATTTTGCCATAGGTTATATTCCTGCTGGTACTGCTAATTTGCTTCAAGCTGAATTATCAATGAATAAAAAAGTTGATGATATAGTCAATATATTGGTTTCTAATAATTATAAACCCTCCAATCTTGTAAAAATTAACGAAAATTATTTCTTTTTAATGGCTGGTATAGGATGGGATGCAAAAATCGTTCATTCAATTAATTCAAAAATTAAAAAAATTCTTGGTAAAATTATTTTTGGCATCAAAGGTTTTCAATATTTCTTATTTATGAATAATAAAAAATTAAATGTAACTTTTGATGGGCAATTTTATCAAGCAGACTGGATATTATCCTCAAATACCAAATATTACGCTGGACATCATAAAATAAATAAAACAAATATTTTTGAAGATAAATTAGTCACCTATATTTTTAAGGATTTGACTAGGATCAGTTTATTATATTCTATATTCTTAATAATTCTTAATGGTGATTTAAGTAAAAACAAAAATGTTATTACTACTTATTCACAAAACATTACTATTGATGGAAATGATTTGATACCAGTTCAAATTGATGGAGATAATTTTGGTTCATATAAAAAAATTCATTTAAATCTATCAAATAAAAAGGTGAATTTTCTTGTAAAATAATTATTTTACTCTTCCATATATATCTTGGTATCTAACTATATCAGTTTCTTTTAAAATTGAGCCTACTTGTGCTTCAATTATTTTTACTGGTTTTTTATAAGGGTTTTCTATTCTATGGATTGCACCTAATGGTATAAAAATAGTTTCATCAGGTTTCATGGTAAAATATTTTTTATTTAACGTAATTTTAGGTTTACCTTGGGTTACTACCCAGTGTTCAGCTCTATGATGATGTTTCTGAAGACTCAATATACCTTTAGGTTTTACATATAATTCTTTTATCAAGAATTCTTTACCATTAAATAAATTAACATAACTACCCCAAGGTCTATGGAATACATTTTTCTTTTTATAATAATGTTTCTTATTTCTTCCGTACATCTTACAGATTTCTTTCCAAGATCCTAAATCAGACCAAGGAATATCCAACTTGATAGCATTTATATCTTTAGTTTTTTCTAATATTGCATAGTCAAAAGATTTTGCAGTTGCTTTAGTAAATGCTTGTTTGTTTAAATAGTACACGTTACTTTTATATTTTGCTTTTATTAAAGCGTTATTACAGTTTCGGTAAATATTTGGCTGGTATTTCTTAAAATTATTAATGATCGAGTCTTTTCTCAAATAAAACATTCCAGAATTCCAATAACCTTTTTTACTAATTATTTGTTTAGCTTTAGCCGCTTTTGGTTTTTCTATAAATCTAGTTACTTTAGTATTTTTTGTTAAAAAATAGCCAAACTCACTTGAAGGGATTGTAGGCTTAATTCCAAAGATAAAGATATTATTTTGAGTAAGTTTTTTTTGATTTTTTTTGATAGCTTTATTAAATAGACTTACCTTCTCTATCAAATGATCAGCTGCTAAGAACATTAGAGGTTGTTCATTTGGAATATCCTTTATTAATGCCGTACTTAAAATAGCAGGTGCTGTATTTCTTTTGGCTGGTTCTAAAACTATTTTAAATTTTCTTATTTTATGTCTCTTTAGGTGTTGTTTTACTTGTCTTAAATATTTTGTATTAGTGCTTATAATTGGAGCATCAAATATATGTGCTTTAACTCTCTCAAGAGTTTTTCCTAACAAAGTCCAATTACCAAAATCTATAAATTGTTTTGCTTGATGTTTTTTAGCTTTTGGCCAAAGTCTTGTTCCAGCGCCACCACATAAAATAACTGGGCGAATTTTCATCAAATTTTTGAGTAGTCCTTAACTTCTTTTTTCTTACCTGGATGAGTTGGTGCTCCTAAATATGCAGGTCCTACAGTTTGTGCATATTTCCAAAGTGTTCCTGATCCAAAATCAGATTTTCTAGCCTTCCATTTTCTTCTTCTTGAAGCTAATTGCGCTCTTGTTAATCGAACATTAATTGTCCCTTTTTTAGCATCAATATCAATAACATCACCATTTCGTAAAAGAGCAATAGGTCCACCTAAAGCAGCCTCTGGACCCACGTGACCCACACAAAAACCTCTAGTTGCTCCTGAAAATCTTCCATCAGTTATTAAAGCAACCTTCTCTCCTTTGCCTTGTCCATAAATTGCACCAGTTGTAGAGAGCATTTCTCTCATACCCGGTCCGCCAACTGGTCCTTCATATCTAATTATGATTACATCACCATCTTTATATTTTCTACTTTGAACAGCTTTCATAGCGCTTTCTTCATTGTCAAAACATCTTGCTCTTCCAGTGAATTGTAATTTTTTTAATCCTGCAATTTTAACAATTCCACCCTCTGGAGCTAAATTACCTTTTAATCCAACAACACCTCCATCAGGTGACAACGGTCTATTATAAGCTCTTAAAACTTTTTGTTTTGGATTAAATTTAATTTTCTTTAAATTTTCCTTCATTGTTTTACCAGTCACTGTCATACAGTCACCATGAATATAACCACCATCATACAAAGTTTTTAATAACATTGGTACACCACCAGCTAACCACATATCTTTTGCAACATATTTTCCACCTGGTTTTAGATCTGCAAGATAAGGAGTTCTTTTAAATATTTTTGCAACATCCATTAAATCAAATTTTATTCCAGCTTCATTAGCAATAGCTGGTAAGTGTAATGCAGCATTAGTTGAACCACCTGTTGCAGCAACAATTGTTGCAGCATTTTCTAATGCTTTTCTTGTTACAATGTCTCTAGGTTTAATTTTTTTAGCTAATAATTCCATAACCATTCGCCCACTTGCTTTTGCATACTTATCTCTTTCCTCATATGGTGCCGGTGTACCAGCAGAATAAGGTAATGCTAAACCGATTGCTTCTGATACACATGCCATAGTATTAGCAGTAAATTGTCCGCCACAAGCCCCAGCTGTTGGACATGCAACTAATTCTAATTTTCTTAATTCTTTTGCTGACATTTGACCTGATGAATGTTTTCCAACCGCTTCAAAAACATCTACAACAGTTACATCTTTACCTTTATATTTTCCTGGAAGTATTGATCCACCATAAATAAACACACTTGGTACATTTAATCTTACCATTGACATCATTAAACCTGGTAAAGACTTATCACAACCTGCAATACCTACTAATGCATCGTAACAATGACCTCTTACAGTCAATTCAGCACTATCTGCTATTACTTCTCTTGAGATTAATGAGGATTTCATTCCCTCATGACCCATTGCAATACCATCAGTAACCGTAATCGTACAAAATTCTCTTGGAGTTCCTCCTGAGGCTCTCACACCCTTTTTAACTGACTGAGCTTGTCTCATTAAAGCTATGTTGCACGGAGCAGCTTCATTCCATGTCGATACAACACCTATAAATGGTTTCGATACATCTTTTTCTGTTTCACCCATTGCATAGTAAAAAGATCTATGAGGAGCTCTATCTGGACCTAAGGATGTATGTCTACTTGGTAATTTTTTTTTGTTAAACTTCCGCATTATAAACTTTCAATTGTTAGAGATATTTTTTTGATATCATCTTTTAGATTACTATAGTTAGTTTTTTCTTGTTGAACAATATTTTTTGGTGCCCTTTTTACAAACCCTTTATTTGATAATCGTTGTGAAATCTTATCTAATTCTTCCTGGTACTTATTCTGTCTTTTCTGTAAATTTTCTTTGATCAAATTCAAATCCACATTTTCATCAAAATAAATCTTAAAAATATCACCAGAAATAACAAGTGTAGCAGCAGGTTTGTTTTGATCTTTGTCAAAAAAATTATTTATACGACCAAGTTTTTTAAGAACCACCTCATTAATATTCATCAAAGATTTATTTTTTTTTGCTATCTTATTTAAGGATATATCTACAAATGAACCAGGACTTACATTAAGTTCATTTTTAAATGATCTTAGTTCTGAAATGATATTGATAATCTTTTCTACATCTTTTCTAGATTGGTCTTTTTTTACTTTGCCAGATGGCCAGTTTTTATACATAAGAAAATTTTTATTTGATTTATCAAACTTATTTTTTAACCATATTTCTTCGGTTACAAATGGAATAAAAGGATGAAGAATTACAAGTATTTGTTTAAAAATATAAGCAGATACTTCTTTCACCTCTTTTTGAGCTTTTTTATCCTCAGAATAAAGAATTGTTTTTGAAAGCTCGATATACCAATCACAATAAGAATGCCAAGCAAACTGATAAGCATTTTTAGCAGCCTCATCAAATCGATAATCCTCAATGTTTTTTTGAATTTTGTCCTTAATTTCTATTAATTCAGAATAGATCCATTTGTTTATATTTAATGTTGTTTTTGGAACTTTATCAGTCTTACTAAAATCACATTTATTTGTTATGAGAAAATTATTAGCATTCCATAATTTATTTAAAAAATTCCTGTAACCTTTAACTCTATCTTCAGAAAGTTTTACATCTGTACCGGGTGATGCCATTGATAATAGAGTAAATCTTAAAGCATCAGCACTATATTTTTCTATTAAATCTAAAGGGTCAATTACGTTACCTTTAGACTTAGACATTTTTTGTCCTTTTTCATCTCTTACCAGTGCATGAACATATATATCTTTGAAAGGTTCTTTATTTAAAAATTCCATTCCAAACATCATCATTCTAGCAACCCAAAAAAAGATAATATCAAAACCTGTAACTAAAACGGAAGTAGGATAAAATTTCTTAACAAAATCTTTTTTATCAGGCCAACCTAATGTTGCAAAGGGCCATAATCCAGATGAAAACCATGTATCCAAAACATCTGGATCTCTTGTTATCGCAACATCTTTTTTATAAAATTTTTTAGCTTGTTTTTTTGCGTCTGTTTCATTTATTGCAACAAATATTTTTTTATCAGGTCCATACCATGCTGGAATTTGATGACCCCACCATAGTTGTCTGGAAACACACCACGGTTCAATATTGTTCATCCACTGAAAATAAGTTTTAGACCAATTAGTTGGAAAGAAATTTGTTTTTTTTGATTTAACGATTTTTTTTGCTTTTACAGCTAATTTTTTTGCATCAACAAACCATTGTTCAGTTAAAAAAGGTTCTATAACTGAATTAGATCTATCACCGTAAGGAACTTTATTCTTAATATTTTCTTCTTTAACAAAAAAATCTTTTTTCTTAAGTTCTTCTAATAGCTTTTTACGAGCCTCAAATCTATCAAGACCTACATAATCCTGTGGCGCATTCTCATTTATTTTTCCTTCTTTGGTAAATACATTTATGATATCCAATTTGTTTCTTTGACCTACATCATAATCATTGAAATCGTGTGCTGGTGTAATCTTTAATGCACCTGTTCCTTGTTCAGGATCTGCATAGTTATCTTTAATAATTTTTATTTTTCTACCTACTATTGGGATTGTGACAGTTTTGCCAACATATTCTTTATACCTTTTATCTTTTGGATTTACTGCTATCGCTGTATCTCCAAGCATAGTTTCAGGCCTTGTTGTGGCAATTGTAATGAAATCTGAAGAATTTTCGATTGGATATCTGATATAATATATTTTAGAGTTCATTTCTCTTTGATCAACTTCTAAGTCTGAAATTGCTGTTTTAAGTACAGTATCCCAATTAACCAATTTTTCAGCTTTGTAGATTAATTTCTTTTTATGTAATTCAACAAAAACTTTAATTACGGATTTGGATAAATTCTCATCCATAGTAAAAGCGTTACGCGACCAATCACAAGAACACCCAAGTTTTTTTAATTGATTAATTATGATATCTCCATACTCATTCTTCCATTCCCATACTTTTTCAATAAACTTTTCTCTGCCAAGACTATTTTTATTCAAATTTTCATTTTCTAATTTTCTTTCAACAAGGGCTTGGGTTGCAATACCTGCGTGGTCAGTGCCTGGTTGCCATAATGTTTCATAATTATTCATTCGATAATATCGAACTAAGAAATCTTGAATTGAATTGTTTAAAGCATGCCCCATATGTAAACTTCCAGTCACATTGGGTGGTGGAATTACAATAGAAAATTTTTTTGAGTTTTTTTGAGGTTTAAATAATTTATTTTTCTCCCAATAAGCATAAATTTTATCTTCTACTTTAGAATGTATATATTTATCGCTTATCATGAGTTTAATTAGTTTATAATTTAATAATCTAAATTAACAATAATCAAATTAGATCGTTATTTAATAGACTAATTGTAAATATTTAATATAAAACCCTTGTAGCTATCATCTAAGACATAGGGCAACGTGGCGGAATGGTTACGCAGAGGATTGCAAATCCTTGTATCCCGGTTCGATTCCGGGCGTTGCCTCCAAAAAAAATCTTGTTTTAGTTTTAAAAAAAAGTAAGTTGAGATCTTTAATATTCCTCGGTAGCTCAGTTGGTAGAGCAGTTGACTGTTAATCAATTGGTCGCAGGTTCGAGTCCTGCCCGAGGAGCCAAAAATTAACCAACTTTTGAAATATTACTATTAGATACCTGTAGGGATTTATTAAATTTTAGTTTCTGATCTGAATTTAACTCAGAATACAGTTTAACTAAAAAGTTATAGTTAACATTCATATGCCCCTCTTGTGATTTTTCTAAATTCACAAGATATTCTGAAAAATCTTCAAAAAAATAATTAATCGGTACTTTTAAATAGTTTGAAAGTTGTAATAATCTTATCGAACTTACTCCGTTAGTGCCTTTTTCATATTTTTGTATTTGTTGAAATGTTACGTTGATTGCTTTTGCTACTTTTGTTTGAGTTAAACCAAGTGCTAATCTTCTTAGCTTAAGCTTATTGCCAAGATGCTTATTAAAATTATCTTCCATTAAGACCCCTCTTAATTTTTATAAAAACTTATTCAACTAGTTTTTAATACCTCCTGCAACAATAAATTTTTTTTATTTTTAAGAAAAAGTCAGTTTATTGATAAATCTGTCAAGCATTAGTTAAGCCATTTTTAAAGAAAATTTGCTTGATATTGCTGAAGACTATAGTATCTGGCTTAAGAAAAGTTTAGTTCTATCACTCTTTGGATTAGCAAAAAATTCCTTAGTATCTGCTTTTTCTACTATCATCCCTTCGTCCATAAATATCATTTGATCAGCTACTTCTTTTGCAAATCCCATTTCATGAGTAACTACAATCATAGTCATCCCTTGTTTTGCTAAATTTACCATTACATCAAGAACTTCTTTAATCATTTCAGGATCTAAAGCTGATGTAGGTTCATCAAAAAGCATTATTTTTGGCTCCATACATAAAGCTCTTGCTATTGCGGCTCTTTGTTGTTGTCCACCGGATAATTGGCCAGGATATTTTTGTGCTTGATCAAGTATTTGTACTCTTTCTAAGTGTTTTAGAGCAAGTTCTTCTGCATCTTTTTTAGGCATTTTTTTTACCCATATAGGAGCTAAAGTACAATTATCTAAAATAGATAAGTGAGGAAATAAATTAAACTGTTGAAAAACCATTCCAACTTCTGCTCTTATTTGTTCAATATTTTTTGTATCCTCTGTTAATTCTGTACCATCTACAATAATATTTCCCTCTTGATGTTCTTCTAATCTATTAATACATCTTATTAAAGTTGATTTACCTGAACCTGATGGACCACATACAACAATTTTTTGTTTTGGTTTTACTTCTAAATTAATACCTTTCAAAACTTGAAAATCTCCAAACCATTTATTCATATTATTTATTTGAATGATACTTTCAGACATATTTTTATCTATCAGTTTTATATTTTAACTCTAAATTATAGCTATATTTACTCATTGCATAACAAATAATCCAGAAAATTATTGCAGCAAAAACATAACCTTCCATTGCAAATCCTAACCATTCTGGGTTAGTTTTAGCTAAATTCAACATTCCAACTATTTCTAAAAGTCCTACAACAAATATTAGTGGTGTATCTTTAACTAAAGCTAAAAAAGTATTAGCAATCCCTGGGATAACTAACTTTAAAGCTTGAGGTAAAATTACAAAAATATGCATTTTCCAATAACCCATCCCTAAAGACTTTGCAGCTTCATACTGACCTCTTGGAAGTGCCTGCAAACCTCCTCTGATAACTTCAGCTACGTATGCAGCTTCAAATAAAGATATTGCTATTATACATCTTACCAATTTATCTATAAAAAAGTCTGCTGGTAGAAACATCGGAAACATAACTGCAGACATAAATAAAACTGTAATCAATGGAACACCTCTCCAAAATTCAATAAAACCAATTGAAATATATCTAATTAATGGGAAATTCGATCTTCTACCTAAAGCAAAAGCCATTCCTATTGGAAAACAGAAAATTAAACAGAAAAAAGAAATTATAAAAGTTAGAGATAATCCACCCCATGCACCTGTTTCAACCCAATTTAAACCATCTAGTTTTCCTAATTCTATTGTTTCTTCAAAAAAAAGATAATATTTCAATAAAATATAAATAAATAAAGGAACAATTAAAAAATAATAAAACTTAAACTTATTGGGTATGAAAAATCCAATAATAATAGATACTATCGCTGCAATAATTCCGTAAGAAAAGTCGAAAAAGACTGGTCCACCTGAAATAAAGAAAAATATAAATAAAAATGCAATTAAAGGATAAATTACAACATAATACAGTGTTAAATATTTTTTAAATCTATCAGTCGCAAAATATCCAACAGATCCAAGTAATGCTAAAGCGATAAATGAAAGGTTAATTCTCCATTGTTCTGCATTTGGATACATTCCATACATAAATCTTCTCATCCAAACTTTTATGTATGTCCAACAAGCGCCTGAGCCTGTACATACATCTTTACTATCTCCAGCAAAACTAGCTTCAATAAAAAACCAATTTAAAATTGGTGGTATCGACTTAATAACTATAAAAATTATTAATAATGATAGTATAGCATTAAAATTATTAGTATTTATGTGTTTATTTAATTGATCTAGTTTTTTGATTCCACTGTACTCAATTCTGATAAGATAAAGTCCTATAAAACCTAGTATTAAAGGCATAATAAAACTCAAAAAATTAGGTAAAAACCCGATAAAATTTACTTTAAAGAATGAATTTAAGAAAACATCCAAAACACTTATAAAAAATAAAAAAGAACCTAAATATAAAAAAGTATTTAAATTCGATTTATCAGGTTTTAAAAAATTAATCTTATTCATTATTTTTCCTGTATAGCTATCTTTTTGTTGTACCAATTCATTAAAATTGAAATCGAAATACTTAAGCTTAGATAAGTAAACATTGTAATAGAAACAATTTCGATTGCTTTACCTGTTTGCATTAAAGCAGTACCAGCAAAAACCAAAACTAAATCTGGGTATGCTATGGCAGCAGCTAAGGAGGAATTTTTTGTTAAATTCAAGTATTGATTAGTTGTTGGTGGAATTATAATTCTCAAAGCTTGTGGCATTATAACAAGTTTTAAAACTTGATTTGGTGTTAATCCAATAGAGGCTGCAGCCTCTTTTTGACCTTTGCCCACTCCTTGTATGCCTGCTCTTACGCATTCAGCAATAAATGTAGCTGTATAGAGTGATAGAGATAAAGTAAGAGCAATTAATTCTGGTGGCAAACTTAACCCACCGTCGTAAACAAATGAGGTAGCCGCCAACTGTTTTAATTTAGGAATTTCAAAGGATAAACTAACACCTCCTATTAAAAAACTTAAAAGAGGTAAAATCAAAATCAATCCAATTGAAATGAAAAAAACAGGAATTTGTTTACCTTGTGTTTCTTGCAATTTTTTAGCTTGAATTCTGATTACGATAATCGCAATTATTGACGCAACTATTGAATACAAAAAAATATTAAAATTCTCCCAAATAAAAGCGGGAACATAAAGACCTTTAATTGTTAAAAAAAATACGCCAAAAATCGCTTCAGCATCTTGAGGTAATGGAAGAGCTCTTAATGCTGCAAAATACCAAAAAAATATTTGCAGAAGAAGCGGAATATTTCTAAAAAATTCTACATAATAAGCTGCAAATTTATTAATTAAATAGTTTGGTGACAATCTTGCTACGCCAACAATGACTCCAATTATTGTCGCTATAATAATTCCAATAACTGAAACAAGTATTGTATTTAATAGGCCTACTAAATAAGCTCTAAAGTACGAATGTGAACCATCATATTCTATTAATGAAAACTGAACATCAAAAGATGACTCTTGGGATAAAAAACCGTAACCAAAATCAATGCCTCTATTTTCCATATTAATTTGGGCGTTATAGGTAAAAAAACCAAAAATCAGAACTACAGCTATGACTGTAATTAACTGAGGACCTAAGTCTTTTAATTTAAAGTTCACGATGAGATAATATATGGGTTTATAAAAAAAAGGGCTAGAAAAATCTAGCCCTTTTTAAATTGTTTTAAACTACAATTATCTTGCAGGTGGAACGTAAAGTATTCCGCCTTTTGTCCATAATTGGTTTGGACCTCTGTCTGGTAAAATACCAGTGTCAGCTATATTTCTCTTATAACTTTCACCGTAGTTACCAACTTGCTTGATAATTCTTAAGCTCCACTCGTTATCAAGACCGAAAGCAGCACCTAATTCACCTTCTGCTCCAACTAATCTTTTGATTGCTGGATTATCTGAAGTTTTCATAGAGTCTGCGTTCGCTGAAGTGATTCCATATTCTTCTGCTTCAATCATAGCATTTAAAGACCATCTTACGATATCTTCCCATACTGAATCACCTTGTCTAACAACTGGACCTAGTGGTTCTTTAGAAATTGTTTCAGGTAATACAATATGCTCATCTGGATTACTCATTTTAGTTCTTTGAGCAGCTAAACCAGATTTGTCAGTTGTATATGTATCACATCTTCCTGAATCATAAGCAGCAACAACTTCGTCTGCTTTTTCAAAAGCAACTGGCTCATAAGAAATTCCTCTTGAATTAAAGAAGTCTCTCATATTTAACTCAGTTGTTGTACCAATGTTTGTACAAGCTGAGATACCATTTTTGAATTGATTTACTGAAGTGATACCTGAACTTTTTCTAACCATGAAACCTTGACCATCGTAGAAGTTTACTCCAACGAAAGTAAGTCCAATATCAGCATCTCTAGAAAGTGTCCAAGTTGTGTTTCTAGATAAGATATCAATCTCCCCAGAAGTTAAAGCTGTAAATCTTTCTTTAGCACTTAGTGGTGTAAACTTAACTTTGTTTGCATCACCTAGAACCGCAGCAGCTACCGCTCTACATACATCAACGTCAACTCCAGTCCAATTTCCTGCTGCATCAGCGTTAGAAAATCCTGGAAGACCTTGAGATACTCCACATCTTACAAAACCTTTCTTTTGAGTGTTTTTAAGTGTTTTCGATTTTTTAGCAGCCATAGACTCTGTTGTAAAAGTAAACAACACAGCAACCATAGCAACTAAAGAAGTCAATTGTTTTAAGTATTTAAACATATTTCTTCCTATTGTTTATTTATTTGTTAACAAATAATTCAAAATAACTTTTTGAATTCTTATAATTTAAGCATGTACAAAATAACAGATCAAGAAAAATTTATTTAAAAATTAGAAATTTTAAAAACTAGTCAAGAAAATAATTTAATTAAAAAAGAGAAAATATTGACTATTATGGCGCGCCCTGAAGGATTCGAACCTACGACCCTCGGTTTAGAAAACCGATGCTCTATCCAGCTGAGCTAAGGGCGCAAATTTAGTTAATACATATACATCAATTAATTAATTTTTTAAAAGAAATTTTTTTATAAGTAGAAGAATTGTTAATAACTCAATTCTACCAATTATCATAAATAAAATTAGAATATATTTAGTGATAAAATGAAGATTATTGAAATCAAATTCACCTAAACCGTAAATAGAGGAATTTACGGTATTCATTAAGGTCAAAATTGCTAATTTAAATGAATTTTCAAAAACAATTCCACTGATACTTAAAAAAGACGTAAGTAATAAAAGAGACAAAATAAATATTATAATAGTTAAGAAATATTTATTTATCTCGTCAAAATCAAAATTAATTTTAGTAAATAAAAGTTTGTTCATAAAAATGTTTTTCGGTTTGCTAAAAGATAAAATTTGATTAAGTGAATACTTGAATAAAGAATAAATTTTAACAAATCTTAATCCTGAACTTGTCGAAAAAAAAGAGCCGCCAATAATTACTAAAATTAGAAAAATTAAAGTCAAATTTGATTGTTCATTATCCAAAGAAAAACCGATATTTGATATACTACTTGTTATAGATAATAAATTTGTTGAAAAATCATTTTTAAGACTAAAAAAAAGAAAAAAAAGGGTTGTTATAACAATAAAATATACAATTAAATGAAGGTCTTCATAAAAAAAATTAACATTTTTTTTTTTAAAAAAAATCAAATTGTAACTAAAAAAAATACTGAAAAATGATGTTAGCATAAGTAATGAAAAAACTATAATTTGAGAATTTTCCTTTAAAATATTTGCAAGATCATCTGTCGGTAAAAATCCACCAGAGGAAATCAACGTGAATGCTAAATTTAACGAATTAAAACTTCTAATAGAAAATAAATTTAAGATAATAAAGATCATTAAGGTCAAAAATGAGTACAATAAAAAAATTTTTATTGCTTGTTTGAAAATTTCTGAACTATCGAATGAAATAAAGTTCGTAAGTGTTTTTTTTAGGTTCTCATCATAAATATCAATTAAAAATATAATCGAAAATAAAAAATAAAGACCTCCAATCCATTGAGTTGATGATCTCCATAAAATTAGGCTTTGATCAATATTCTTTATATTATCAAAAATAGTAAAACCTGTAGAAGTAAAACCTGAAATAGCCTCAAAATATGAATTTAAAAAAGTTAAATTATAAATACTTAGATAAAAAGGAATTGCTAGAATTAAAGGTATTAAAATATATCCCAAGAAAACTGTTAAAATCTTATCAAATATAGATTGTTTTTTTTCAATTAATTTTACTTTAAAAAATAAAACTGAGATAATTAATGATGAAAATAAACTATAATAATAAGTATCCAAATTTAAGTATAAATTTAGATAATAAGAATAAATTATATTAAAAAAAGATAAAATTGATATTAAGCCAAAAAAGAAACTTAAATATTTAAGTTGTAGCTTTAACATTTACTTAAATTGAACTTAATCTAAAAATATTTTCAACAAAGGAAATTGAATCTTTCTTAACAATAAAAACAACTTTGTCATCTTTTTTAAAAACAAAATCTGATCTGGGAATTATAACTTTTTCATTTCTTAAAATGGCACCTATTCTTAATTCTTCAGGTAAATTTGAATTTTTTAATTCTTTGTTAATTAACTCAGAAGTTTCGATTATTTCAGCTTCAATCACTTCATATTCACCATTTGAAATTGTATAAGCATTTTCAATTGTGCCTTTGTGAATATGTTTTAATATACTAGAAACAGTAGTCATTCTTGGATCAATTAAATCATCTATCTTTAAAGAAGATTGTAAAAGAGAATAATTAGGTTTGTTAATTAGAGCCATAGTCCTTTTATCATCAATTTCTTTTTGGTCTTTAGCGAATTTTTCGACCAAGACACTTACCATTAAATTATCTTCATCATCATTTGTTAGTGCTAAAACTGTTTCGGCCTCTCCTAAATTTGCCTCACTTAATACTTCTTCATCTAATCCATCACCATTAACAATGATAGCATCATTTAATTGACTGGCTAAATATTCTGCCCTCTCTTTATTTTTTTCTATAATTTTAACTCTTACAGTTTCTAAATTTTCCTCAATATTTTTAGCTAAGTTGAATCCAATATTTCCACCACCAATAATTAAGATTTTTTTTGAAATTCTCTCTCTATGACTGAAAGCATCTAATGTCTCAGCCATCTGAATTGAATTAATAATGATATAAATTTTATCATTTTCTCTGACAGAGTCTGTTTTTTTTGGAATAAAAAATTTTTCATTTCTATTTATTCCAATAATATTAGCCTCTAGTTTAGGATATTTCTTTGTTAACTCATTAAATTTGATATTGATAGATTTACAATCCTTTCTTATGAGTATTTCTAATAATCTTATTTTATTGTTTACAAAAGGCACATTATCTAATGCACCTGGTGCCTCTAATTTTCTTTGTATAGATTTTGCTATCTCTAATTCTGGTGAAATTATTACGTCAATTGGTAAATTTTCTTTATTATAAACACTTGTAAACTTAGGATTTAGATAATCTTGTGATCGAATTCTTGCAATTTTTTTTGGAATTTTAAAAATTGAAAATGCAATTTGACAAATAAGCATATTAATTTCATCATTTCTTGTAACTGCAATAATCATATCTGTTTCTGATGCATTAGCTTTTTCAAGAATTGAAGGATAGGTGGCCTTCCCTACAATGGCCTTGACATCTAAACTGTCGTTTATTTTTTGAATATCTTCACTAGATTGATCTATGACAGTAGTTGAATGACCTTGTTCACTCAATAGTTTAGCTATAGTAAAACCAACTCTGCCAGCTCCACAAATAATTATATTCATTTTAATTAAATTCTTTGATTCCTAATCCTTTGAGCTTTCTATGAAGTGCGCTTCTTTCCATTCCAACAAAATTAGCAGTTTTAGATATATTTCCTTTAAATTTTTTTAATTGAACAGTTAAATACTCTTTTTCAAATTTTTCTCTAGCTTCTTTTAGTGGTATAGAAAGATTATTTTCACTTAGTTTTTCTCCAAAATCATCATTTTTAAGAGATTCTTTAATAATATTAGACATTTTATCTTTAGTATCAGGTTGCAAAATTGCAATTCTTTCAATTAAATTTCTCAACTCTCTTACATTTCCATGCCAAAAATGATTTAACACATAACTATCATTTTCATCTAAATCTAAATTTTTAAGATTATAATTTTCTGAAATTTTTTTGGAAAAATATCTAATTAATAGCGGAATATCTGAAATTCTCTGATTAAGCGGTTTTATATTGATTTCGAAAACATTAAGTCGGTGATATAAATCTTCTCTAAAGTTTCCGAGCTTAATTTCTTCTTTTAAATCTTTGCTAGAGGAACAAATTATTCTTACATTAACATTTACATCGCTATTTCCATTAAGTCTTTTGAATTTTTGGTCAGTTAGAACTCTTAATATTTTTGATTGGATATCTAATGGAATTTCTGAAACCTG
Source organism: uncultured Pelagibacteraceae bacterium (assembly GCA_902577525.1). Taxonomy (GTDB): domain Bacteria; phylum Pseudomonadota; class Alphaproteobacteria; order Pelagibacterales; family Pelagibacteraceae; genus Pelagibacter. The sequence goes on along the minus strand of CACGZG010000011.1, from coordinate 904 downwards.
ATCAATTAATAATGTTCCATCATTTGCTTTTTCTAAAGCACCATAGGAAATAGAACCATTTTCTTTCTCCTCACCAAATAACTCTAATTCATATTTATTAGCCTCAAGCAAAGCACCATTTAATATTACAAATGGTTTTGAATTTCTTTTTGAATTTTTATGAATTTTTCTTGCGATTAATTCCTTGCCTGATCCTGAGGGACCATTAATTAATACTCTACTTTCTGTAATTCCAATTTTATCTATTTGTTCTCTTATGGTTGAAATATTCTTACTGTCTCCAATTAATTCATATGAGTAGAATAATTTATCTTCATACTCTTTATTTTGAGATTTTAATTTCACGTTTTCAACTGCTCTTTTAATAAAATTAAGTAATCTTGTTTGATCGAAAGGTTTTTCAATAAATTCAAATGCTCCATGTTTTAAAGAGTTTACTGCCATCTCTACATTTGCATGACCTGTTATTATTATTACAGGCACATCTTTATTCTTAGATTTAATATGTGAAAGTAATTCAATACCATCATTGTCGCCTTTATCTAACTTAACGTCTAAAATTGCTACATCAGGAATTTTCTTATCTATTTCAGTTAATGCTTGATTGTAATTTGCGGCAATTCTTGTTTTGTAACCTGCATCAATTATTAATTCATTAAGAATTTTTCTGATATCCGCATTATCGTCAACTATTAATATTTCAATTGCCATTTTTATTAAAAATTATTTCTATTTTCGCTCCATCTGGTATTGATATAAATTCTAATTCACCTTTATGATCATTAACTATTTTATTTACAATTGACAAACCTAATCCAGTTCCATTTTTTTTTGTTGTGAAATAAGGGTTTAAAATTTCTTTTATATCATTTTTTAAATTTTTAAATCCGATACCATTATCAGT
>CACGZG010000010.1 GCA_902577525.1 uncultured Pelagibacteraceae bacterium | reverse complement strand
GTTAGAGGTATTGCACGAGATCTTGCTGCCTCTGGTTTTGGTAAATTGAAAGATAGTAAAGAAAAAAAAATTAAATCTAAAATAAGACAATCTTTAAATATCAAAATTAAAAATGAAAAAGGACAAGGATGTAGTGCTTTCGGAACTTGTTTAATTACAAACGTCAAGAATACTGAGAGTCCTCAGTGGTTGAAAGATAAATTAATTTCTATTGGTCAAAAACCAATTTCAGCAATAGTTGATATTACTAATTATGTTATGTTTGATATAAATCGTCCATTACATGCGTATGACGCTGATAAAATCGAAAAGGGTATAATTATCAGAAACTCTAAACCTGGAGAGGAGTTCTCAGCTTTAGATAATAGAAATTATAAATTAGAAAGTGGCATGTGCGTAATAAGTGATAACAAAGGTGTTTTAGGATTAGGTGGTATAATAGGTGGAACGCGATCAAGTACAGAACTTAATACAAAAAATATATTGTTAGAATCAGCTTATTTTGAACCAAGATCAATAAGAAAAACTGCAAAAAAGTTAAATATTGACACTGATGCAAAGTTTAGATTCGAAAGAGGCATTGATCCACAATCTATTGAAGAAGGCTTAAATAAAGCAGCATTTTTAATCAAAAAAATATGTGGAGGTGAAATTAGTAAAATTAACGTTCAAAAAATTCAAACTTTTAAAACTTTAAATGTCAGATTTGATCCTAATTATTTTGAAAAGGTAACAGGTTTTAAAATTTCTAAAAAAAAAATGCTAAAAATTTTAGATAACCTTGGTTTTAAATCAAAAAAAGAAAAAAAATATTTTAAGTTGGCTGTTCCGTCGTGGAGACCTGATATTTCAAATGAAGTGGACATTATTGAAGAATTGGTAAGGATCTGTGGCTATGACAAGATAAGAATTATTGATCCAATTAAAGACAGGAAGAAGTCCACTCTAACAAAATCTCAAAAATTATTTCATTTTTTACAGAGATCAATTGCTTCAAAAGGTTATTTAGAAACAATTACATGGTCATTTACAGACGAACGATATAATGATTGTTTTAAAGACAAACTTCAGGAAATTAAGATAATAAATCCTATAAGCTCTGAATTAAGTGTTTTAAGAAATTCCATATACTCTAATTTAATAATGTTTATGTCTAGAAATCTTGATAAAGGCTTTAAAGATTTTTCAATTTTTGAAATAGGTCCTATTTTTACCGGTTCTAATCCAGGTGAACAAAACACAATTGTTTGTGGTTTATCAGCTGGTAAAAAATCTCGCTTATCCTGGATTGAACAAGAGAGAAATGTAGATGTATTTGATGTAAAGAGAGACGTAGTCCAGACATTGGAAGAGGTAGGTTATAGCTCTGATAAGTTCTTTATTGATAACATAACACCTAATTATTATCATCCTGGTAAGTCAGGCAGACTGTTTTTGAATAGAGGAAAAGATCAAGTAGCTGCTTATTTTGGTGAAATTCACCCAAATATAATAAAGAAAATTGATGTCAAAACAGAGTCTTTGGTAGGTTTTGAGATTTTTTTGGATAACTTAAAATTACCTAAAAAATCATTAAATGATCAAAAAATAAATTTTACTGTTTCAGATTATCAAAAATCTGAAAGAGATTTTGCTTTTGTAGTAAATAAAGACGTTAAGGCACAAGATTTGATAGATGTAATTTCTCGTATTGATCAAAATTTAATAAACAATATTAAAGTTTTTGATGTTTATGAAGGTTATAACATCCCTGAAAACCAAAAATCAATTGCGATAAGTGTTACTATACAATCTTTTGAAAAAACATTAAATGACAGTGATTTAGAAGTAATCAGTAAAAAAATTATTGAAACAGTTGAAAATAAAACTGGCGCAAAAATTCGATCTTAAAAAAATGAGCACTATAGAAAATATAAGAAATTTTGCGATCATTGCACACATTGATCATGGTAAATCTACAATTGCTGATAGAATTATTCATAAATGTGGTGGTCTGACCGAAAGAGAAATGAAAGCTCAAGTTTTAGACTCTATGGATATTGAAAGAGAAAGAGGCATAACTATAAAAGCTCAAACTGTGAAACTTAATTATAAAGCAAAAGATGGAAAAGATTATATTTTAAATATTATTGATACACCAGGCCATGTAGATTTTAGTTATGAAGTTAGTAGATCATTATATGCTTGTGAAGGTTCAATATTGATTGTTGATAGCACTCAAGGGGTTGAAGCTCAAACTTTAGCTAACGTATATCAAGCTTTAGATATAAATCATGAAATAATTCCCGTCTTAAATAAAATAGATTTACCTGCCTCGGATTTAGAAAAAACAAAAAAACAGATTGAGGATGTGATTGGAATAGATACTGAGAATGCAGTACCATGTTCTGGAAAAACTGGAGATGGTGTAGATCAAATTTTAGAACAGATAATAAACAAACTACCTAGCCCCAAAGGACATTTAAACGAAGATTTAAAATGTTTGTTGGTTGATAGTTGGTATGACACTTATCTTGGAGTAGTAATTTTAGTAAGAATAATAAATGGTAAAATAAAAAAAAATATGAAAATTAAAATGCTTTCAACAAATCAGGATTATGTTGTTGAAAAAGTAGGAGTATTCACTCCTAAAGCAAGAGATATTGAGGAATTAAATACAGGAGAAATAGGTTTTATTATTACTGGAATAAAAGTTTTATCAGACACAAAGGTCGGTGATACAATTTGTGACGCTTCAAAACCTAGGGTAACTCCTTTACCAGGATTTAAACCAAGTAAACCTGTAGTGTTTTGTGGATTATTTCCTGTTGATAGTTCAGAATACCAAAAACTAAAAGATGGATTGGCAAAATTAAGATTAAACGATGCTAGTTTTTCATTTGAACCAGAGTCTTCCTCAGCTTTAGGATTAGGTTTCAGATGTGGTTTTTTAGGATTACTTCATCTTGAAATTATTACCGAAAGGCTTGAAAGAGAGTTTGATGTAAATCTACTCACAACAACACCAGGAGTAGTTTATAAAGTTTATTTAAACAAGGGAAATTCAATTGATCTACAAAACCCCTCTAGTTTACCTGATCCAACATTGATTAAATCAATAGAAGAGCCTTGGATTAAAGCAACTATTATTACTCCAGATCAATATTTAGGTTCGATAATTAAATTGTGTCAGGATAAAAGAGGTATTCAAATTAATTTAAGCTATTCTGGGAATAGAGCTGTAATAACTTATGAATTGCCACTTAATGAAGTAGTATTTGATTTTAATGATAAGATAAAATCTATGACAAGTGGTTACGCTAGTTTTGATTATGAAATGCTTGAACATAGAGAAGGTGATTTGGTTAAATTGGGAATACTTGTAAATGGTGAACCTGTTGATGCCTTAGCCATGATGATACATAAAGATTTTGCACAAAAAACTGGTCGAGAAGTATGTGAAAAGTTGAAAGATTTAATTCCAAGACATAATTTCATGATCCCAATACAAGCAGCAATTGGTGGAAAAATAATTGCCAGGGAAACTATTAAAGGTTTTAAGAAAGATGTTTTGACTAAAATTCATGGCGGGGGAGCAACTGATAGGAAAAGAAAATTACTTGAAAAACAAAAAAAAGGAAAAGCTAGAGCAAAACAATTTGGACGAGTAGAAATACCTCAAGAGGCATTTATCGGTGTTTTAAAAATCAATAAGGAAAAATAAGAAATGGGAAAGATTATCGATTGCATAACATTTTTTGATAACAATTATATATTTGATTTTAGATATAATGTAATAAACGAATTAGTTGATAAATTCGTTATATGTGAATCTCTTTATGATCATAAAAATAATTTAAAAAATAGAAATTTTGATTTAACAGAAAAGTATAAAAATAATTCAAAAATTAAGTATTTATTATTAAAAAAACCATTTCCTAAAAATAACAATGAGTGGCAAAATCAAGCTTTTCAAAGAGAGTTTATTTTAAAAAATTTAGATTTCGCAAAGGATGACGATTTCATTTTTTTTTCAGACCCAGATGAAATACCAAATCCTAAAATATTAAAAGATTTTAATTTGGAAAAAAAATATGGAATTTTTTTACAAAATTTTTACAACTATTATTTTAACTTATTTAATCCTTATGAAACTCCATGGGAAGGAACAAGAGTTTGTAAAAAAAAAAATTTAAAATCAATCGATTTTATGAGACAAAAAATAAACAAGAAAAACGCCTATTACAAATTTTTTAGAATTGATAAAGAAAGGAGTGTTGAAATATTTGATGATGGAGGATGGCATTTCAATAATTTAATGAGTCCAGAAGATATTTCCAAAAAACTTAAAACTTACGCACATATCGAATATAGTAATGATGAATACTCATCGGTTTCAGTAATAAAAAAAAAGATAATTGAAAAAATTGACTTATTTAATAGAGGAGAAAAGTATGAAACTGTTGAAATAGATAGCAGTTTTCCACAATATTTAGTTGAAAATATTGAACAATATTCTGATTATATTCTTTAATAAATTTTTGGAGAGATGGCCGAGGGGCTTAAGGCGCACGCTTGGAAAGCGTGTTAAGGGGCAACTCTTTCGTGGGTTCGAATCCCACTCTCTCCGCCAGTAAATTAAGTTGTTTCATTTTATAAAAAATTATGATTATAGAACATTATGAAAAAATTTTTAAACTTAGGATTTCAGCCACTCGCTAACTCTTATTTAGAGAAAAAAGATTTGAATAAAAAAGAAAATAAATTTGAGTTGATAATCATGTATGATAGTAAAAATTATTTAGTATCTATATTAAATAAAGTTTCTAAAAAAAAAATGTTTAATGAAAATTATCCATATAAATCATCAGAATCCTTTACAATGAGAAAATCTTTTAAAAATCTTGCAAAATTTTTAAAGCAAAGATTTAATCCAAAATTTGTTTTAGAAATTGGAAGTAACGATGGAGCTTTTTTAAAAAATTTTAAAAAAAAAGAAATCATAGGTATTGAACCATGTAAAAATTTGGCAAATATAACAAAAAAAAAAGGTTATAAAGTTTATTCTAATTATTGGAATACAAACCTAGCAAAAAAATTTTTTAGTAAAAAAAAAATTGATTTAATTTATTCAGCTAATACTCTAAGTCATATAGAAAATTATGATGAATTATTTAAAGCAATCAAATTTTCTTTAAATGACACTGGAATTCTTGTTCTAGAAGACCCATCTCTTTTAGAGTGTATAAAAAATGTAGCTTATGATCAATTTTATTGTGAACATATTTATGTTTTTTCTACATTATCATTAAGTAAAATTTTGATTAATTACGGACTTGAAATTTTTGATATAGAAAACATCAGAACACATGGTGGTTCTAATAGGTACTATATAAAAAAAAAGACAAATTCTTTTTATAAAATTAAGAAAAGTGTGAAAGAAAATTTAGACAAAGAAAAGATTTATGGTCTTCATAAATTTTTAACATACAAAAAATTTGCTGCAAAAGTTTTGAAATCAAAAAAAAAATTAAAGTCAATATTTAAAAAAATAAAAACTCAGAATAAAAAGATTATTGGATACGGGGCAACTGCAAAATCTTGCACCGTTTTGAATTATTGTGGGATTGATAAAAAAGATATTGATTATTTTTATGATACGACATCATATAAAATTGGAAAATATCTTCCAGGAAGTAAGATACTCGTTAAAAAATATCAAAAATTATTAATTAAAAATCATAAATATGTTTTTCTTGGTGCATGGAATTTTAAGGAAGAAATATTCAAAAAAGAAAAAAAGTTTATTAAAAATGGTGGAAAATTTATAACACATATCCCTTACCCAAGAGTAATTTAAAAATCATCAAACTTTATACCTTGTTTATCTTTTTTTGATAAAATCGGTCTTCTTATTGGCCATTTAATGTTAAGTTTATTATCATCCCATTTTATCGTAGTTTCACTATTTTTATCCCTGTATTTTGTGCACTTATAGTAAACAGCGCATTCTTTTGATAGACATAAAAAACCATGAGCAAAATTTTCTGGTATGTAGATAGAAAAATTTGAATTTTGTGAAATAAGAATTGAGAAATATTTTCCATATGTTTTAGATTTCTTTCTTAAGTCAACAACAACATCTAATATTTTACCTTGTACCACTGTCACTATTTTAGCTTGGCTGTTTTTTGTCTGAAGATGTAAACCTCTCAAAGTATTTTTTTTTGAGTAAGAAAAACAATCAAAAATAAATTTTTTTTTTAAAATTTTTTCTTTTTCTACTTCTTTAAAAAAACCTCTTCTATCTTTATAAATTTTAGTTGAGAGTAAAACTAAACCTTTTATTTTTGTTTTAATTATTTTCATAAAAAATTTTCTCTATCTCTTTTTGTATATTATACATTGGCTTCCAATTTGGTAAAATTTTTAATTTTGATTGATTAGGTTTAATCATATTATTACTTAAGTATTTTACCTTTATCTTTTTTTTTGAGTTTTTATTAATATTTTTGATCAAATCAAAAATATTTATATTTTTTTTATTTTTTAAACAATATGTTCCACTTTTGATATTTCTATCTATGATCAACTTAATTGAATTAAAAATATCTCGTGAATGAATTATATTTAATTCCAATCTCCTTGAAATAATTTTTGAAATTACATTTTTTTTAAAATTTTTGAATAATTGAGGTATTAGTTTTTTTCTAGAATCTTTTCTATCAAAACTTTCGTAAAATTTAAGATTATAAAACTTTACTGTTTTATTTTGAGAGGTATAAAATTGAAGTATCATTTCAAAAGCAGACTTAGTTGATGCATAAAAATTTTTTGGATCGTAATTTTTTCCATCAACATGTTGCATCATTGTTCCAAAATTTATGATTTTTTTTACTTTACGATATACAATATCTAAAATAATGACGGGAAAAAGCACATTGGAGTTAATAAAATTTGGTATATCTTCGTGCGAATGAGAATTTTTATATAGAGTTGCAAAATTTATAAAATAGTCAATTTTTTTATTATTCAATTTATTTTTTAAAGTTTTAAGATCAGAAAAAAAAATTGATTTATATGAAGATTTATATTTCTTTCTTAAATAAAGTAATTTTTTATTTTTTTTATTTTTATCTCTTAATATATCAATTATTTTATAACCATCTCCTAGGCTTCTTTTCAAAAAAAGGTAACCTATGAAACCTGAGGATCCTGTTATTAAAATGGTTTTTTTTTTCAAATTATAATCTTTTTTAAATATGTACTGTAATCGCAATTTCCATAAAACTTTATATTTTCAATAATTTTTTTTTTATCTATCCATCTTTTTAATAATGAAATTTCTTCAAGACATGCAATTTTTATGCCTTGAACTTTTTCTACAGATTTTACATAGCTTGACACATTGCTTAAATCCTCTATTTTTCCAGCATCTGACCAAATAGCACCTCTACCAATCATTTCAAACTTAAGTTTGTTTCTTTTTTTATACTCATTAATTAAATCTGTTATTTCTAACTCTCCTCTTTTTGAAGGTTTTAACTTTCCAGCAAATTCACATACATTCTTATCAAAAAAGTATAAACCAGTGATTGCGTTATTAGAGATAAATTTTTTTGGTTTCTCAATAATTTTTTGAATTTTATTTTTTTTTATTTTAGCTACACCATAATTTTCAGGCTTAGAAACTTCTTTCAAAAAAATTGTTGCTCCATTAGAGTGAGACGAAGATTTTTCAAGTTTTTTTGTTAAGCTTTGTCCATAAAAAAAGTTATCTCCTAAAATAAGAGCAACATTATCATTATTGATAAACGATCTTGCCAAATTAAATGCATCTGGAAGTCCTCTCGGTTTATCTTGAATTTTATATTTAATATTAATACCAAATCTTGATCCATCGCCTAATAAATTTCTAAAATTTTCAGTCTGACCAGGATTAATTATCATTAAAATATTTTTAATATTAGCAAGCATCATTACAGATAATGGATAGAATATCATTGGCTTGTCATGTATTGGTAATAATTGTTTATTTGAAGCTTTAGTTAATGGGCTTAATCTTGTGCCTGAACCACCTGCAAGAATTATACCTTTTTTAATCATTTTTTATTTATTAAAAGACAACATATATTAAAACTTCTGTATTTAAATACTATAATTTATGATAGTATAAATTTTTCCAAAAAAATGAAAAACAATAATTATCAAGCAGATTCAATTAAAGTTTTAAAAGGTTTAGAAGCTGTAAGAAAAAGACCAGGTATGTATATCGGGGATACAGACGATGGCACCGGTCTTCACCACATGGTTTATGAAGTTGTAGATAATTCTATTGATGAAGCTCTAGCAGGTTATTGTAAAAATATTTATGTTAAAATAAATTTGGATGGGACGATCACAGTAAGAGACGATGGTAGAGGTATCCCTGTAGACATACATAAGGGTGAAAAGAAATCTGCAGCTGAGGTAATTATGACTCAATTACATGCTGGAGGTAAATTTGATCATGATTCTTATAAAGTCTCTGGGGGCTTACACGGCGTAGGAGTTTCAGTTGTAAATGCTTTATCTGAAAAACTCAAATTAGAAATAAATAGAGATGGAAAAAAATATTTAATAGAATTTAAAAATGGTGAGGCTAAAGCACCATTAAAAATTGTAGGAAAATCTAAAAGTAATGGTACAGAAATCACTTTTTTACCCTCAAAAGATATTTTCTCTTCGATAAAATTTAGTGCAAATATTCTTATTAGAAGAATGAGAGAACTGGCTTTTCTAAATAAAGGAATTAAAATAACTTTTATTGATCAATCACTAAAGAAAGAGAAAATTAGTGAATTCAAATACGAAGGAGGAATAATAGAATTTGTTGAATATTTAGATGACAAAAGAGAAAAACTTAAAAATAAAAATGACAATGATCTGTTTAAGAAGCCGATCTATATTGATGGAAAAAAAGAAAATATAGAAATAGAATGTTCTTTAAAATGGAATTTAACTTATTCAGAAGATATCTATCCTTATACAAATAATATTCATCAGAAAGATGGTGGGACTCATTTATTGGGTTTTAGAAGTGCCTTAACAAGAGTAATCAATAAATATGCAAATGAGCATAATCTTTTAAAAAAAAATAAATTAACAATCTCGGGAGATGATATTAAAGAGGGATTAACTTGTATAATATCTATAAAAATACCTGATCCGAAATTTTCATCTCAAACAAAAGATAAACTTGTATCTTCTGAAGTAAGAATGATTGTTGAAACTTTAGTTAATGAAAAATTATCTATATGGTTTGATCAAAATCCTTCAATTGCAAAAATAGTCTTAGCTAAAATTATCCAAGCAGCTTTAGCTAGAGATGTTGCTAGAAAAGCTAGAGAAAGTGTAAGAAGAAAAGGCGCTCTTGAATTAAGTGGTCTTCCTGGAAAATTAGCTGATTGCCAAATCGGAAAACAAGATGGAACTGAACTGTTTATTGTTGAGGGTGATTCTGCAGGTGGTTCTGCTAAACAAGGAAGAGATAGATCGAATCAAGCTGTATTACCATTGAGAGGAAAAATTTTAAATACTTATGTAGAGGATTTACAGAAAAAAAAAAATGGAAATGGCAATAAACATACATCTGACACAAGGACAAAAGCATTAGCAAAAATGATTTCTTCAAATGAAATTTTAACTTTGATTAATGCTTTGGGTTTAGATCCCAAAGTTCAAGAAATTGATTTAAAGGATCTCAGATATGGTAAAATTATAATTATGACAGATGCTGATGTTGATGGTTCTCACATTAGAGCCTTGTTGTTAACTTTTTTTAATAATAAACCATTTAATAAATTGATAGAAAATGGTTATGTGTATTTAGCTCAACCTCCATTATTTAAAATTAATAAAGGTTCTAAAGGCATTTATATTAAAGATCAAAAAGAACTTGATGAATATATAATTAAAAATAATAAAGAATTTACAAAAGTAAAAAAAGGTTCAAAAGAATTTTTTAAAAAATTGGATTTTGAAAAATCTAAAATGAATATTCAAAGATTTAAAGGCTTAGGAGAAATGAATCCAGAAGAACTTTGGAATACTACTTTAAATCCTGAGACACGAAATTTATTACAGGTTCAATATTCAAAAGACCAAAAAAAAGATCAAAATTTAATTCATACATTAATGGGAAATGATGTGAGTCTTAGAAAAGATTTTATCATTTCGAACGCAATAAATGTTCAAAATCTTGACATTTAAATGATGAAGTTTTTTGAAACTTCTAAATTTTATACTTTAAAAAAATCCACTTACATTTCATTAAGATGGATTGGTATAATCGGACAATTATTATCAGTTTATATTGTTTATTTCTATTATAAGTTTGAATTTAATTTTTTTATCTCAAATTTAGTAATTTTTTTAGGTGCCTTAAGTAATTTATATCTTATTTTTGTTTATCAAAAAACTCAATTATCAGATAGGTCAGCTTTATTTTTTTTACTAACTGACATAACACAACTTGGAATTCTAATTTATCTGACTGGGGGGATTTTAAATCCATTTGTTATTTTTTTAATTATTCCAAGTGTTTTTGCCTCATCAAATCTGGGATTAAGAACAAATATCCTGTTAGTATCAACGACTATATTAGTGATTATTTTTCTTACATTTTATTCAAAAGATTTACCATATCCTTTAAATGAACACTTTCATGTAGACAAACATTATTATTATTCAATACCAACTGCTCTTATAATCGCACTAGTTTTTTTAAATTATTTTGCAATAATTTTTGGTGCAGAGTCTAGATTAAGAAAAGAGGCTTTGAATAAAATGGAAGAAGTGATGGCAAAAGAGCACGAAATGTTGTCTTTAGGTGGACAAGCAGCTGCTGCAGCTCATTCACTTGGAACACCACTATCAACAATAAAAATTATTACTTTAGAACTCTCAAAACAATTAAAAGATAATAAAGATGTAATTCAAGATATAGAATTACTCTCAAGTCAGGTTGAAAGATGCAACCAAATATTAAAAAAGTTATCTTTAAATCCAAATGAAGAGGATGATTTTATTGATGAAGATCTAAGTATAAGAGAATACCTTAAAGAAATAATTTCATCTTTCAAAGAAACAAGCAACAATGAATTCATCTTTAATTTTGAACAAGACTCTTATTCAAAAAAGATTACAAAATCAATTGAAATTGTATATGGCTTAAGAAATTTTATTGGTAATGCAAATAAATTTTGTAGAAAAAAGATATTCATTTTTCTTAAAAGTGATAATAAATTTACTGAAGTTGTAATTGAAGATGATGGAGACGGATATCCAAGTGATATATTGTCAAAAATTGGAGAACCATATTTAAAAGCATTTAAAAGTGATAATAGAACCAAGGATGGATTAGGCTTAGGTATTTTTATCGGAAAAACTTTACTTGAAAAAAATTTTGCTGTTATTAATTGTAGAAATTCTAAAACCAGAAGTGGAGCAGAAGTCTCAATAAAATGGAATAATAAAGACTTGATTAAAATTTAATGTAACTTATTTTTTTTTTCAAACAATTCGCTTAATTGTGAAATCATTACATCACCAAGCTCATTTACATCTGTTATTTTTATTGCTCGATTGTAATATCTAGAGACATCATGGCCAATACCAATTGCTAGTATCTCAATTTCAGTCTTATCTTCTATAAATTTAACAATTTTTTTTAAATGTTTTTCTAAAAAGTCTCCAGAATTTACTGATAGAGTTGAATCATCTACAGGCGCTCCATCAGAAATGACCATTATTATTTTTCTTTCTTCTTTTCTTTTTTTTATTCTATTAAATGCCCATGATATAGCTTCACCATCAATATTTTCTTTAAGTAGCCCTTCTTTAAGCATTAATCCCAAGTTATTTTTTGCTTGTCTCCATTGAGTATCTGCACTTTTATAAATTATATGTCTAAGATCATTTAATCTTCCAGGTGTTCGAGGCTTACCTTTTTTGTTCCAAAATTCCCTACATTTTCCGCCTTTCCAATTTTTTGTTGTAAAGCCCAACACTTCAACTTTTACCGAACATCTTTCAAGTGTTCTAGATAAAATATCTGCGCAGATTGCAGCAATAGTAATTGGTCTACCTCTCATAGAACCAGAGTTATCGATTAATAAAGTAACAACAGTATCTTTAAAATCAAGATCTTTCTCTTTTTTAAAAGATAGCGAATTATACGGATCCATTATTACCCTAGGTAATTTTGAACTATCCAGTAAACCCTCTTCTAAATCAAATTCCCACGATCTATTTTGTTTGGCTAATAATTTTCTTTGAAGTTTATTTGCGAGTTTAGTAATTACATCTTGAAAACCACTCAGCTGCTGATCTAATGATTTCCTTAATTTTAAAATATCATTGTGGGACTCTAAATTTTCCGCTTTTGTTATTTCATCATATTGTTTTGTGAAAATCTTGTAATCTAAATTAATATTATCAATGCTCTTTTTTTGGATTACTTGCTCATTACTTTGCTTATCAGAGTCATTATCAACTAGTTGTTCATCTAATTTATATTGATCTATATCATAATCAGAGTCTAAATTAGCTTGAGTTTCTTCCTCTTTATTTTCATCTTTTCTATCTTCTGACTCACTCTCTTGGTCGTTATTTGACGGATTTTGCTGATCATTTTCATGATTATCATCATTTTTTTCATCATTTTCTTCAGTTTGGAAAATTTCCATATTTTGTAAAATTTCTGAAAATTTAGAAGAATAATCATTTTGTGAATCTAGTTTTTCTTTGAGAAAATTTATGTGATTTTCAATTGCCTGATCAAAGTCTTTCTCCCAAAAATTTAACATATTTTTTGTTAGTGAGTTTAATTTTATGTTATGAAATTTTTTAAGCATATATAACTCAAAAGCTTCAACAACTGGAACATCTTCTTTAGTTTTTAGTTGATCCTTTCTTTTTAATTCAATAATTTGATTGTAATTTTCATCGAGATTTTTTTTTATTCCTTTTAACATTTTAGATCCCAAACATTCATAACGGATTTTTTCGGCAATAGCGTAAAGAGATTTACAAGAGGTATTAGTTGGTAAATTTTTTTTATAAATATTTACATTTGAAAATTTTTTTTTAAGAGCCGAGGAGTCTGACAACGCTCTCGCTTTAATAAAATCACTTTTAGAGTTTATATTTTCTAAATTAAAAAAATCAAATTTTTTTAAATTTTTATTTTCATTATCTTTCTCTTTATTGATAAAATCTCCAGAAATTACTCGCTCTGTAGACGACAAGGCTTGTTGCAGTTTTTCTTTAAGATTTTTTTCTTTATTAATATTACTCATTTAAATCTGAATATTTGCCAGCGACTCTGGTAATTCTTCACCAAAGCATCTTTGGTAATATTCAGCAATAGTATTTTTTTCAATTTCATCACATTTATTTAAAAAAGTTACTCTAAAAGCATATCCTGTATCTTTAAAAATTTCTGAATTTTCAGCCCAATGTAAAACTGTTCTTGGGCTCATTACAGTTGAAATATCACCAGCTACAAATCCTTTTCTCGTTAAAGATGCAACTTTAATCATACTCGCAATCTTTTCTTTACCTTTTGAATTATTATAAGATTTGTTTTTTGCTAAAATTATTTCCATCTCTTTATCGAGACTTAAATAATTTAAAGTGGCAACTATATTCCATCTATCCATTTGACCTTGGTTAATTTGTTGCGTTCCATGATATAAACCAGTAGTGTCACCCAAACCTACCGTATTTGAGGTTGCAAATAATCTGAAAAATTTATTTTGTTTTATTACTTTATTTTTGTCTAATAATGTAAAATTTCCCTCTGCTTCTAATACTCTTTGAATAACAAACATAACATCAGGTCTACCTGCATCATATTCATCAAAAACTAGAGCTACTGGATTTTGAATTGACCAAGGTAATATACCTTCATTAAATTGTGTAATTTGTTTTCCATCTTTTAAAGTAATTGCATCTTTTCCAATTAAATCAATCCTACTTATATGGCTGTCAAGATTTACTCTTATACACGGCCAATTCAATCTAGCTGCAATTTGTTCAATATGTGTTGATTTTCCTGTTCCATGAAAACCTTGAACTAAAACTCTTTTATTAAAGGCAAAACCCGAGATTATTGCGAGTGTTGTGTCTCTATCAAATTTATAATTTTTATCTATATCAGGAACATATTCTCCTTTTTTTGAAAAAGCGTCCACCTCCATGTCAGAATCAATTCCAAAGGTTTGTTTAATTGATACTTTAATGTCAGGCTGAGAATTTAAGTTAGGTGTCAATTTTTTTCCTATAAGTATTTTTAAGTTGAGTGTAAGCTAAAGTGATTAGTTTTAATTTTTCCTCATATTTTTTATTACCAGAATTCATATCAGGGTGAAATTTTTTCACAAGTGTTTTGAATTTATCTTGTATGCTTTTCCATTTTAAACCAACTGAAACTCCCAATATTCCAAATGCTTTAATATCTTTATGGTCAAATTTAAATTGACGCATATGATTATATTCTCCATTTATTTTTTCTTTGTCTAATTCATCTTTTAAAGTGGTATTCCATAAAACTTTAAAAAAATTATCTGAGGAACTAAAGCTTTGTGTGGGTTTGTGCCATGTCATATCAGATTTTAAAAAATCAATAACCTGTTCATCATTCATCCCTGAAAAATAATTCCAGTTTTTGTTAAACTCTTTCACGTGTTCAAGACAAAGCATCCTAAATTTTTTGCTATTATCTTTTTCTATTGGAGCTTTATATTCACCAACTTCTTTACAATTATTCCAGTCACAAATGTTTTTCATGTTATATAATAGTTATATATATGGATATAAATGATTTAACTATAATTGTAAAAAAAAAGTTACTAAATGAATTAAATATAGAAAGTATAAGTGTTGAAGATAAATCATTTCTTCATAAAAATCATTCTGGGAATATTAAAGGAAAATTTCATCTTAAATTAATAATAGTTTCTAACGAACTGAAAAAAATGAATAAAATTCAAAGTAACAAAAAAATATATAGAGTTTTAGATGAAGAGTTAAAACAATATATTCATTCAATACAAATCTCAATTTCTTAAATAATTTTTTAAAAATAATTCTATATTCTTTTTTGAATATTCTTGGTTGAACAAAGGTAATCCTATTTTTTTTAAAAGAACTAGACTTATTTTAGAAGAATTATTTTTTTTATCCTTAATCATAAAAGATAGTATTTTTTTAACATCTTTTGACTTAAAGAAATTATTTAATGATAAGGTTAAGTTATTTTTTTCAATATGATTTGTTATCAATTTATATTCTTTCTCTTTTAGAATATTTTTTTTATAACTAAAATTAAGAACAGTTTTTATCCCAAGTATAACAGCCTCACCATGGTTTAATTTTTTACTATAATCCATGCTTGCTTCGTATGCATGTGCAAAAGTATGACCAAAATTTAAAATTTTTCTTAAACCTGTTTCTTTCTCATCTTTCTCAACTACATTCATTTTTATTTTACAGCTTTCATAAATTGCTTTGTTAATAAATCCAGGAGATAAATCTAAAATTTTTTTAAATTTCTTATTTAAGAAATAAAAAAAATTTTTATTTTTAATGATAGCATGTTTTAGTATTTCTCCATATCCACAAATTATTTCTCTTCTTGGTAATGTCATAAGAAATTGAGTATCTGAAACAACAATACATGGTTGATAAAAACTTCCAATCAAATTTTTTCCATATTTAGTATTCACTCCAGTTTTTCCTCCTATTGATGAGTCCACTTGTGACAACAAGGTGGTAGGAATATTTATAAATTTTATTCCTCTTTTAAATAAACTTGCAGCAAAACCACTTGTGTCACCTGTGATTCCACCACCAACAGAAATTAGACAATCTTCTCTTGAAAAATTTTTTTTAAGTAATAAATCTAGAATATTATCCACGCTTTTAAAATTTTTATTTTTTTCATTAGCATTAAAAATATGAATAAAAACCTTATGATTTTTTAAAGAATTTTTAATATTTTTAATAAATTTTTTTGGAACGTTTTTATCTACAACTAGAAAACACTGTTTAAAATTTATTGAATTTTTCTTTAAAATATTTGAAAGTTTTTTAGTCAAATTATTTCCAATAACGATAGGGTATTTTTGATTTTTTGTTTTAACTATCAGTTTTAATGTTTTCATAAATATTTAAAATCTTTCTAACTATTTCATACTTTGTCAGACTATCACAATCAATTTTATATCTAGCCTTTGAGTAAATTGTTGATCTCTTTCTAATAAGACTAATTAGTTCGGTTGTTGATGAATTATTAATTAAGGGTCTTTTTTTACTGTTTTTAAGTCTTTTAAGTAATTCTTTTTGATTTAAATTAAGCCAAAATGATTCATGTTTGTCTAACACTTCATCTCTAATTTTCTTATTTAAAAATGCACCACCACCCAAAGAGGTAATAATATTTTCTTTTTTAAGTATATCTAGAGTTATTTTTTCTTCAATTTTTCGAAAAAATTTTTCTCCTTTTGATGAAAAAATTTTAGTAATTTCCATACCAAATTTTTTTACTATAAAATCGTCCACATCAATAAAATCTAATTTAAGTCTTTTTGAAACTAATTTACCAATAGTGGTCTTTCCAGACCCCATCATTCCTAAAAAAACTATATTTCCTCTCGTTTTCATAAGTTTCTACATTGAAAAAACACAAATATGTCTTAATTATTTGAAATTAACTAAAACTATATGCAATTTGTAAAAAAAACAAGTTCGAGACAGAATATTGTCAGTTTAATAATAAAATTAATTTTAGCCTCAGTGCTAATCATAGGAGCTGTTTTTCTATTGAATAAAATAGATTTTCCATCTCCAAAAAAGAATATAGAAAAAGTAATTCCGAATGAAAATTTTAAAATTGTTAAATAAGAAATATTTTTCAATTATATTAATAATTTTGTTTGTACAAATTACACAAGCGGAGGAAAAACCAGTAGATATATGGAATATTGATGAAAAAACAAAAGCAGATAATGAAATTTTAATTATACAAACTGATAACTATGATGGCGAGGCTGATCAAGAGAATATATCAAATTTATATAAAAATAGTATTATAAAAAAAAATAAATCTATAGAGTTTTCTGAAAATTTAAATTCAAATGAAATTACCATAATTGGTTTGTATGATCCTGAGGACAATGGATTAGATGTCGACATGTGGTCGAACTCAGATGGTGATCAATTAAAAAATATTTTTACAAAGCTAAAAAAAATTGACCTTTCAGATGATGCATCTGAAATAATGAAAATATCAATTTTAACAAATGCCTATCCACCAAAAAAAAATATTTCTGAAAAAGAATTTTTAAGGTTTAAATCTGATTGGTTGATTAAAAATTCAGATCTAGATTTAATAGAGGATTATATTGTATCAAATCAAATATTTGATTTACATCCCAGACTAACAAAATATTTAGTAGACCAGTATTTATCAAAAGGTGAAATTGAAAAAGCGTGTGATATTTTTCAGAAAAATTCTAAACCTTTAAACGACAATTATCTATTTAAATTTAATATTTATTGTTTAATAAAATCAGGAAAAAAAGAAGAAGCCCAATTAAATTTTGATCTTAAAAAAGAAATGGGATTTGAAGATGAGTATTTTGAAAATAAGATAAATTACCTATTAGGTTTTGATTTGAAAGCTAATGAAGCTATTTCAGAAAAAAATTTACTTGATTTTCATCTAGCACACATGGTTAATCCTTCATTTATTTTCGAACCTAAAGAAAAAACAGATAAATTGATTTGGAAATATTTATCATCACATAATTTATTAGTTTCATTTGAAGAGATTAAAGATACAGATATCGAAAAAATTTTACTTTTAGAAAAAGCCACACATAAAAAAAATTATCCTGAGGAAGATTTATTTGAGATTTATAAAAGATTTCAGTTCAATATTAATCAATTATTGACTGCAGAACAGTCATACATTTCTTTACCCAAAATAGAAGCTAGAGCTTTAATTTATCAAAAAGTTCTTTTGGAGTCAGAGATGATAAGTAGATTAAAGTATTTAAAAATTTTAAAAGAACTTTTTAAAGATGAAAATATTGACAAAGCTTTTGACACAAAACTTAAAAAATTCTTAAGTGAAATTAATCCTACTGAAATTCCAGATAACATGACAAGTTTTTATTACACTAATATAAAGCTAAATGAAGATGACGAATCTTTTCAAAAAAAAATGAAATTTAATAATGATGTTCTTCATCAGTCAAAGTTGATTGGCTATTTTAATGGTGATTATACAAAGTCCAAAATTGAGAAAGATATAAATAATTTTTTAAAAAAAATTAAAAAGAATAAGAAATACTCATTTTCAAAAAAAGATCAGATTTTTTTAGAATCGCTCAAATTTGACGGGATTGAAATTTCTGATAAATATGATGATTTATATAAAATAGATAGTTCTGAAATACCAACAGATATTCAAGTCATGATTAATAATAATGAAAAAGGAGCAGCACTTTTAAGAATTGCCGAGGTTATAGGTCAAGATAAAATGGAAAGAATAGATGAGGATACAATTTATTTTATTATAAGTACTTTAAATCAATTAAATATTGATATACTAAGAAATAAAATTCTTCTTAAAGTTCTTCCTTTAAAAGTATAAAAATTATATTAAAATAGCACTAATATGACTGTTAGAACAATCCTCACAGAGCCAAATAAGATATTAAGGCAAATTTCTAAACCTGTCCAAACTGTTGGAAAAGAAGAAAAAAAATTAATGGATGATATGTTGGATACAATGTATGCAGCTAATGGAATTGGTTTGGCAGCTATTCAAATAGGTATTCCAAAAAGAATCATAGTTATGGATATTAGTAAGGAGGAACATAAAAAAGAACCAAGATTTTTTGTAAATCCAGTAATAAAGAATAGAGATAATTTAAAATCTACTTATGAAGAGGGATGTTTGTCAGTACCGGACCAGTTTGCAGAAATAGATAGACCAAAAAAATGTGAAGTAGAATATTTAGATTATAATGGTGAAAAAAGATTACTAAAAGCTGATGGTCTATTAGCAACCTGTATTCAACATGAAATGGATCACCTTGAGGGAATACTTTTTATTGATTATTTATCAAAACTTAAAAAATCTATCATTATTAAAAAACTATCAAAAAATAAATCAAATCGGATAGTTGTTTAATTAATGTCAAAAAAAATTATTTTCATGGGTACACCAATGTTTGCTGTACCAATATTAAAATCATTATATCAAAATGGATATCCTATTTCAGTTATTTACACTCAACCACCACAAAAATCTCATAGAGGACAAAAAATCAACAAGTCTCCCATTCAAGGTATTGCAGAAACTTTAAATATTGATTTTAGAGCTCCAGAAAAATTGAGAGATAATCAAGAAGAATACGAGTTTTTAAAAGAGTTAAATGCTGATCTCGCAATTGTTGTAGCGTATGGTCAAATTATTCCAAAAAATTTTTTAGATTTAACCAAAAAAGGTTTTATAAATATTCATGGTTCAATACTTCCAAACTGGCGTGGCGCTGCACCTATTCAAAGATCTATTATGAATTTAGATAAAGAAACTGGTATTAGCATTATGAAAATTGGAGAACAACTAGATAGTGGTCCTGTTTGTAATATCTATAAAGTCAAGTTAAATATCAATGAAAATGCCCAAGAAATTTCAGAAAAATTATCTTATCTAGCAGCTGAAAAAGTTTTAGATAATGTAGACGACATACTAGAGGGGAAAGCAAAATTTGTTGAACAAGATCATTCAAAGGCTACTTATGCAGAAAAAATTAGTAAGAGGGAATCGCAAATTAATTGGAACAATGATGCATCTGAAATTATTGGAAAGATAAACGGTTTAATGCCTGTTCCTGGCGCCTTTTTTAGTTTCAATGGAGAAAGATATAAGATCTTGAAAGCTGAAATAGCTGGTGGCATAGGCAAAGTTGGTGAGGTAATTTCAGATCATTTAGAAATTGCTTGTAATAACAATCAATCCATAAAGATACTTGAAATTCAGAGGCAAGGAAAAAAACCCCAAAAAATACGTGAGTTTATGCTTGGTTCTCAAATCAGAAAAGGTTCAAGATTAACTTATGTTTAGATACCAAATATTAGTTGAGTATGTGGGCACTAATTTTAGAGGTTGGCAAGTTCAAAAAAAAGGTAAAACTATTCAGGGACTAGTGCAGGAAAAAATTTCAAATCTTTTAAAAGAAAAAATAATATTACTTGGTTCTGGAAGAACAGATACGGGTGTTCATGCAATTGAGCAATCTGCACATTTTGATTGTAAAAATAAGATAAAGGATTTTGATAAGTTTTTAAATTCGATAAATCATTTTTTGAGCAAAGATGGAGTTTCAATTCTTAAAATAAGAAAAAGAAATAATAAATTTCATGCAAGATTTTCAGCTAAGATGAGAGTTTACAAATATATAATTATTAATCGTATAAGTAGACCAGCTTTAGAAAATAATAGAGGTTGGCATATAATCAAGAAGCTTGATTTAGTTGTTATGAAAAAAGGTGCTAAAAAACTTGTTGGAACGAAAGATTTTTCAACTTTTAGAGCTTCTAGTTGCAGAGCAAAAAGTCCAATTAAGACAATGAAGCTCGTTAAAATTAAGTCACTTAAAAATAAAATAGAAATTGAATTTAGATCCCAATCTTTCTTACAGCAACAGGTTCGTTCAATGGTTGGCTGTTTAAAATATCTTGGTGAAAAAAAATGGACATTGAAAAAATTTGAAAATGTAACGAAATCAAAAAAAAGAAATTTATGTGCTCCACCAGCACCCCCAGAGGGACTTTTTTTAGCGAGAGTTATTTATTAATTTTTTTTTATTACTCATTGAAAATTTTTGATTTAGACGCCACCGACTTTCTTCACGAATTATGAAACCACAACAATTTTTTGATCCACATTTACAAGGAAATTGTTTGTAATCATGCTTATCAAAACTAAATCCATAATCACAAGTTATTTCCTCACCTTTTTTTATATCTTTATCAGCAGTAATCCAAATTTTTAAACCTTTGCCATCATAACGAGCGTTTGCATCACAACTATGATTAACTAATCCCGCAACATTAAATGAAAAGTCACCATCCAGAGAAAATCTTTTATTTAATGTAAATAGATAAATAGGTTTTTTATTGTCATACTTGTCGGATTCTTCCGCTTCTTTATTTGTGATTATTTTTCCAATGTAATCTATTATTTTTGTACCCTCTTTAATATTTTTAGTGGCATAAAGCCCTCGTCCTTTGTTATCAATTTTAGATTTTTTTATTTGATATAATTTCATGATGTTTTTATTTATAATTTAACAGATAATTATCAATTGAATTCTAATAATGCATCAACGTGTCTCTTAGTGCTATCTCTAAGCGCTTGTAAATCGTATCCACCTTCAAGAATTGATACTACTTTGCCATCACAAAATTTTTTAGATGCTTTAAGTAACCTTAGAGTTATAGTGTAGTAATCTTCCGTATTAAGATTAAATTGAGCCAATGGATCGTTCTTATGTGCATCAAAACCTGCACTAATCAATATAAATTCTGGTTTAAATTCCTTTAGTTTTTTTAATACATGTTCAAATGCATTTAAATATTCTTCTGAACTTGTACCAGCTGGCAAAGGTATATTTAATATATTATTAAATTTACCTTTTTCTTGCTCTGAACCTGTTCCTGGATAGTAAGGATATTGATGAGTTGAGATGAATAAAATATTTTTATTTTCATAAAATATGTCTTGTGTCCCGTTTCCGTGATGTACATCAAAATCAACTATAGCGATTTTTTTATATTTGTGTTTGTTAAGTAAATATTTTGCTCCTATTGCAATATTATTTAGAATACAGAAACCTGCAGCTTTGTTTTGATTGCAATGATGTCCAGGAGGACGAATGTTGCAAAAAGCATTCTTAAATTCTTTATTTTGTACACCGTCAATAGCCGAAATAATTGAACCTGCTGCATCAAAAGTTGCCTCTTTGCTGCCTGGTGAAATAATTGTATCTCCATCTAAGGAAGAAAAACCTTTTGATGGAAAAGATTTCTTTACCAAATCGACGTAATCAGCGTCATGTGTGTCTTTAATAATATCATCTGTGATTAAAGAAGGTTTTTTCCATATAATATTTTGATTATTTATTTTTTTAAAATTTTCATTAATTACAGTTACTCTTGCTACTTGTTCTGGATGTCCAGGACCAGTATCATGATTTTGATATGTATCAGAAGTAATTAAACCAGTTTTCACTTAAAATAATTTTGTAAAATATTTTGATAAATCAGCGTTAGGTTTTTCAAATCTTTTAAGGATACTGCCTCATCTAGTTTGTGCATTGTTCGACCTACCAATCCAAACTCTAAACCTGGAGATATTTTCCTTATAAATCTTAAATCTGATGTCCCACCAGTCGTAGATAGTTTTGGTTTAATTTTTGTTATTTTTTCAATTATTTTTTGAATCATAAAAGTTGTTTTATCTGGTTTAGATAAAAATGATTCACCAGAGACTCTATATTTAATCTCATATTTTGATTTATTTTTTTTACATATCTTTTTAAAAATTTTATTAAGTTTTCTTTTTAAAGAACTTGATGAATGCATATTGTTAAATCTAATATTAAATGAAGCCTCAGCTATTCTAGGTATAATATTATCAGCATTGTTATCAATTGTAATTTTTGTTACCTCTAAATTTGTTGCTTGAAAATGTTTATTGCCTTTATCAAATTGAAGATTCTTTATTTCATTTAAAATTCTTACTAATGAGGTGGATGGATTATTTCCTCTATGTGGATAGGCGACATGACAATTTTCACCGATCACTTTAAGTTTCCCATTTATACTTCCTCTACGTCCAATTTTTATCATTTCTCCTAATTTATTAGGATTTGTTGGCTCACCAACTAAACAAAAATTTATTTTTTCTTTTTTTCTTTTTAAATATTCTACTACTTTTTTTGTTCCATTAATCGCATCACCTTCTTCATCTCCAGTAATTAATAAACTAATTGATCCACTAAATTTTCTATTTTTTAAAACAAAATTGCTTACAGCTGAAACAAAAGCTGCAATAGAACTTTTCATGTCATTGGCACCTCTTCCAATTAAATGACCTTTTTTTATAGATGGTTTAAATGGATTTACTGTCCAATCTTTTATATTTCCTGGAGGAACAACATCAAGATGACCTGCATAACAAAAGTTGGGGCCTTTTGATCCTAATCTTGCATATAAATTTTTAACGGGTTTAAAACCTTTTTCTTTAAACTCTAGTATTTTTGTTTTGAAACCAAGTGTTTTCAATTTTTTTTCTAAAAATTTCATAACTCCAGCGTCTAATGGTGTGACAGTCGGAAATCTGATTAGCTCTTTAGCTAATTGTAATTCATTTATTTTTTGCATGTTTAATCTCTTAAAAGATCATTAATTGATGTCTTTGATCTAGTCTTTTCGTCTACTTGCTTAATTATTACTGCACAGCTTAGTGATGGAGCAGATGGATTTTTTTTATCAGGAAGAGAACCTGGCACAACAACTGAGTATGGAGGAATTTTTCCATACGTGATCTCACCGGTTGATCTATTAACAATTTTTGTTGATTGTGTAATCAGCATTCCCATGCTTAACACAGAACCTTCTCCAACAATCACCCCTTCAACCACCTCAGACATCGCTCCTAAAAATACATTATCTTCTATTATTGTAGGTAATGCTTGAGCAGGTTCTAGCACTCCCCCAACTCCTGATCCTGCAGATATATGGCAATTCTCACCAATCTGGCAACAACTACCAGCACGACTAAATGTATCCATCATCGTTTTAGCCCCAATGTAAGAACCAATGTTTACATAACATGGCATAAGAACAGCATCTTTTCCTACGAATGATCCTTTTCTAACAGGTGAGTTTGGGACCATCCTAAAACCTGCTCTCTCATGATCTTCTTTTGTCCAACCAGCTGTTTTTCCTTTTAACAGATGTGCTTTATCATACCAACTGGAGTAAGGTCCATTTAAGTTTTCCATTGGATAAATTCTAAAACTTAGCATAATTGCTTTCTTTAGGTGTTGATGAGTTACCCATTCTCCATTTTTTTTTTCAGCAACTCTTGATTTACCACTATCCAAGTCACTTATTACTTGATTGATTGCATCCTTTAAAGATTGATCAGAATTAGGATTAACCTGATCTTTTTTCTCCCAAGCATCATTGATAATTTTTTCTAAAGACATAGTTTACTGACTTTTTAATAACCTTATTTCTTTAAGAAATAAAGATAGATTTTCAATTTTATGAGAAATATAATCTTTGTCAGAGTCCATTTTTCCGAAATGTTCATCGTTAATTAACCAAACGGTTGTACATCCACGTTCATGACCAATGCTAAGATTTTTGGCAATATCCTCTATATAAATAGTCTCTTTTGGGTTAATACCAAACTTTTTAACCATTAAATCAAAAGTTTTTGCTTCTGGTTTTGGAACATACCCGGCATCTTTAATATCAAAAACTTTATCTCTTCCGAAAAGATCATAAACACCCAAATGTGTCAAAATATTCTCAGCATGTTCCGCACTTCCATTTGTGAAAATGAATTTTTCCATATCTAATTTTTCAAGTTCGTTTCTCATGATTTTGTCTGCTTTCATAAATGAAAGATCTATTGTGTGAACATATTTTAAGAATTCCTCTGGAGGTATATTGTGATGAATCATAAGACCATTCAAACTTGTATTATATTTATAAAAATAATTAGTTTGTAATTTTTTAGCTTCTTCAGCGTCTATTTTTAATCTTTCAGAAATAAACATAGTCATTCTTTTAGAAACTTGGCCAAATACTCTTTCCAGTGAATAATTGTTGTGCTTTCCATAACAAACTCCATCAAGATCTAATAAAAGATATTTTTTTTCTTTGATGTTTTTCATTTTCTTATTAATGTTCCTGAACCTTTGTCAGAAAAAATTTCAAATAATATAGAGTGTTTTTTTCTTCCATCAATTACTCCAACGGCTGTAACACCATTATTTACTGCATCTAAACAAGTATTTATTTTAGGGATCATTCCTTCTGTTATAGTCTCATTTTTTATCATTTCTAAAATTTCTGATGAGGAAATTTCCTCTATTAGTTTTTTTTCTTTGTTTAAAACGCCTTCAACATTAGTCATAAGTAATAATCTTCTCGATTTTAAAGATTTTGCCACTGCACCTGCTGCTGTATCTCCGTTAATATTATATGTTTGATTATTTTTTCCTAACCCAAGAGGAGATATAATTGGAATTTCATTTTTTTTTATTTTGTCTAATATGAAAGAATAATCTATCTTTTCAGGTATTCCGACAAAACCTAACTCTTCTGCTTCTGGAATAACTTCAATTACGTTATTATTCTTTGTATGAATTGAAACAGCTTTAGACCCTTTTTGGTTTAAAGAGTATACAATATCTTTATTGAAATCAATTAAGACATTTTCAACTATTTTTATAATTTTTTTATCCGTGACTCTTAGTCCTCGAATAAATTTTGACTGAATATTAGTTTTTTCTAATTCTCTTTTTATTCTTGGGCCACCACCATGAACTACTACAATTGATATTCCTAATTTATTTAATATGTTTATATCATTTATAAAATTTTCAAAAATATTCCTGTCAATGAATACATTGCCACCATATTTAATAACTATTAATTCATTTTTATATTTTTCTATGTATTTAGAAACTTCTTTAATTGGCGGACCATTTTCAGGTATTATTTTTTTAATATCCATTATTTAATTTGACTTATTAGATATTAAGTTACAGTTTTAACTGTTGTTCTTTTCATTATAAACACTTGTTGAGCCATAGTTAAAATATTATTTACAGTCCAATAAATCACTAAACCACTTGGAAATGGAGCAAGTATTACAGTTAAGAAAAGAGGAAAAAACATAAATATTTTTGCCTGCATAGCGTCTGTTGGTGCTGGGTTAAGTTTTTGTTGAATCCACATTGAAACACCCATCGCTACTGGCCAAGCTCCAATAACTAAAAATGATGGCACATCGTAAGGTAATAAACCAAATAAATTGAATATACTCGTTGGATCTCTTTCAGATAAATCTTGTATCCATCCATAAAATGGCATCTGTCTCATTTCAATTGTAACAAATAGAACTTTATATAATGCAAAAAAAACTGGTATTTGTACTAGGATCGGTAAACAACCAGACATAGGATTAACTTTTTCTTTTTTGTAAAGTGCCATCATTTCTTGCTGTAGCTTTATCTTATCGTTTTTATGAAGCTCTTTGAGTCTAACCATCTCTGGTTGAAGAGCTTTCATTTTTGCCATGCTTCTAAATGAAAAGTTAGCCAATGGAAAAAAAGCTAAACGAATGCAAATAGTGATTGCTATTATTGCCAAACCATAATTACCAAGTAGTTTAAAAAAATAATCAATACCAAAGAATAATGGTTTAGTGATAAAATATAGGAAACCCCAGTCAATAACTAAGTCAAATTTATCTATATTAAGTGTTTTTGCATACCCATCAATTACATCTACTCGTTTAGCAGCAACGATGATTTGTAATTCTTCCTCAATTGAGCTGTTTTCATTAAGTGTCAAAGGCTCTGTTGCAATAAAATTAGCCCTAAATTTTTTTTTGTAGTCAAATGTTGTCTTAAATTCTTTATTTTTTGGTGGGATTAAAGATGTAACCCAATATTTATCTCCAATCCCTAGCCATCCTTTTTGAGCAGTTCTAGTAAACTTTTTTTCTTGAATATCGTCGTAATCTTCCTCTATCAATTCGTCATCAAGAGTTGCAATCAATCCTTCATGAAGAATTAAAAAATCAATTATATCTGGAATTTGATTTCTAATTATTTGACCATAAGAGTAAAAATCATATTTTTTGTCGGTTTCATTTGATATTTTTTGTTTTATTGTGAACAAATATTTATCATCTAAAGATATTTCTTTCTCAAATTTTAAACCTTGTTGATTAATCCAGTATATTTTAATTGGCGTTTCTTTGGTCAATTTTTTATTACCCTCTATCGACCAAATGGTTTCAGCATTTGGGATATCAATATTTTTATTAGAAGTAACAAAACCACTTTCAATTAAATAACCCTCTGCAATGTTTCTTGGCCCAAGCAAGGTTACTTTTGTTTCATCATTTAAATCGATTTTATAATTTTTAAAAGTTAAATCATCAATTGATGCTCCTTTTAATGATATAGATCCAAATACGTTTTCGTTTTCGAATGTTATTCTTTCACTCTGTTTTAACGCTTCTTCTCTTGATATCGCAACTTCAGTTTCTTTTATTTCCAAACTAGGGGCATCGTTATTTTTTTCTATCTTTTTTTTTTCAATTAAATTTTGATCTATTTTTTTTTGATCTGGTATAAAGAATAAAGAATACAATACAATAACTGCTGAAGATAAAGCAATTGCTGCAATAACATTTTTTGAGTCCATTATTTTTTTACTTTCATTTCTTTTTTTAAAGGATCAAATCCACCTTTACTCCAAGGGTGGCAAGATAAAATTCTTTTAACACTTAAATAAAGACCCTTTAAAAGACCATAAGTTTTTAATGCATCAATACTATACTCAGAACAAGTAGGTAAATATCTACAAGAATGACCCAGTAGTGGGCTTAGTAAATATTTATAGGATCTAATTAATTTAATGATTATTAAGGTTAAAATATTCATCACTTTATTTTTTTAAAATCCTGAAAAAAGGTTTCTTTTATTTTTATAAATTCATTGTTTAACATAGTTGGCTTAGCAATAACAAGATATGAATAATTTAATTTTATTGATATTTTTTGTATCATCTCATTCATTATATTTCTTAGTCGTCTTTTTATTTTATTTCTCTTTACAGCATTTCCTATCTTTTTTTTAGTTATAAATGAAATATTTAATTTTTTATGATTTTTGTTCTTAAGGTTACCAAAAAAAATCGTAGCGTATTTATTTGATATTCTTTTCTTTTTTAGAAGCGATTTAAATTCTTCATTTTTTGAAAGAGCAACTATTTTGCTTTTCATTTAATGATTTTATTTCCTTTTTTTTCTCATAGAAGAGGAAACAGTTAAATTTTTTCTACCTCTTGACCTTCTTCTTTTAAGAAGTTTTCTACCACCTTTGGTTTTCATTTTAGATCGAAAACCGTGCTTTTTTTTCCTTCTGCCAAATTTTTTTTGATAAGTTCTCTTCATAAGCGTGGTTAAATATTAATTAAATCCAGCCCTTTATAAAGATTAAATATATAAATAGCAAATAGAAGATTTTATCATTACGATGTTAATTTATGGAAAAAGCTAAAAAATTTAAATTAATTATTGGTTTATCTTACTCTATTTTGGTAGCAATATTCTTAATATTATTTTTTTCTAAATTTAGTCTTCAAGAAATAACTTCTTATGATTTTATTAAAGTAAATAGATTATATTTTCTTGAGTTAAAAAATTCTAACGTATTGTTAATATCCATAATTTTTTTAGTTTTGACTATATTATGGGTTTTCCCATTTTTGGGATTTGGATCTCCAATAGCTTTACTCGGTGGTTTTATTCTGGGCAAATGGATAGGTACAATTGTTGTTGTTTTGGGTTTAAGTATTGGTGCAACATTTTTATATATGTTTGGTAACTATTTTTTAAAAGATTTAATAAAAGAGAAATTTTTGAATAAATTTCAGAATCTTGAAAAAAAATTTAAAAATGCAGAATTTTTTTATTTATTAGTATATCGTTTTATAGGAGGTATTCCTTGGCAATTAAGTTGTATATTACCAACTATTTTTAATGTAAAAATTCGCAATTTTTTCTTTGCATCATTAATTGGTATTATTCCTCAAATTTTTTTGGTAGTTTCTATTGGAAGTGGATTAGAAAAAATTATCGAACAAAACTCTGAAGTTCCAAAAATAACTGATATAATTTCTTCTCCAGAAATCTTTATACCAATTATAATTTTTTTCTGTTTGTTAATAATTACTATTATTTTAAGAAGATTTTTTTATAAAAACTAGTGGTGCTCCCACCCTGTACTGACCAGGGAACTAGTCCTTACCAAGGACTTGTTATGCCATTTAACTACAGGAGCAATTAGTAAAATTGTACTTTATTAACATTAAAGCATTTTTTTCAAATTATTGCCTTAATTTTTTGGCTAATTTGATTTATACCTACGTTAGGAATTTTATGGGCATTCATTACGATTATAAGTCTACTAGAAGCGCTAAGCTTATGGAAAAGCAAGCAAAAAGAGAAAAAAAACTTGCTGAAAAAAAAGCAAAACGCTTGGCAAAAGAAGGTCCAAAAAAAGAAGAAAATAAAAAACAAACTTTAGATCCCAACAAACCTATTTCTTTAGATTTTTTGACTAATCCAAATAAAGAGTGAGTAACAACATTGATAAAATCAAGGAAAGAAAAAATAGAGAGGCAATTGCATTGCGTGTAAATTTAAAAAAAAGAAAAATATTTCAAAAAAAAAATAAAAGAAAAAATAAATAATGTCTATACAGCCTGACTCTTGGATAAAAAAAATGTGCAAAGATCACAATATGATTGAGCCCTTTTTGGATCACCAGGTATCAGAGGGAAAAATATCTTATGGACTTAGTAGCATGGGTTATGATGTGAGAATTTCTGATGAATATAGAATATTTACTAATGTAAATAATTCTTTGGTAGATCCAAAAAATTTTTCAGATGATAATTTTATTGAGCGGAAAGGTCCATATTGCATCATACCACCAAATTCATTTGTTTTAGCCAAAACGGTTGAATATTTTAGAATACCGAAAGATGTTCTTTGTATTTGTGTTGGAAAAAGTACGTATGCAAGAACAGGAATAATTTGTAATGTAACTCCAATAGAAAATGAGTTTGAAGGCAACATTGTAATAGAGCTTAGTAATACAACTCCCAATCCAGCCAAAATATACTCAAATGAAGGTATAGCACAATTTTTATTCTTTAAATCTGATATTCAACCTGAGACAACTTATAAATCCAAGAACGGTAAATATCAGGGCCAAACTACTATTCAAGTTGCTAAAATAAAAAAGTAATTTATGGATAAATTTCTGATTAATGGTCCTTGTAAAATCAAGGGTAAGGTTTTGATTTCAGGCTCAAAAAATGCCTCTCTTCCAATATTAGCAGCAACTTTATTATTTGATGAACCTGTAGTTATTAAGAATTTGCCGATTGTAAGAGATATTAATACAATGATTAATTTATTAAAATCTCTTGGTTCAAAAATAATATTATCCAAAGATAAAAAGACCGTAAAGATAATTAATCAAAAAAAAATGAAAACATTTGCAAGTTATTCACTAGTTAAAACAATGAGAGGATCTATATTAGTTTTAGGAGCTCTAGTCGCAAAATATAATAAATCTAAAACATCTCTACCAGGTGGTTGTTTAATTGGTGCAAGACCTATTAATTATCATTTAGCTGCTCTTAAAAAACTTGGAATGAAATATGAGATTAAAGATGGATATATTCTTGCAAGATCGAAAGGAAAACTCAAGGGTACGATAATAAAATTTCCTAAAATAAGTGTTGGAGCTACAGAAAACTCTATAATTGCAGCTTGTATATCAAAAGGGAAAACAATTTTAAAAAATTGTGCTATAGAACCGGAAATTAAAGATCTTACAAATTTTTTGAATTCTGCTGGAGCAAAAATAAAATGGTTAGGTAGAACATGTAAAATTGAAGGTGTAGATAAATTAAACCAAACAGTATACTCAGTGATGCCAGATAGAATTGAAGCTGGTACGTTTTGTGTTGCCTCTACTCTTTCTAATGGAAATTTGGAAATACGTAATATAAATTCAAAGATAATTCAAACAGAATTATCATTATTAAAAAAAGCTGGTGCCAAAATAAAAATAGAAAAAGATAAAATTTTTATAAAAGGTCCTCACAAAATTAAGTCAATTAAAAATATAAAAACAAAAGAGTGGCCTGGTGTTGCAACAGACATGCAATCTCAGTTTATGGTTCTTATGTGTAAAGCAAAAGGTAAAAGTGTTATAACTGAAAATATTTTTGAAAATAGATTTCTTCATGTTGGAGAACTCCAAAGACTTGGAGCGAATATTCAAATAAAAAAAAACAAAGCTATAATTGAGGGTAACACCAAGTTTGTTGCTGCAGAATTGATGTCTAGTGATCTCAGAGCATCTGTTGCTCTTGTTCTTGCTGCAATTGTGTCAAATGGTAAATCTGAAATTAATAGGATTTATCATTTAGACAGAGGATATGAGAAAATTGAAAATAAATTAAAAAAAATAGGTGTAAAAATTAAAAGACTTAGAGGGTGAATAAATATTTAGCTAAAATTATTGCTTACGATCAAGAAGGACTACAAATGATTTCAGCTTGTAGTTCAGGGGCCAAAATTAAAGTATCTGATATCAAATATCTTTCTTCAAACAAGGTTTTTTTGATATCGATTGAAAGAACAAAAATTGAGAATGATCAGAAAAATATCAAGGTAAATAGCATTTGCAGATTTGATTTTGTAGACAAAGTAAAGTCAAAAAATATTGATCAGTCTAATCAAGAAATGGTTTTAGAATTAATAGGAATAGATTATTTGAAAAATAACAAGGATTATGAAATAAATCTTATTTTTAAAAATAATGCTTACATTGCTTTGACTACTGAAACTATTGAAGTAAGACTAGAGGATCAAAGTGAAATTAAATAGTAATGAAAATATTAGATAGTAATAAAAAAAATTTTGATAAAACATTAGATTTTTTACTTTTAAAAAGAAAAAATAAAATTAAATCTAATTTTGTTTCAGTAACAAATATAATAAAAGATGTTAAAAAAAATGGTGATAAAGCAGTACTTAAATATGAAAAAAGATTTAATCAAAATAATATTATAGTTCCAAATTCAAAAAAAATTTCTAAAACTATTAAAAATTTAGATGATGCTGTAAGAAAATCAATTGATGTAGCTTTTAAAAGGATCTACAAATTTCATTCTCTTCAAAAATTTAAAAATATTTCTTATACAGACAAGTATAAAAATAAACTTGAGTATAAATATTTACCATTAGAGTCTGTTGCTATATATGTCCCTGGTTCTTCTGCCTCATATCCCTCAAGTGTTTTAATGAATGCTATTCCTGCAATTGTAGCAGGAGTAAAAAGAATAGTAATGATCAATCCAGTATATAGAGGAAAACAGAATCCAGCTGTACTATACGCTGCAAAAAAATGTAAAATAAAAGAAATATATTCTATTGGAGGTCCGTCAGCTATTGCTGCAATATCATATGGTACAAAAAAAATAAAAAAAGTTGATAAAATTGTTGGTCCAGGTAATAGCTATGTATCAGCAGCTAAAAAAGAAGTTTTTGGTGATGTAGGTATCGAAGGAATGACTGCTGGTCCATCAGAAGTAACTATTGTCTGTGATAAATTTTCTAATCCTGAATGGGTTGCAAGTGATTTAATTGGACAAGCAGAACATGATAATCTTGCTCAATGTATTCTTATTTCTAAAGATAAAGATATATTAATTAAAGTTAAATCTGAGATAAAAAAACAATTAAAAGAGATTTCTAGAGCTTCTATTGCAAGAAAAAGTTTAATAGAAAATGGAATTTTAATTTATATCAATTCTGACAATAAAATAATCAAAGTTGTAAATAAAATTGCTCCCGAACATTTAGAATTAAACGTTAAAAATTTTAAATCATTAGTAAATAAGATTAAAAATTCAGGTTCAATATGTTTAGGAAAATATGCAGCTATGGCAATGACTGATTATAATGTTGGATCTAACCATGTACTACCTACCAATGGTTCTGCTAAATATTCAAGTGGCATTAGTGTAAATGAATTTTATAAAAGAATATCTTACATAAATTTATCAAAAAAGGGTATTGAAAGTCTTGGACCATCAGTTATAACACTTGCAAATTATGAGGGATTGCATGGACATGCACAATCAGTAATTAAAAGAATAAGGAGAAAATAAATTTGTCAAAACAAGACTTACTCGAATTTAAGGGAAAAGTTATAGATTTACTTCCTAATGCGATGTTTAGAGTAAAATTAGAAAATGGTCATACCGTTACAGCTCATACGGCGGGTAAGTTAAGAAAAAATAGAATTAGAGTTCTTCAAGGTGACAATGTCACTGTAGAAATGACACCTTACGATCTTACTAAAGGAAGAATTATCTTTAGAGGATAATAAAGGCTGAGTAGCTCAGGAGTAGAGCAGAGCCCTGAAAAGGCTTGTGTCGGAGGTGCGAATCCTTCCTCAGCCACCACCACAAAGTTTCATATTGAAATAATTGTAAAAGAAATCTACTTTAATAGATTATAAATAACAAAAGGACTAAGAAATAAGATGAGTACATTAAAAGGAACTGTTAAATGGTTTAACGGTAAAAAAGGCTTTGGATTTATCGAAAGAGAAGACAAAGAAAAAGACGCATTTGTACACGCAAGTGCGGTCAAGGCTGCGGGAATGAGATATTTAAATGAAGGAGATAAATTAGAATTTACTTTGCAGGATGGTCCAAAAGGCCCTTCAGCAGTAAATTTAAAAAAATTAGATTAATTTGAAAATTTAATATGGGCGTTTTCTTAGAAATAAGAAAACGTCCTTTTCTTTTTAGGGTTGAATAATTTCAATTTTTGTCTAAAACGCTGTTAATGAATAAAAACGAGATTAATTTCAAGATCAACTCAAGTACTCAAAGACTTGTTCTATGGGGAACTAACAGAGGTGTGCACACTCATTTCCATGCTGGCTAAAGCTAGCGAATAATCACTTATATTATAATTTTAAATAACAACAAAATAAGATAAAACAAAAAGGATATGCCTTGATGGTGAAATAGCATCACGTCGGTTTGTGGATCCGAAGTCGTAGGAGCGTAACCTACTCAAGGTACCAAAAAATGAATATAGAAAACAAATTAATTCCTGGATTACCCTCAGGTTTTGAAGACAGATGGAATAAAAAATTACTTCTCAAAAAAAGACTATTAAGGGTTATTGAGAAAAATTTTATTAAATATGGATTTGATCCATTGGAAACTCCATCATTTGAAATTAGTGAAAATATAGGCTCCTTTCTTGCAGAGGATGAGAATAATCCTATGTCTGACGTGTTCACTTTTGATGATGGTGAAAAGAATATTACTTTAAGATATGATTTATCAAGTCCACTTGCTAGATTTGTTGCGCAGAATAATCAAGAGCTTCCTTCGATATATAAAAGATATGCAATTCAAAATGTTTTTAGAAATGAGAAAGCTGGCAACGCTCGTTATAGAGAATTTACGCAAGCAGATTGTGATATTGTAGGAAGTGTTAACCCAGCTCAAGCGAATGCAGAATTATGCAATTTGATTGCAAGCACGTTGCTGGAGTGTGGTTTAAAAAAAGATCAGTTTACTATTAATGTCAGTAATAGAAAAATCGTTCAAGGTCTGATTGAGGATTTGAAAATTGAGAAAGATAAACAAATCAAAGTAATGAGAGCTATAGATAAACTCGATAAACCTGGGTTTGGTTTAAAGGGTGTTGAAGAATTATTGAAAAAAGAGAGAAAAGATAAAAGTGGAGCTATAACTAAAGGAGCAAACCTAAGTGATGTGCAAGCTTCAAAAATCTTAAATTTTTTAAAGACTAAGGATTTAAAGGGACTTAAAGAAAATTTTAAAAATCCTGTTACCCAAGAGGGCATTAAAGAATTAGAAGAATTATTTGAAGTTTTAAACTTTGGAAATTACTCCGATCAAGTAAAAACTAATTTTACGATAGTTAGAGGTTTAGATTATTACGATGGGTTTTGTGTTGAAACCAATCTAAATTTTAAAGCAAAAAATATTAAGGGCAAGGAAGTTGATATTGGAAGTATTTGCTCAGGTGGACAGTATAATAAATTAATTTCAAGATTTAAGGGTGTAGATATTCCAGGGACAGGTGTAAGTATTGGCGTTGATAGATTGCTATTTGCAATAATGCAATTAAATCAAGTAGAAATTGATATACAAAATCCGGTTATTGTTTGTGTAATGGATGAAAAATATTTAAAAAATTATTATGAAATTTTAGATAATTTAAGGAAAAGTAATATTAACTCTGAAATATTTTTGGATAGTAAAAAAAATCTAGGTAAGCAACTTACTTATGCTAACAAAAGAGAATGTCCAGTTGCAGTTATCTGCGGAGAAAATGAATTTAAAGATAATAAAATAACATTAAAAAATCTACTTGGGGCTAAAGGGGAGAATAACCAAA
Source organism: uncultured Pelagibacteraceae bacterium (assembly GCA_902577525.1). Lineage (GTDB taxonomy): Bacteria > Pseudomonadota > Alphaproteobacteria > Pelagibacterales > Pelagibacteraceae > Pelagibacter. Next base: position 7,551 of record CACGZG010000010.1, on the reverse strand, counting down.
CTACATTTCCAAAAGAAAATTTAATAAATGAAATCAAAAAATTTATCTGACAAAATCCTTAGATCAGTTCAGTCTAAAGGATTTAAATATATTGAATTACCGTCAGTCATTGAAACTAACCATATAGTTCAAAGATCTGGTGAGAGTTTTAGAAAATTTATTTTTTCATTTATTGATCACACCGGTAATGAATTATGTTTGAGACCCGACCTTACCATTGTGTCTTGTCTTAGATATCTAGAGAAAAATTTAAAGAGTAAAGAAAAAATATTTTATAGCGGACAGGCTTATAGAAAATCTCAAAATAAAAAGGACTCTATAATTCGAAATCAAGTTGGTTTTGAGATTATAGGATCGAAAGATGAAAAAAATGACGACAAAGAAATAATAAATACATCATTTAAATCACTAAAAAATTTGAAATACTCAAGTGGTACTCTAACTATTGGCAATGTAGAAATTTTTAATCTTTTAATATCTAAATTAGATATACCAAAAAGATGGAAATTAAGACTTACAAGACATTTTTGGCGAGAGGAATATTTCAGTGATTTATTAAAAAGATTAGAGACAAATTCTGATGTAGATCCAACTATTGTTGAAGTCGATAAAAGACGATATTTAAAAATGTTAAAGGATAATCAATCATCAATTGTTGCAGGTAGAACATTAAAAGAAATTTTAGAAAGGTTTGATAAAAAGATTAAGGATCCAAGAAGAGCAAGTAAAGGAAGTAATACATCGAAAATCATTAAAGAGTTTCTAAAAATTAAATGTCCAATAAATAAAGCTGCAAAGGAATTAAATAAATTCTTTAAAAAATATAAAATAAACCTTTTTGTTGATCAAAAATATTTTCCTGTCTCAAAAAACAAAATATCTAAATTAAATGTGGTTTTCTCATCAGCCTTCGGTAGACAATTGGAGTATTACACTGGCATAGTTTTTAAAATAGACATCAAAATGAAGTCGAAAATTATTAATTGTTGTAATGGTGGTCGTTATGACAAATTAATTTCTGATCTAGGTTCAAAAAAAAAAATATCAGCAGTTGGAGCAGCTTTTAACTTAAATTATCAATCATGAAAAATTTAATTAATATAGGAATACCAAGTAAGGGACGGTTAAGAAAAGATGTTTTAAAAATTTTTACTAAAAGAAGATTAAAGCTTATTTCTGAGAGAGGGGAAAGAGATTTGATAGGCTCAATAAAAAATAAATTAAACATAAAAATTTTATATTTGCACGCTAGAGAAATTATTGAAAGATTAGGAGATGGTTCTTTAGATGTTGGCTTTTCTGGTTTTGATTTATTAAAAGAAAGTGAGATAAATACCCAAAACAAAATAAAGGTTATTAAAAAACTTGATTTTGGAAATGCTAATCTAGTTGTAGCTATACCGGATCCTTGGATCGATGTTCAAACAATAGCTGATCTAGAAGAAATTGCATTTGAATTTAGAGATAAAAAGAAAAAAAGATTAAGAGTTGCAACTAAGTATCCAAATTTAACTAGGGACTTTTTATTTTCTAAAGGTGTTACTCAATTTAAATTAGTTGATAGTTTAGGAGCAACTGAGGCGTACCCTTTTACTGGTTCAGCTGAATTAATTACAGACATAACATCTACAGGTGAGACTCTTAGAGCGAATAACCTACGTATATTGAAAGATGGAGAAATCTTAAAATCTCAAGCTTGTATTTTTATTTCAAAAAAAAATAGTAAAAAAAAAGGCTTAAAAAACTTTATTAAATTACTTTCCAAGTAATTTATCTTTAAAGTATATGAGAATAATTTTGATTATATCTAAATTTCTTATTATTGCATAAGTAGCTATTAGAACCCCTATTCCAAAAATAATTTTTAAAATAAGATATAATTCCATAAAAATCCCTTATAATACAAGTTACGAATCATGGACACAATTTTATTAATAATTTTGGTTTTAATGTTTGGAGCGATCTTGGCTATTTTGTATTTAAATATAAGGTCCAAGAAAGAGGACAGAATTGATGAGACTAATGAAATAGCGAATTTAAATGCAGAAATTATAAGATTAAAAGATAGCTTAAACTCTACAATCAATACATCTCTAAGTTCGATGTCTACCTCATTTAACTCTTTATCAACTGGGGTTACAAAGGATATGACCGAGGCACTTACTAAAGTCGATGAGAAGGTTGGTAATTTTAATGAACAAGTAAAGCTCTTAAATCAAAGTCAAGAGGGAATTACTAAAATTTTAGCAGGGGTCAAAAAATATGGAACTCTAGCTGAGTATTCTTTGGAAGCTCTAATTAAAGATTTATTGCCTGCGTCTCAATATATGACAAATGTCAAAATGAAAGAAGATACTAGTGAAAACGTAGAATTTGCAATCAAGCTTCAAGGAGATGTTTTGGTTCCAGTAGACTCTCATTTTCCTGTAGAAAAATTTAAGACAATTACAGATGCGCACGAGACAGATGACAAGAAGGCAGTTGCTGATGCTAGAACAAAATTAGCAAGTGCATTTAAGGCTAAAGCAAAAAGTGTCATGGAAAAATATATTGTTCCACCTAAAACATCAAATTTTGCAATAGTGTACGCTCCTACAGAAAGTCTTTATAAAGAATTGACTGAGTACCAAGACCCAAGCACTAAAGAGCTATTAACTCAAGAATTAATGAAAAAATATAAAATAGTAATTTGTGGCCCAAATACTCTTTCAGCTTATTTACAGTCTTTACACATGGGCTTTCAGTCTCTTAAAATTTCAAAACATGCAACAGAGATTTATGATCATTTAAAAACTATAAGTACTAGATTTTCTAGTCATTTTGATAATATTTACAAATTAAGAAAAAAACTTGAAGAGGCCATGACAGTTGTTGATAGTTTTGGAAAAGATGCAAGATCAATTACTAGAACTTTAGAAAATATAAAAGATCCCGAGCAAGTTGAAAAAGCTGTGCTGACAGAGAACGTTGAGAGTTTTGTTGAAAGAAATAAACAGCTTAAAAAATAATTTCTTTTTTCAGATAATACCGACTATAAGAAATCACATGCGTTGGAACAAAAAATATGACTATCCTAAAAGTTCAAGAGCAACAGAGGACGGAATAAGAAGATACGTATTAGGAGAAGCAAAGCTACCTAGTGTAACTTCGATACTTGATGCAACAAAGTCTGAAGAAGACAAAGCAGCTTTGGCTAACTGGAGAGAGAGAACTGGTCATAAAGAAGCTGAAGCTATTACAAAAGCTGCAAGCAGTAGAGGTTCTCAGATGCATAGTTATTTAGAGTCTTATCTTTTAGGAAGAGAAAATTTAAGTTTCTTTGAAGATAATGAACAATATAAAAAAATGGCAAAAGAAATTATTGATAAGGGTTTAACAAACAGATTAGAGGAAATTTATGGTGTGGAGTGTACAATGTATTATCCTGACAGATATGCGGGCACTGCAGATTGTGTTGGTGTCTTCGAGGGGAGAGAAACAATTATTGATTTCAAGCAATCTAATAAACCTAAAAAATTTGAATACATAGATTCATGGTTATTACAAACAGCCGCTTACTCTTTAGCTCATAATATCGTATATAAGTCTAATATCACAGCATGCGTTATTCTTGTTTGTACAGTAGATAATTTATTTCAGGAATTTAAAATTAAAGGTCCTGAATTAATTACTTATCAAAATTTATTTTTAGGTAGATTAAAAAAATTTAATGAAATGATTAAAAAAGGTTAGCTTAATATGGATAAAATTGTAATTTATGACACCGAAACAACTAACAGTACCATTTGGGGATCTATCATTGAGGTTGGGGCAGTTGTTGTTGATAAGAATTTAAAAGAAATTGGAAAATTCAACATTCGAGGGCGTATGCCCGAAGGGGAAGTTCCTTCAGCAAAAGCCTTACTTGTTAACTCAACAAGTATAGATTTATTAACAAGAGGTAACTATTCTCATTATGATTTTTTAGGTGCTGTTGAAAATTTTTTCTCAAAATGTACTCCAGCAATGTTTATGGGCTGGTCAAATTTAAATTTTGATCGAAGAATGTTTCATTTTAATTTTTTTAAGGGCAATAGATACCCTTACGCTACCCATGCATCACCAAACAGTGAACATGATGGATTACATATAGCTAGAGCTGCTCAAACTTTAAATTCAGAGACATTAAAAACAGAATTGACAGAAGCAGGTAACCCAAGTCTTGCATTAGAATCTTTGTCTAGAATGCAGGGTTTTGACACTTCAGCTAGCCACACCGCTTATGTCGATGCTGAGAATTCACTGAACGTTCTTAGAATTATTAAAAATAAACATAAAGAAAATTGGGAAATATTTTTAAAAACCTCAACAAAAACAAGTGTGGAAACTCTTTTAAAAAATGATGGCATATATTCAATTTTTGAAAATGTGAAGGGAAGAAATATGATGTATTTAGCTAGCACATTACATCCTAATCAATGTTTTCATCCTGCCTATGCTTCATGGGGATATTTGTGGGATTGTCGAAGAGATCCAGAACCGCTATTAAATTTACCAATCAATCAACTTAGGGATGTTTTAAAAAAAATGAGTCCAAAAGCTTTAAGAGTTTTAAAAACTAACAAAGCTCCAGTGGTTATGGACAAACAGTTTGCTTTAAAACAAAAGCCATACTCAGATTTAGATTTGGAGACAATTAAAAGAAGGGCACATTTAGTAAGAAATAGTGAAAATTTTTGTAAAAATATCCAAACTATTCATAGAGAAGCGGCAGAGGAAAAAGAACAGACCAAAACTCAAGAAGATTTATTACCAGAGGAAACCTTATATGAAAAATTTATTCCCAACAAAGATACTGCTTTATTTAAAACATGGCATAGTTCATCTTGGGAAGATAAATTAAGAATGCTAGATAAATTTACAGATAAAAGATGCAGTTGGTTTGGCCAAAAAATTATTTATCAAGAAGCTCCACAAATTTTACCTCCAGATTTATATAGAAATATTAAGAGCGAAATTGCTAGAAGGATTTTAAGTAAAAATAAGGAAAAATGGCAGACAATTAATATGGCATATTCTGAAATTGATTATCTAAGAGACCAAGCTTCAAACAGGGATGATGAGGAAGAATTAAAAAAATTGGATGAAATTAATCAATTTATAATGTCAATTGAAAAAAAATATGAAATAGCCTAGTTGACATTAATAATAATAATAATAGATAGATTAAATGCTTTTAAATTTTAAAGATGAAGATTTTGATAATAAAATCAAGAATGAGGAAGTATCAGTAATTCAATTTAGTGCTGCATGGTGTGGTCCTTGTAAAGCTTTAAAGCCAATTATGGATAAACTTGCTGAGGAATATAAAGGTAAAGCAGGTTTTTATTATGCAGATATTGAGGATGGTGGAATAAACACAGGGAGCGCCGCAGGTATAAGAGGTGTGCCAACAGTAATAATTTACAAAAAAGGTGTTGAGGTTGATAGGAAAGTTGGCGGGGTTCCTGAAAGTAATATGAAAGAATTTTTAGAAAAAAATATCTAATTTAAATTCAAAAATTCTCCACTCAAATATATAGAGCCTGTAATAACTAACAAATCATTTTCAGCAAGATTCACAGATTGAATAGCTTCTTTGATATTTTTTTTGTACTGAACATTAGGGATAGTCTTGAATTTGTCTTTTAAATCTTTTCCACTTATTGCATTGGGTTGATTGGGAATATCAATTGTTGTTAATGAAGCAATATCCTTAAAATAAGAAATATATTTTTCATGATCCTTATTGGCCATCATTCCTATAATAATATGTTTTTTGCAATCTAAAGTCTCAAGATACTCATTTAGAGCTTTTGATCCGCCAGGATTGTGTGACGAATCAAGAATAAGTTTATTATTTTTAACTAATTCTTTAAGTTTACCAGATTTTATCTCTTCCAATCTAGCAATATTAGATGCTTTTGGTATACCCTCTATTATGTGTTGATCTTTAATTTTTAAATTCTTTAAATTTCTTAATGTTGCAATGGCTGTAGAGGCATTTTCGAGTTGAAATTGACCGTTTAAATTTGGTTTCGGAATTTTTAAACCACCATAATTATCCTTGTAATAAAAAAAATTTTTTTCTTTTAAAACAAAGTTATAATTTTCATTAAAGAAATATTTATTTGCACTATTATTAGAAATATTTTTTTTAATACATTCTGTAATTTCATTAGATGTTTGTTTTGCAACAACTATATTTGAGTCGAGTAAGGATGATGTTTTCTCAAAGATAATTCTTTCAATATTCCTGTCATTTTTTGGTAACCAGTCTAAGTGGTCTTCACTACAAGATGTCACTATATTACAAAGGTTTTTTTTTAGAATATTTACAGCATCTCCCCTTCCAAATAGTCCAAATTCTGCAATCACAAGATTATTTTTGTATTTTTTACATCCTTGGAAGAATGCAGCTGTTAGAGCTTCAAAATATGTTAAAGGTTGATTATTATTAATCTCCTCTATCTCACTTAATAAAATTGATAGATTATCATCACTTATCATCTCATCATTATAGATAAATCTTTCATTAATACGTATGACATGAGGTGAAGTATATATATTACATTTGATATTAGCTTCCTTAAGTATTGATCTTAAAAAAGAAATTGTACTTCCTTTCCCGTTAGTTCCACAGACTTGGATACAATTTATTTGATCTTGTGGATTACCTAATTTCTTACAAAGGTTTTTTATACGATCTAAACTAAGGTCTATTTCTTTAGGATGCAGCTTTTGTAAGCGATTGATTATCTTCTGAAGTTTCATTTTCTACAGAATTTATAACAGAATTTCTTTTTAACAATATTGATAATAAAGTTCCTATTTTTTCTGATAGATCTTTCCTTTCAACAATTAAATCAACAAATCCTGTTTTTTCAACATACTCGCTTTTTTGAAAACCTTGAGGTAGCTCTTCTTTCACAGTGCCTTGTATTACCCGAGCACCTGCAAAAGCAATTAGTGCTCCAGGCTCGGCTATATGAATATCTCCTAACATGGCATACGAGGCTGTAATTCCACCTGCGGTAGGATCAGTAATACATACAATGTAAGGAAGTTTTTTTTTCTTAAGCTCATTGATTGCTAAAGTTGTTCTTGTCATTTGTGACAGTGAAATTAAACTTTCCATCATTCTCATCCCACCTCCAGCACTTACACATAAAAAAGGTGTTTGGTTTTCTATTGCATGTTGGATTCCATACAAGAAAGCTTCTCCTTCAGCAGCAGCCATTGATGCTCCTAAAAAGTCAAAATCTGATGCCACTGCAGTAATTTTTATTTTATTTATTAATCCACTTACAACCATCATTCCGCATTCAAGACCAGTTTTTTTTCTCGCACTTTTTAATCTATCTTTATAAGGTTTTGAATCAGTCCAATTTAAAGGATCATCTTTTGGAATTGGTGTTTTAAAAATTTCATAGTTATTTTTTCCAAACAAGATATCAAATCTTTGTTTTGGGCTTATTCTATGGTGCTTATTACATTCAGGTTCAGGACAAACCCAAAGATTGTCTTCTAGGT
>CACGZG010000009.1 GCA_902577525.1 uncultured Pelagibacteraceae bacterium | reverse complement strand
GCAAATATAAAACAAAAAATTTACTTTATTTTTAAAAAAAGATTTTCATTAATTATCTATAGAATTTTAATAATTCTAAAAATTTTAAATCAAATTAATATACTTTATGTAGCTCAAAAAAAGGTTTTTTTAAAATACAGCCAATATTATAATAAAAAAAGTTTATTTCGAAAAAGATATAAAAATATTTTAAAAACAAATATTAAGTTTCCTCTTCTAAAAAAGTTCAAAAAAAATAAAAATAGTTATTTGGTATTTATTGACTCTAATATCCTACATCCTGAATACATTAAAAGAGGTCAAAGACTGGTTAGGAAAGATTTACAAGATTATTTTTACTATCTAAAGACTTATTTAGTTAATTTACAAAAGTTGTTCAAAAAAAAAATTGTAATTTGTTTACACCCTTCTTCAAATTTAAAACTATACAAAAAAAATTTGGGTAATTTTAAAATGTATAAATATCAAACTGACAAATATATTATGAACTCTTTTATTTTACTTTTTCATGATACAAGTTCAATTTTTTCTGGAATCTTATTAAAAAAAAAAATAATTCACTTAAAATCAACCATCATGGGTACATATGCAAATAAAAGAGCTGAATTTTACACTAATAAAATAAAATTTGTTTGTCATGATATTGAGAAACAACACCTTATTGATAAGAAAAGATTAGTTTTAAATTTAAAAAATAATTTAAAAAAATATGATGTGTTTTTAAATAGACTCTATTTTTTTAAAAATGACTCATTGTCCATAGAGAAACTTCTAGCTAAAGAGATTCAAAAATTTGGGAAAAAATAATTTAATTGAGATAAATTTGAAGTAATTCTTTATTTAAATCTTTAGACTCCGTGAAATAATCTTTATCAATGTTGCTCTGCAAAAAATCTGTTCTAGATCTTTGATATTTTTCTAAAAACTCAAAATCATTATTTGATCTTAAAATTTTTAACCTATTAATTAGTTGTTCAAATGAATTCATATACTCAACAACCTCTGTATCTTCAAAAATATAATTAATCTTTTTTTTTTTTTCAAGATCAAATAAAAAATTCAAAAATAAAACTCTTTTGAATTTTATTACTGCTTCAACTAATATGCTAGATGAATGCGAAACGACTACATCGGCCCAATTAATTAATTCAGATGTATTATATTCGTTTATAATATTGTCTTGTATATGTAATGGTTTAAATTGGCCACGGGGTTTTAACTTAATTCTTAAATCTATATTTTTAATTTCCTTTAATTTTTTATAAATTTTTTCCCAAGATTTTTGAGTAAAAAAAGGACGTGTAACCAATAGTATCTTTAAATTTCTATTTTCTAATTTTTGTGAATAATCTTTTAGTTTATATTTATAAACATTTTCTACCTCTTTAATCCATCTTAATGAATATCTTGAACTTGCAACTCTAATGATTTTTTTGCTTTTAGTATCAGATTTTTCTATAATTAAATTCTGATCTTGAACAATTGCATTGTCATATAGGTCAAAATCATTAGGGTTTATCTTTATATTTCTTCTCATTTCAATTCCTAAATTATAGCAATTAATTTTAATATTAGTTTTTTTACAAGCTGAAGAGATTATCTGCTTATAAGTTCCCGGTAAACTTTTATCGATATTTATTGATTTAATTTTTTTTTTTTTTATAAAATAAATTAAATTATCCTGTTCAAAAAAGTTAAATTTATGGTATAAAAAATACCATAATCTATTTAGCCTTTCTAAAATCATTTTTGGTATAATCTTTGTGAATTTTAAAAAAAAATTAATAAATTTTGATTTTACATTAACTTCTGAGATATCAATCAATTCTATATCGTGACTATCCAAAAGCTGATTTAATCTGTAATATTTTAAGTCATGAACAGGGAAAACATTCATAATTGAAAAGTTCAAATTTGTTTTTTTTTTTAAATCAATTACTACTGGAACAAAATTATCAAAATCTGGAAATTGATGGACTAAAAATAAATGCATTAATTAATACTTTTATAATTTAATTTAATCAAATTTTTTATATTTTTAGTAAAATTTTTTTTGTTTACTTCCATTATCTCTAAATTGTTTTCAATATAATGGTAGCCCAATCTATTAGAAAATAAATTTCCATCCTTATTACTCAAAGTTGAGGCCCTAGTTACAAATGCTATGCCAATTCTTGAAGTAAACGCATCCTGAGTTCTTAAATTAAGAGGTATTTCACCATCATTAATTTTATTCATTATATTATCTTTTTTAAGAAAAATTGATCCTTTTTCTTCTTTACAAGCAATTATGGTGTCTAAGTTATTTTTTATTAACCGATTAATCATCTTATCAAATATATTAGAATTTCTTAGTGGAAAATTCTCTGTGGCTACCACCACTATATCAACAGGTTTTTTTTTTTCTATTCGGTCTAAAAAAAAAGTTAGCACTGATTTAATATCTATAAATGTGTCAGATAAGTTTTTTGGCCTTAGAAAAGGTACTTTTATATTAGCATCAAGACCAATTTTTTTATTCTTTTTATTATCTGTTGCTAAATAAATATTCTTTATCATTTTAGATTTTTTTAATTGACTCACGGTAACATCTAAAAGAGAAAGTTTATTGTCAATTTGCAGTGTTTCACCTTTTAGGGGTATAATTGCTACACAATTTGGATTAATATCATTTTCTAAAACATTCGATTTAAAATCTTGATTAAGAGCTTCTAATATATTTACAATTCTTTTGCATCTAATTGGATCCATATCCTGGTTTATACCATGCCAGTGATAAACGGGTGCGTCTGGTTCATAAATAATTTTATAGCCTTTATTTATTACTTCATTTCCCCAAATTCTATCTTCTATATGTTTTGTTTTTTCATCAAAAGGAATTTTGTCCCATAGTTTTTTTTTAAAAGCACTATTTGCATTATGAAAAAAAGTGTCTTTCTTTTGTATTCTTTTTTCAGGACCAAATAAGTTAAGAAGATCTCTTTTATCAAAATCACTGGAATAGCTTAATGGTTTTTGTCTTCCATAGACTCCTGCTACTTTTGGGTCTTTAAGAGCATGTACAATTTTGTTTAACCAATTATTATTAATTGGAATGCAGTGAGCAGAAAGGCAAACAATTATTTTACCTGTAGATTTTCTAATTCCTAGATTAATAGCTTTCCCTGGAAGAAATTTATTTATCTTAACAACTTTAATTGGAAATTTTTTTGCTCTTTCTAATGTTTTGTCTTTTGAATTATTATCTACAAGAATTACTTCGAAATTATCGTAGTTTTGATCAAATATTTTTTTTAAACATTGTTCAATCCAACGTTCTTCATTTTTGGTTCTAATTATTATAGAAACTCTTTCTAAAAGTCTTTTCATTTTAAGTTATATTTTTTAGATATTAATTTTGCAAAGTCAAAATTTATTTACTCCTGATATCAATGCCTTAATACTGCTTATTTACTTAAATAATTCACATATTTGTTAATTTTTTTTTTGACAATTTATTTATGTTGGTACATCCGCTAAGTGCTAAAGCTGATTTAAATTCATCATAAAAAAAATCTAATATCCTTGATACCCCATTTGCTCCATCCAAGATTAGCCCCCATATTGCGGGTCTACCTATAGAAACAATATCAGCACCTAAGCATAATGCCTTAAATACATCAGTACCAGTTCTTATCCCACTATCAAATATTATCTGTTTATTTTTAATTTTTTTTCTTATTTTGCAAAGTGCTTCTAAAGACGAAACGCCAGATTCTAAAACCCTACCTCCATGATTTGAAATCCATATCATATCTGCCCCATTTTTAAAACTTTTTTGAGCATCAGATAAACTCATTACCCCTTTGATAATAATTGGAAGTTTTGTTTGTTTTCGAAGCCAACGTATATCTTCCCAATTTAATTTTGACATGTGCTGTAAGGGAGCTTTAGGTAAACCAATTCGGCCCTTTTTTCTAGCATCGTATTTGTCCTCCATAATATCATATTTTATACTTCTTACAGTTGCATCAGCAGTTATACAAATCGCCTTAACACCCAGCTTTGTAATTTTTTTGATTTCATCTATCGTCCATTTTTTTGGCTTTAATGAATAAAATTGATAGATTATATTTAAATTTTTATTTAATTTCATAATTTCATCAATTTTAATTGCTGAAACAGCACTTAAGCACATAAATGTGTTTCTATTATAGGCTCCTAAAGCTAAAGCGGCCTCACCTTTTTTATTGTATTGAGACATATAACCCATTGGCGAGATAATCATTGGAAATCTTAAATTTACTCCAAGAAATTTTTTATCCATTTTTAACTTTGATACATCATTTAAAATTTCTTGATTAATCTTATATTTTTTAAAAGAATTTAAATTTTCATTCAATGTTTCTTCTCTTTCACTTCCACAAGACATCCAATTCCACTTTTTTTTTGATACTTTTTTTTTTGCTAAAACATTTGCTTGTCTCAAAGATAAAAATAATTTTTTCATGCAGTTTATATTATTCCTTCAAAAAATTTTATCAATTTCAGGTTTTGTTGAGGTCTTACTAATTCTTTAAAATTAAGATTTGAAAAATTCTTCATTTGTTTTAAGAAGCCAGGCTTTAAATTTTTGCTCTCTTTATAACTTTTAATCAAATTAGATTTGTACTCTTTACGAAAAAAATTATTTCTAGATTTTATAATTTTGTTTCCATTGTAAATTTTCAATTGTTCAATTGGGAACAGTGCCCAGAGAGTATTATCAATAAACCTTACTTTAATTGATGCATTTTCTGGATCATTAGGATTAATCTTTACAAAAATAGGAAAGTTTTTATTAGTGTATAATAATAAAGAAGTTGATTTTAATTTTTTATCATTGTAAGACCATTTGTTCAAAATTTTTAATTCACCAAATAAAAAAAAAGACAAGTCAAATATATGGCTTGAAGAGCCTTGATATAAATAAATTTTATTTACTTTTTTTTTAGATTTTTTTTTTAAAATATCATAACTTTCTGAAATATTAATATCTACTGATTTTATTAAGTTTTTTTTTATTTTATTCTTTAAAATATTTACTACTTCATAATGTCTTCTATTATAACCAATCGCTTTATTTTTTAAAAAAAGGTTTTTCGTGGTTAGAATTTTTTTCAAAGCTGTGTAATTAATGTGTAATGGTTTTTCAATTAAAATTGGTTTTTTTGAAGATAATAGTTTTTTACAATACTTGACTTGTTCATCAATTGGTAAGCATGAAACTATTCTGTCTATATCTTTATTTTCAAGAATTTTTTCTGTTTTTAAAAACGTTGTTAAAGGAAAAATTTTTTTAAAAGATTTCCAATTTATTGAATTTTCATTTTTTGTAGATCCATAAACTATTTCATGGCCTAGTTTTTTAATTGCAATTGCATGATGAATTGCTACTTTACCACATCCAATAATTGCAAATTTTAGTTTTTTTTTTGAATGCATTTAATTAAAATTTTAAGATAAACTGTACTAATCTAAAATTTAGTTTATCGTTCATTTCTACAACTTCTATTCCGGCTTTCTTAAAAATATTTAGCCAACCCTCTTTTGTTGTTAATCCTTGGTTTGTGAGTGGATGTATCATGTGTTGATAGAAAAGATAATGAATTCTATCAGGATATTTTGTTTTTTGATATTCCTCATCTTCTAGACAATCAAATTCACCTAAAAAAAAATACTTTCCTTTGAATTGTTTTTTCATTGATTTAAACATGTTAATAACTGAAACCTCTCCATCTCTTAAAAACTCATGCATAACCATTATAGCATTGAATGCATCAACATCCTTAACAGATTCAGAAAAAGTTTCAGGTTTATAAAGATCTCCTTGAGAAAGCTTTATCCTATCTGATAGATTATTTTTTTTAACTCTACTATCAGCTTCTTCTAACGCTTTTGTTGAAATGTCAATTCCTACACCACTTAAATTAGGGTCAATTTTACAAAAATTTATTATCACATCTGCAGAACCGCAACCTAAGTCAGCAATTTTTTTAATTCCATATTCTTTCATTTTATCTAAAACCCAAGAGTAATTTGCTCTTCCAGTATGGTAACTACCTTTTGCAATAAATTCACCTTTTCTTATAAAATCCTGTCCATATTTTTTCTCATTTTTTAATGATGGAACTAACTCCGTAAGTATACATGAGTAAGCACCTACAGCGCCAAAAGACATCGCAAGCACTGGGTCTGTAAACAACCATTGCTGTCCTTTTTCGGTTAAAGAGAATTTATCATTTTCTTTAACAATTATTTGATCTGCATGATATATAAAATTCATTACACCATTTAAAAGTGTTGGGTTTAAATTACATTTTTTTGCAATCTCATTTATTGATAAGTTTTTATTTTTTCTTAATAAATCAAAAACACCTGTTTCATGAAGTGCAAATATTACATATGATCTAATATAACCATTCCTTATACTTTGTGACCAACTTTGCAGATCTTTTCCTAAAAAATTTAAATCATCATCTAAAACTTTATAAGAATTTTTTTCATTTTCTGACCATTTAGTAAATACTGTTTCTGCTAACCAAAAATCAAATTCATTGTGAATATCTATAGATGTCCTAAAATCCTCATTAGAAATAATTGCAACTTTATCTCCAACTCTTCTGTTTTGTTCTTTTAATAGGGTAGCTCTGAAAGCAGATGCTATCCCTTGATCTTCTCTATAAGTTGTTTTTTTACCTCTTGATTGTCTAGCTTCATAAGTTAATTCTGTAAGTCTTTCATAGTTACCATCATCTTTTTCTGTCCAAAAATGCTTATGCGTTTTATATGCACTAAAAACAGTATCTATATCTGGATCATTTTTTAATCTATTTACACAGTCAGTGATCATTTGAGGTGACCTAAACAAATCAGTAGCTTGCAAGTAAACGACTATATCAAAAGTTTTTTTTGATATTTTTTCAAACTCTAACAGCGCATGTTTAATTACAGGTTCTGGAGGGGTAACGTCATCAGCTAATTCTGCGGGTCTTTGAAAGGGAACTTTAGCTCCATATTTTTTTGATATTTCTGCAATCTCATCATCTTCAGTAGTGACAATAACCTCATCACAAACACCCGATGCAATAGCGTGCTCAATAGTATAAGCAATCAGAGGTTTTCCTGCTAATAATTTTACATTTTTTCTTGGCAATCCTTTTGATCCACCTCTTGCCATAATAATTGCTATTGTGTTCATTTTTTTTTTACTATTTCTCTCATTGTTTTTTCAGGATCTATATTTTTATCTAAGGTATTTACAACGTATTTTAATGCAAATATAGGCTGTAATAAATACATTTCAGATCTATTCATTATTTTTAATTCATATTCTTTGAAAAATATTTTTGCCATCTATCGAAGGATTTTTTTCCATTTAAAGTGCCGTTTACATCACAAGCGTTGCAAGGTTTGTGGGTTCTATCACCACAAGATAATTTTTTTCTTGTTTCATTAAATTTTGTATTAGACCAAATTGTTAACACTGACTCCTCAAGGATATTTCCATATATTTTTTCTTTCTTCCAGTCATTTGAACACATAAGTACAGCTCCATCGTGATCAATTAATATTTTATAAAATGGATAATGGCACGGCTGCTTTAGTGGTTCAGTAAGAGCTTTCAATTCAAAGTTTTCTGTCTTGTAATTCACTGATCCAGCTCTATTTGAAATAGTCATTCCATGACTTTCATCAGATCCTAAATATCTTTTTCTAATCATAAACTGATCCTCTGTTAATTTATTATGGTTCCTTATGTCTTTCATTATCTGTATTTGATGTGGTCCATCATATAAACTTACTCTTATTCTATCAAGACCTGCTTCGAAAAGATTGGTTAACATCTTAGGGCCAGTTTTTTTTTCTAAAACATCTCCATTTGAAACTATTTCTACTGTTGATTTTGGCAGGTTTGTTTTAATTATAGAAACATACTCATGTAAATTTTTTGTTAATAGTGGCTCACAAAAAGCAGAAAATGCTAATCTGCCGTCATAATTTATTGATACTAAATCTTTAATTAATTTTTTAAATGCATCCATATCCAAACTATTTAAAATATTTGGGTATTCTGACTCGTTTACTCTTGGACAAAAAGCACACCTTCTATTGCAGGCCCCATTAATACTAATCTCAACTGATGAAAAAGGAGGTATATCATTTTTTAAATTTTTAGTTTTATCAATATGTTGATCCACATAATCACCAACTCTTCCTATATTTTTGTCAATAAATAAAATTTTTTTTTTCATTTATAATATTTTTCTATTATGGGATGCTTTTGCAACAGAGTGCATTTTTTTCATCAGATACTTAAACTCGTTATAATCTATTGGTTGTAAAGGGTCTACAGCTGAGTTTTCTGGGTCTGGATGAACTTCAAGCATAATTCCATCTGCACCTGATGCAACACTTGCTAACGACATTGAATTAACCCACTGTCTCCAGAATGTTGCATGTGAAGGATCAACAACTATTGGTAAGTGTGTTACTTCTTGTGCAGCTGGTACAACTTGTAGATCAATTAAGAATCTTGAAGTTGATCTATGAGTATGTGGAACAGAAACACCTCGTTCACACAATATAACTTTTTTATTTCCCTCAACTAAAGCATATTCTGCTGAACCAAGCCAATCTCTTAAAGATGAACCATAATGTCTTTTTATCATTAAAGGTTTTTGAGTTTTTGCACATGCTGTTATTAACGGATAATTTTGCATATTTCTTGATCCAATTTGGAGAATGTCAGCCACTTCACATATCATAGGCAAAAATTTTTCTTCCATTACCTCTGTTATAACTGGGATATTGTATTTTTTTTTTGCAATACCCAACCATTCAATTCCTTCTTCTCTAGTTTCATTATATTTTTTACTCCTATAAGGAAATGTTAAAGGCTTGAAAGCACCACCTCTCAAAAAATCTGCACCTATTTTTTTAACATTTTTTGCAACATCTAAAATTAAACTTTTACTTTCTACCATATTTGGACCAGCAAAAATTGGAATTTTACTTCCACCAAATTCAACACCGGCAATCTTAAATTTAGATTTATGGTTTTTATTTTTTTTTGCAGATAATGGAAATTTTGATTTAAGATCTTCTAAGCTGATATCTTTTCCTGGAAATTTATTATCCATTTTATCTCATTAAAATATTAATTTTTTCAAATTTGTTATTATTTACAATACAAAAAGCTTTAACTGCTTGATCAAAATTCATTTTTAATCCGTTAAGAGTATTATGTCCTTTGAGTTTAGCTAATTTTAAAAATTTACTCATGTGAGGGTTATATATTATATCAAAAAATTCACAATTTGAATTTTGTTTTAAAAACTTAAAATAATTTAATTTATCGCGTTGAATCAATATGTTGTTTTTTTTTATAAATTGTTTTCTATTCTTACTTTTAATTCCTTTTACTTTTTTCAAGTTTGTAAACGGCGTAAAGAAAATTAGATTATAAAATTTTTTATTTCTTAAAATCCATGAGTCAAATCCGATACTTGTTGTATTAATTGTTAAATCAATATTTTCTAGTTGTGATAATATTTTATAATCAATTATCTTATAATTTTTAATTTTCAATTTTTTTAAAAAAAGATTCAATTTTTTTTTATCTCTATTAAAAAAATAAAAAAATGAATTTCTAAATTTTTTAATAGTTGCTAATATTGCTGCTTTGCCGGCACCTCCACAACCTAATATTAAAATTTTTTTTTTATTTTTAAAATACTTTAAAGAATTAATTACACCATAAAAATCGGTATTATATCCCTCAAGCTTATTACCTCTTTTTTTTAAGGTATTCACAGATCCAATAATGCGTGATTCCACTGAGCAAAAATTCAAATATTTTAAAATAATTTCCTTATATGGTGTAGTTATCGCAGATCCTAAGAATGAATTATCCCTCTTCAAAAAACGTATTAAAGAATAAAGATTTTTTTTTTGGACATCTGCAGGAAACATCTTTGTTTCCTTTTTAAATTTTTTGTAAACTTTATTCCAAAGTTTAGGTGATCTTGCACCAGCTGAGGGTGTTTCACCGATTATTAAACTATATTTTTCATTTTTTTTTAAAATCTTATTAGATATAAATTGACCCAAATTGTTTTTTCTTGAAGTCATTTACCTAGTTTTGAGATTAAATTTTTTTCTTTAAATAAAATCCACTTTTTTTTTTCAAAACTTTTGTACATCATGTTAATTAACTTAATCGTACTTAAAGAATCGTATGCATTAAGAGGGAGATTCTTTTTCTTTAATTCATAATCGATTATTTTTTGGAATACTCTCCTATGTGAAATACCATATCCACTTGGTACTTCCTCAGAAAATTTTTTTAATTTAATAAAATTATTTTTATTTTGATGTAATTCATTAATCGAAACTTTATTACAACAAAGTCCACCTAATGAAACAATCTTTTTTTTGCAATAAATATTTATTGATGCCTCAAAGTCTTTTGGTCTAAAAGCTGTAGACATATTGACTGTGCAACTAAGATTATTTTTCTTGAAAATAATAAGAGAAGAGTGAGTATCTTCAGCCTGCAACTTATTTACTCTATTGACGATTGAACTTATGCATTTATTAGGTTCTCCTAATAAAAAGATTAATAAATCAACGTAATGAATTCCTTGTTGTGCTAAAACACCTCCATCTAACTTCCATTTTCCATGCCAGTCTTTATAGTATTCTTGAGGTCTGGACCATATTAAAGACAAATCAACAAAAATTATTTTTTCATTTTTGATAATTCTTTTTACATATTGAACTGATTTATTCATCCTATTTTGAAAAACTGTATAAAATTTTAATCTCTTTTTTTTTGCAATTTTGTTTAAAAATATTAATTCTTTTACTTTCAATACGGGTGGTTTCTCAACAATTACATTTCGATTATATTTAAAACATTTAAGTATATGATTAAAATGGTTACCAGACTCGGTTGCTATATAAATAAAATCACTTTTAATGTTTAAAAATTTTTCTAAAGTTTCCTCTGCTTTACATTTAAATAATTTTTCATATTTTTTATTTTTTTTTTTATCAATATCAAAAATAGTTTTAACATAGCCATTCTTTATTTCGTTTTTAAACATCTTAAATACTCGCTTTTCAATAACTCTCCCCAATCCAAGTATAGAAAATGAAATTTTTTTGTTCATAATTTTAGTTATCTAAATCTTTAATTTAAATAATTTCTCAGCAAATTTCCAATCATCTAAAGTGTTTATATCCACAGCTTGATGCTTCTCTAATTCGTAAATTGTGCTTTTATTATTTAATAAATTTTTGGAATTCCATGCTCTTGGAGTGCCCCAATAAAACTGCCCTGCATCATGATAAAAATCTTTAAAAATTTGAGAATTTTTAAAATATTTTTTCTTATTAGAAATCGAAATTTTTTTATTATTCAATCTAAAAGCTCTTTCAATTTGGGTTGAATATTTCTGAGCTGACATAACAAAAGACCATTTAGTATTTTTAATAAGATTATATGATTTTATTAGATCAAAAGGTTTAATTAAAACTGAAGTGGGGTAAACACAACAAACATAATCAAAATCAATATTCTTCTTTTTAAACCAATATAATGCGTGTTTAATTACATCTTGAGTTTTTGCTTTATCAGTAGAAATTTTTTTTGGTCTTAAAAAGAAAACTTCCGCTCCATATTTCTTAGCAATTTTTTTTATTTTCAAAGAATCTGTTGAAACAACTACATAATCAAAAAGTTTTGTACTTAATATTTTTTTAATTACGTAACTTATTATTGGCTTTCCTAAAAAAGTTCTTATATTTTTTTCTTTTATTCTTTTACTGCCTTCTCTTGCAGGTATAATTGCAATTTTCATTATATAAATTTTATATTTTGATTAAATAATTTGTAATATATATTATTAAAAAAATATATATATATATCTTAATGAAAAAAAATCTTTTTTTAGCCTTTTTTAGAAATTGAAAAACAATTAAAAAATGAGTTATACATTTTTTATTTCAAGAGAGCTTAGTGGACCATATAAGTTCTTGATTGCATCCTCAAAATTTCATATTGAGAGAAAACTCAAAATTAAACTATTATTCGAGAAATTTAAAAGAAAAAAATTATTTAATTTAAAATGTTTTTTTTTTATTGTTGGAAACATTATCAATTTAAGTTTTTTTTCAACAAAAAGAATTATGCTAATAAAATATGAAAATTTTGATGTAAGTAGATACGCAATTTCAAGAGTTTTTTTCAATTATTATTCATACCTTAACCCACTTGTATATTTTTTTGAATGTTTAAAAAATTTCTATTTATGTGCTCTAACAATTGAAAGTCTGATGAGTATCAAAAAAAAAAATATCAAAGCTGCCTTTGTTGATCATGGAATGTATACAAATGGATTAATGATTGAATTTTTTACACAAAATAAAATACCTATATATAGCATTGGTTATCCAAGAGGTTTATTTTGTGCTGTTACAAAAAAAAATAAAAAAATCAAATATGAAGAATTAATAGAATTAAAAAAATCAAATTCTCTAAATAGAAAAAAAATAACTAAAGCAGAAAAATCAATTGATAAAATTATTTCAAAAACAGAATTAATACCCTGGATGAAAAGTGTAGATTTTAAGAAATTTAATCATTATTCCATAAAAAAAGTAACCCACATTATATATGCTCATGCATTCACTGATGCTCAATTAGTGCATGGATATGATGGGTTTAGGAATGTTTTTGAGTGGTTGGAATTTACAATTAATTATCTTTTGAAAAATAAAAGAAATAAAATTTTAATTAAGGCTCATCCAATATTTTTTCATAATAAATTTCCAAATAAAAACAATATATTCGATCAAAAATTATTTGATAAATTATACAATAAATATAAAGATAATAAGCAAGTTATTATCTTTAAACATGCAATTAAAAACGGTGATCTACTAAAAAGAATTGATAAAAAAACTATTTTAATATCTCATCATGGATCAGCTATTTTAGAAGGTTTGCATTTGGGTTTTAAGTGTATCGCTTCCACAAAAACCTTTTGGAACAAAAATTTTAAATTGACTAATCAGTGGGAAAATATTGAGGAATATAAAACCAAACTTAATAAAAAATGGAATAATCTTAATTTTTGTAAAAAGAAAGACTTATATGATGTATGCTTTCAATTATTTTGTAATGAGTCTGGTCTGTACGGTAAAAAATTTTGGCAAGAAATAATTTCAAAGGAATTAGAAATCGATAGAAAAGTTTTATATGAAAATGTTATAAAGATTTTTAAAAATTTAGATTTAGAAAAAAAAAAATTTAAAAGAATTACACAAAAAATTTCAAACACAATTTTAACAAGTGAATTAAATTAAACATGGAATTAATTAATTTTTTTAAATAATTTTTATCAATTCCATTTATAAATTTAATTTTTTAATCGTTTTCTTAATATGATTCATTTTAGCTTGTGACCCTGTCAAGTACCAACCACCGCTTATAATGTTAAAATTTTTAGAAATTTTTTCAAATTTCATAAATTTTTCGTAATCATCAGTGGTGAATAAGATGTGTCTAATTTGCTTAGTTTCATATATTGGATCTTTGATATCAAATTTATAACCAAATTTTGAGAGAATATTTAATGAATATTCTAATTCTTTTTTTTCATCATTATTTTTTTTATTTATCATTAATTCAATGGTTAATTTATTTTTTTTCTTTAAATTATAAATGTAAATTCTAAAAATATTACTTTTTTTTGAAAAAACTTGGATATATCTATTATGAATTTTTTTTGAATTTTCACTCAAATCACAAGATAAAATTTTTGTCTTAATAATTGGGTTATCTAATTTTCCAATATTCAATGAATAAAGCAAAGGAACAGGATTACAAGCCCAAATAAAATAATCTGCAACAATACTTTTTTTTGAAGTGTTAAAAAATATTTTATCTTTTTCTTTTTTAATTGATATCTTGTTAGATAAAATTATCTTTATATTTTTTTCTTTTAAAAATTTTTTTAGATTTTGGAAAAATAAATTGTAACCATTTTTCGGTATACAGAATTTTGTGTTTAGTTTGTTTAAATTAGGGATACCTAACAAACTATCATAAAAATTTGATTTTTTTTTTGCAATTAATAATTCTTTTTCACTATTTTTAAAATAGACTCTTCCAATACCTAAAGCATTACTACATTCTGGATGTAATTTTATTAATTCATTTTCAAATTTAGAACACCAATTGATTAAATCTTTACTTGTTTTTTTTGGGTAATATCTAATTCTTTCTAGCAAATTATTTACTTTAATTTTTGATGAAATTTTTTTTTTGAATTTTTCAAAAGAAACTGGATGCGCGAAGTCACTATCAAATGTTTTTTTTCCAAAAATATCGGTGTAAGAACCATATGAAATATTTTTAGTTAAAATATTATTATTAAAAAAATTTTTTTCTTTAATTAATTGAATCAAAAGAGACTCAGGATTTAAATAATTTGGACCATTAAGATAAATTTGATTATGAAATTTCAAATCTTTTGTAATACCTCCCAAGTCATTATCTTTTTCATAAATTGAAACGTCATATCCTTTATTCTTTAAATATAAAGCTGAGGCACAACCTGTCAATCCTCCTCCAATGATTGCAATAGAATTTTTTTTCATTTGAATTTAACAAAGAAGTTTTTCATTGCAGTTCCTTTTTTAATATCTCTTTTAGATTTTTTTCCTATAAGTTGATCATAAAACTTAGGATGCATACCAAGGCCAGGTCTTATAATCTTTATATTAAATTTTGTAAAACTTTCCCCTTTTTTTATATCTTTAACGACATAAATTGACCTTCTATATTTTTGATACTTTTTTTCAGATTTTGAAATATCAAGTTTAACTTTACCTAAGCTTTTAAAAGCTATTTTGCTTTCATTCACTAGTAATTTAAATTCATCAGGCTCAAGAGAAAAAAAGCTATCAATGGCACCATCATTTCTTTTTAAAGTCAAATGTTTTTCTATAATTGTTGCGCCGTGCGATATTGCAGCTATTGATGCACCAATTCCTAATGTATGATCTGATAATCCAATATTACATTTATATCTTCTTTTTAAAAAAGGTATCAAAAGAACATTGCTATCCTGAGCAGGTGAGGGATATTCTGTAGTACATTTTAGTAGCGTGATATTTTTACATCCAAGCTTTTTGACATATGAAACAACTTCATCAAGTTCTTTTATATTCATCATGCCAGTAGAAATAATTATAGGTTTTTTTGTTTTAACAACTTTTTTAATCAAAGGAAAATGTATATTTTCAGCTGATGCAATTTTATAAATTGGAACTTTTAATTTTTCTAAAAATTCTACTGCTTCTTCATCAAAGGGACTACTAAAATATTTCAGACCCTTCTTTTTTGCTCTTTTAAAAATTTTTTCATGCCATTTCCAGGGAGTTTGGGCAATTTTAAAAACTTCATATAAAGTTTTGTTTCTCCATGAACCATTTATGCTTTTGTTTTTTAATACAAATTCTCCACTGTTAATATTAAGTGTCATTTCTTCAGGCTTAAAAGTCTGAAGTTTAATTGCATCTGCACCTGCTCTAGCGGCAGCATCGACTAGTTTATAAGCTCTTTTTAATGATTGCTTATGGTTACCCGATATTTCAGCAACAATAAAGGGGGGTTTTAGCATAATTTATTTAATTAATTTTCTAATGGGTATTTTAGTTTTATAAATATAAGTTGTAAATTCATAAGGCATTTTTTTTGTTTTCACTTGATAATCATGTCTTATAGTGACAAATGGAGAAAGTTCAGATTTACAAAACCTGAATATTTTCTCAGGATTTTCATAGTACAAAATTTCATCTTTATAATCTACATATGATGATAAATTATTAAAGGCAATGGCTTTATTTGTTTTTTTAAAAAGTGTTGATAATGTTTTTTTTATCCAATCAAAATTATTTTTAAATTTATAATTGAATGTTCCATTAATTAAAACGTAATCAAATTTTTCCTTAATTCTATTTTGGAAAATATCTTTATTTTCGAATCTTGCTTTTTTATATTTTTTTTTTGCTAATTTAATCATTTCTTTTGAAATATCGTATCCAACATATACTCCTTGATAATTAATTTTTTTTTTTAAGTATTCGTAGAGATAGCCTGTGCCACAACCAAAATCTAAAATTTTAGATTTTTTCAAATCTCCAACTTGTAATAAAATCGACAATCTTTTTTCTAAAGTTTGAATATTCTTTTGACCTACACTCTTCGGGCTATCATCGTATTTTATTATTCTTTCATCATAATATTTTGAGATTTTATTAAATATTTTTTCAAAATTATCTTTTTTCATCAAAAATCTTGATTATTTATGAAGATCTTTTGCTAATTTTATCAATTTTTTATCTTTATCGACTATTTGCTTAAAAATCTTTTTTGCCTCGTTTGGTGAGTGCTTAAATGCAAGTCTTAAAATATCAATCCAATTCTTATTATTTCTTGACCTAATTTTTTCAATATTATTAAATATCTTATTATAATCAATTTTTTTTTTTTTCATTAAAATTATTTTAATAAATAAAATTTTGTTTGCTTTTTTTTAAATTTTTAACTACATCTAATATCAAATCTTCCTGACCTGCAACTGCATTTCTTTTTCCTAATTCAAAAAATACATCTCTTGGATTCACTTTATGTTTTTCTGAATGTTTTATAACATGCTTAATAAATCCTGAAAAAACACCAGATAATCCAGACACAACACTTGTTGAGCTTATTGATGGTATAGATTTTACTAAAAATTTCTCTGCAATATCTCCACAATCTAGAATTTTATAAAGATCAACATTGGTTCTTATCTTTAGTTTATTAAATACAGCAATTAGAACCTCTATTTGCGTATTTCCAGCACCTGCACCAAATCCTCTAGCACAACCATCGATCATAGATGCGCCTGAATTAACTGCTTCAACTGAATTTGCTATGGCTAGTCCGAGATTATTGTGTGCGTGAAAGCCTATTGGAAATTTTTTTAATTTTCTACTCAAATATGAAACTTTTTCTTTTACATCACTTGGTAAATAGGCCCCAGCAGAGTCCATTAAAACAAGACCATCGGCACCATATTGTTTCATTTTTTTTGCTTGATCATATAAAACATTTTTATTTACCATATGACTCATCATTAAAACTCCTAATACCATTTTATTTTTTTTCCTTATATATTCTATATGCTTTTGAGTAATATCTGCTTCTGTACAATGAGATGCAATCCTAAAAACATCCACACCAATATTTATTGCATTATCAATATCATTCTTAGTAGCAAAACCAGGAATTACATGAATACCTAATTTAGTTTTTTTTAAAATTTTTCTACATATTTCTAACATTTTAGTATCTGCTAAATTTGATAAACCAACTTGTATTGAGGAAGCTCCAATTCCATTGCCATGACCTACCTCAACAATATCTACACCAGCTCTTTCCGCTGCTTTACAATAAATATTTAGTTGTGCTCGATTAATTTGATGTTTAATAGCATGATTTCCATCTCTTAAAGTTGCATCACTGATAATAATTTTTTTTTTATTTTTTTTTTGCATAATACTCTCCAGCAGCAACTGCTGCACAATTAATAATATCTAAGTTTCCAGCGTAACTGGGCAAATAATCCCCAGCACCAATTGTTTTTGTCTTAACAACTAATACATCATCTATTAATGTAGGTTCAACAATTATTTTATGACCTCTCACATATTTCCTTAATTTTGATATTATGGATTTAAGTAATTTTTTGAATCTATTTAATTCTGACTTTGAAACCTTTTTTCCTTTAATTTTTGCATATGTGGTAGTTTCCATATTTATGTGAGGAAAAGCAGGATTTAAGTTTAGAATTGCTTTACATTTATTAACTCTGGCAAAATAATTTATTGCTCTCTGAGTGGAGTAAATGTATTCATCCAGATTAAGTCTTGTGGCAGGTCCTGCACTCTTAGATGATATAGTGGATGTAGTTTCAATATATTGCACTCTTTTTTTAAAAATTTTAGACATTGTAAATGCAACAGGCACACTTGATTGGGCGCCGCATGAAACCATATTTAATTCAATAGATTTGTTACATTCTTCTAAGTTAAGTACTGGAATACACATATACCCATCATCCGTAGGAGTTAAATTAATTATCTTTTTTTTTAGTTTTCTAAAAAGTTTAAAATTTTTCTTGTGAAGTTTTGCAGAAGTGCAATCAAAAATTAAATCAAAATTATTTGAATTTTTAACTAAAGCATTCACACCTTTGTCAGATAAAATCAAATTTCTATATTTTCTCTTATTTTTTAATTTTTCAGCTCTGAATTTTTTAAGTCCTAATGACAAAAAACTTCTTCCTGAAAATAAATTACATTCGAGATATTTTGATCTAAAAATTTTTACTAACAAATCTGTTCCAATATTTCCGGTACCAAAAATTGCAACTCTAATTTTTTTCATAAGTTATTTATTAATGATTATTTTAATGAATACATTTTGCATATTATAAAGTAAATAAATTTATAATATCTATGAATTAATCAACATTTACCCTTATAAATTCCTCTGGGCTTCTATAAAGATTAGACATTTCTTCTTTGTTCTTAAAGTTAAAAATTAAGTTTCCTAAAACATGTTGTGCATTCACATATTTTTTAACTTTGTCTCCTTTTTTTACAAAAAGTTTAGAATAAACTATTCTTTTTTTAATTTTATTTTTTATAAAAACATTTTTAAATTTTCCATCTTTTATTGAATGAATCATATAACTAGACCAAAGTCCCTTAGGTTGTTTTTGATTTAGATTTTTCAATTTATTTCCAACTGATTGTTCTACAGTATATTTAATTAAATCAACATTCGTTAAATACTTTATCAATTCTGGTAATAAACCACCACCATTTCTAGGGGCTATTTCTAAAAAATAAAGCTGATCATTTTTATCAAAAATAAAGTCAAAATTTAGTGCTCCATTTTTAATTCCAACAAGTTTTAGAAGTTTTTGTGTCTGTTTGTGCACTAATTTAAATTTTCTTTCTGAATGCCTACTCGGAAAGCTGGGGCCGATAGTTATAATACCATTTAATCTTTCATTAAAATTTTCATCACCCCAGCATCTAAAAACAAGTTTTCCATTTATTACAAAACCATCACCCGCTATTTGATTGCCTTTTCTTTGAATGATTTTTTCTACAATTATTTTCTTTTTACTTGAAAACTTCATCGCAGATTTAACTGCATCTTTAATTTGATCATACTTTTTTACTTTTGTAACACCCTTGCTTCCAGAAGAATCTATTGGCTTGATAAAAACAGGAAGTTTTATTTGTTTAATAAATTGTTCAAGTTTTTTTTTATTTTTAAAAACTTTAAATTTTGGATGATTAAATTTATTTCTTTTTTGAAAATTTCTAAACAACTCTTTGTCCACCAATGTATTTACAGCTCTGGGTGAGTTACCAACTAAACCCATTTTTTGAGAAACAAATGCTGCTGTAGGTGCTGAAATATCAGAAACATAAGATATGATACCATTTATTTTAAGTTTTTTTGAAATTTTAAGTATTTTGGATTTATCAGTAGTACTTATAATATAACTTTCATCTGAAAATTTAAATCCAGGGCTATTTTTTTTCTTATCACAGGCTATTACATAGAAACCTTTTTGCTTAGCATATTTAATTGCTGGTAATTGTGCGTGAGAAGCACCTAAAAAAAGAATTTTTTTTTTCATTTGATTTAATTTTTTTTCATTAGAACAAATCTTCCAATTCTAAGTTTAGAAGAGTCTTTTTTAGAATAAGTGCTTACATCAAAATGTGACCCTATAATTTTCATGTTTGTGTATGAAAATTTTTTCATTAAATTTTCAAAATTTAAAAACTTCATAGGGTTTTTACGATCAAAATTAACTTTAGCTTTTTTGTAAAATTTCCTGGAAATTTCCCAACTATCTATTTTCTTATTTCTTTTTTGTAAAAGATCATTTTGCGTAAATGAGAATAAAAATAAGCTTTTTTTATATAAATGATCATCAACCCAATTAAAAACTTTTTTTTGTTCGTTATCATCTAAATAACACAATACATCAATCATTATAATAAGATGAAATTTTTTTTTAGTTAAAGGGAGGTTTTTTGTAATATCAGATATAAAAAAGTTTTCTTTTTTTAAACCATTTTTTTTAAGAAAAAAATTTAATAAGTTTTTTCTAATCTCAATACCAAATATTCTATGACCTCTTTTTTTAAATTCTATTAGATTTTCTCCATTTCCAAATCCTATATCTAAAACTTTTTTTTGATTTTGAAAATTGAAATTGTTTAGTTTTAAAAATCTAAAAATATTTAAATTTGGACATAATGGATCTGTTGCAACATCTTTACGTTTCCACCAAAGATTAACATATCTTTTTTTTTTCATTAAAAATTATAATAGGAAATTTTATTAAAAAATTTTTTTCAGTGCATAAATCAAGCCAATTGAGCTATTAGTACTGGTCAGCTGCACATATTACTATGCTTCCACATCCAGCCTATCAACGTGGTGGTCTACCACGGCTCTATAGGAAGAACTAGTTTTGAGGTGAGTTTCCCGCTTAGATGCTTTCAGCAGTTATCTCGTCCATACTTAGCTACCCGGCACTGCAGCTGGCGCTACAACCGGTCCACCAGTGGTATGTTCAACCCGGTCCTCTCGTACTAGGGTCAACTCCTCTCAATTCTTCTACACGCATAGCAGATAGGGACCGAACTGTCTCACGACGTTCTGAACCCAGCTCACGTACCACTTTAATTGGCGAACAGCCAAACCCTTGGGACCTGCTCCAGCCCCAGGATGTGATGAGCCGACATCGAGGTGCCAAACACTGCCGTCGATATGAGCTCTTGGGCAGTATCAGCCTGTTATCCCCGGCGTACCTTTTATCCGTTGAGCGATGGCCCTTCCACTCAGAACCACCGGATCACTATGACCGACTTTCGTCTCTGCTCGACTTGTCAGTCTCACAGTCAGGCAGGCTTATGCCATTGCACTCTACGAACGATTTCTGACCGTTCTGAGCCTACCTTCGCACGCCTCCGTTACTATTTGGGAGGCGACCGCCCCAGTCAAACTACCCACCATACAATGTCTTGATGCCGGATAACGGCTATCAGTTAGATATCAAGAAAAACAAAAGAGGTATTTCACTGATGACTCCACAAAAGCTGACGCCTTCGTTTCAATGTCTCCCTCCTATGCTAAATATGTTTTTCCTAACACCAATGTAAAGTTGCAGTAAAGGTGCACGGGGTCTTTCCGTCTAACTACGCGAACTCCGCATCTTCACGGAGAATTCAATTTCACTGAGTTGATGTTGGAGACAGCGGAGAAATCGTTACGCCATTCATGCAGGTCGGAACTTACCCGACAAGGAATTTCGCTACCTTAGGACCGTTATAGTTACGGCCGCCGTTTACTGGGGCTTCAGAAATGAGCTTGCACCCATCGCATTAACCTTCCAGCACCGGGCAGGCGTCAGACCCTATACATCCACTTACGTGTTAGCAGAGCCCTGTGTTTTTGATAAACAGTCGCTTCTCCCTGGCTTGTGCCACCTTTAAATAGTTGCCTATTAAAAGGTCTTCCTTATTCCGAAGTTACGGAAGCATTTTGCCGAGTTCCTTCAACATCATTCTCTCAAGCGCCTAAATATACTCTATTAATCCACCTGTGTCGGTTTAGGGTACGGTCTAATGATGGAGCTATTTCTTGGAACCTTTTCACGGCAAATTCAATCCATTAAGAATTCACAATTTACAAGATTCGTCACTTCCATCTGGTTAAGGAATATTAACCTTATTTCCATCGACTACGGCTTTCGCCCTCGCCTTAGGTGCCGACTAACTCTGCGCGGATTAACCTTGCGCAGAAACCCTTGGATTTTCGGCGAAGAAGTTTTTCACTTCTTTTATCGTTACTTATGTCAGCATTCGCACTTCTGATACCTCCAGGATCCCTCACGGGTATCCCTTTACAGGCTTACAGAACGTTCCGCTACCAGTTGCAATTTTTAAAAAAAATTACAAATCCACAGATTCGGTATATGATTTTAGCCCCGTTACATCTTCGGCGCAGAAACTCTATTAGACCGGTGAGCTGTTACGCTATCTTTAAAGGATGGCTGCTTCTAAGCCAACCTCCCGGCTGTTAAGGAATTTCCACATCCTTTCACACTTAATCATAATTTGGGGACCTTATCTGGTGGTCTGGGCTTTTTCCCTCTCGACCATGGACCTTAGCACCCACAGTCTGTCTGCTGAAGAACAATGTTTAGCATTCGGAGTTTTATTAGGTTTGGTAAGAATCTCTTCCCCCTAGCCCATTTAGTGCTCTACCTCTAAACATCTATTTATTCAACGCACTACCTAAATAGTTTTCGCGGAAAACCAGCTATCTACGAATTTGGTTGGCCTTTCACCCCTTACCACAAGTCATCCAAAGACTTTTCAACGTCAACTGGTTCGGTCCTCCGGCAAGTGTTACCTTGCTTTCAACCTGCTCATGGTAAGCTCATTCGTTTTCGGGTCTAATTCACTAAACTTGTCGCCCTATTAAGACTTGCTTTCGCTGCGCCTACACCTAGATGGCTTAAGCTTGCTTAATAAATTAAGTCACTGACCCATTATACAAAAGGTACGCCGTCACTCTAAAAAGAGCTTCGACTGATTGTAGGCATGCGGTTTCAGGTTCTATTTCACTCCCCTAATAGGGGTTCTTTTCACCTTTCCCTCACGGTACTAGTTCACTATCGGTCACTGAAAAGTATTTAGGCTTAGAGGGTGGTCCCCCTGTATTCGAGCAGGATTTCACGTGTCCCGCTTTACTCATGAATTTTAACAAACATTACTTTTACGGGACTATCACCCTCTATGGTTAGCATTTCCAAACTATTCAAATTTTTTTATCAAAATTACTGGCCTGTTCCGCTTTCGCTCGCCACTACTAACGGAATCTCAATTGATTTCTTTTCCTCTGGTTACTTAGATGTTTCAGTTCTCCAGGTTATCTCTTTAAATCTATGAATTTAATTTAAAGTACCACATAAAGTGGTGGGTTTCCCCATTCGGAAATTTTCGGATCAAAACTTACATACAGCTCCCCGAAACTTATCGCAGTATATCACGTCCTTCATCGGCTTTCAGTGCCTAGGCATCCGCCACACGCCCTTAAACGCTTGATTTATGCACAGAAAAAAATTCTGTGTTGAATCAAATTTTTAATTGAACATTAGTAAATAAAATTTCTAATGTTCGGATATAGATATTGATATTAATTATTTTTATTCACAAATTATAATAACTAAGTGTTTATGGTGGAGGATAGCGGGATCGAACCGCTGACCTCCTGAATGCAAATCAGGCGCTCTCCCAGCTGAGCTAATCCCCCCTTTAAAATTGGTGGGCCGAGAAAGACTCGAACTTTCGACCCCACCCTTATCAAGGGTGTGCTCTAACCAACTGAGCTACCGGCCCCCATGCAAGAGAAACACTATTAAGAAGAGAAATGAGGACGGTCAACATTGCCTATGTAAATTATTTAGAATGAAAAATAATTTTCATTCATCCTTAGAAAGGAGGTAATCCAGCCGCAGGTTCCCCTACGGCTACCTTGTTACGACTTCACCCCAGTCGCTGACTATACCGTGGTCAAGGGTTTAAAACCTTGCCTTAAGGTAGAACCAACTCCCATGGTGTGACGGGCGGTGTGTACAAGACCCGGGAACGCATTCACCGTGGCACGCTGATCCACGATTACTAGTAATTCCAGCTTCATGCACTCGAGTTGCAGAGTGCAATCCGAACTGAGGTATTTTTTGAGGATTTGCTTAACGTCGCCGTTTTGCTTCCTGTTGTAAATACCATTGTAGCACGTGTGTAGCCCAACACGTAAGGGCCATGAGGACTTGACGTCATCCCCACCTTCCTCCAGCTTATCACTGGCAGTTCTTTCAGAGTGCCCAACTTAATGATGGCAACTAAAAGTGAGGGTTGCGCTCGTTGCGGGACTTAACCCAACATCTCACGACACGAGCTGACGACAGCCATGCAGCACCTGTGTTTCGTCCGGCCGAACCGAAAACTTTAATCTCTTAAAGTCGCGACGAACATGTCAAGTGTTGGTAAGGTTCTGCGCGTATCTTCGAATTAAACCACATGCTCCACTACTTGTGCGGGTCCCCGTCAATTCATTTGAGTTTTAACCTTGCGGTCGTACTCCCCAGGCGGTGTGTTTATCGCTTTCGCTGCGACACTGAAAATAAATTTCCAACGTCTAACACACATCGTTTACGGCATGGACTACGAGGGTATCTAATCCTCTTCGCTACCCATGCTTTCGTTCCTCAGTGTCAGTAATGATCCAGAAAGCTGCCTTCGCAATTGGTATTCTTTCTAATATCTACGAATTTCACCTCTACACTAGAAATTCTGCTTTCCTCTATCAAACTCTAGCTGAAAAGTTTTGATGGCAGTTCCAGAGTTAAGCTCTGGGATTTCACCACCAACTTTTTCAACCACCTACGAACTCTTTAAGCCCAGTAATTCCGAACTACGCTAGGTCCCTTCGTATTACCGCGGCTGCTGGCACGAAGTTAGCCGGACCTTCTTATTCGGGTACAGTCATTTTCTTCCCCGACGAAAGAGCTTTACAACCCAAGGGCCTTCTTCACTCACGCGGCATCGCTGCATCAGAGTTTCCTCCATTGTGCAAGATTCCCCACTGCTGCCTCCCGTAGGAGTTTGGGCCGTGTCTCAGTCCCAATGTGGCTGATCATCCTCTCAAATCAGCTATTGATCACAGTCTTGGTAGGCTTTTACCCCACCAACAAACTAATCAAGTGCAGGCTCATCCAATGGTGCATAAAGCTTTCTCCGTAAAGACTTATCCGGTATTAGCACAAGTTTCCTCGTGTTATTCCAGGCCAAAGGGAAGATACCTACATGTTACTCACCCGTCTGCCACTAAGTATTGCTACTTCGTTCGACTTGCATGTGTTAGGCGTGCCGCCAGCGTACGTTCTGAGCCATGATCAAACTCTCAAGTTTAAAAACGGCGCACACTAGCTTCTATATAAATTCTAAGAATAAAATTTATATAATGTTGAAGTGTGTACGACAAATTTCGGTAACCTTAACCGTCCACACTTCTCTTCTTAAATTTTAACAATTAAAATAGCTAATTGAGCAAAAAAAGCCCAATAAACCTCACAAATATATTGTAATTACAATAATTAATTTGAGGAAGTGGATGCTTATAGGCTAAAAAAACAAGAAATCAAGTATTTATAGGTAAAAAAAGTCACAAATATATCGAATTTAAAGGGTTTTTTTTGATTTTTTTGTAATGCTAAACTATTAATTGCATATTCATAAATAATTTATGCTTAATAAATTCAAAATAAATATAAAAAAATATACTGAAATTTTAGCTCTTTTTTCTCTAATAATTGTAACAATCATTTCAACAACTTTTTATAATTTCATAAAAAGAAAACTCTATCATCATATAAAAACATAATTAATAATGTTTATCTAAAAAAAACTGCTGATCACTTATTTAATAATTTAGAACCAAAATTTAAGAAAATAAATCATAAAGTTTTACCTGGAGAAACTTTCGACAATATATTAATGAGTTATTCTGTAAATGAAAATGAGATTAAAGAGATAAAAAAAAAAATATCTCATAAAATAAATTTAAATAAACTAATTTCTGGTCAAAAAATTCAGTTTACTATTGATCAAAAAAATAACATTGTAAAAGAGTTTAATTTTCAAATATCAAATACTGAAAGAATATATCTTACTAGAAATATTGAAAATAATGAATTTAATCAAAAAATTTTATTAACAAAACTTAATAAAAATATTGTTTATAAAGAAAATATTATCAATGAAAGTCTCTATAGATCTGCAATTAAAAAAAGAGTGCCTGCGAATATCATTGTAGAATTTGCAAGAATTTATGGTTTTGAAGTAGATTTCCAAAGAGATATAAGGAAACGTGATACATTCCAAATAATGTTTGAAGTTTTTATTGATGACAAGGGTAAAATTTTAGAATCAGGAGAAATTCTTTATGCAAACCTTAAATTAAGTGGCAAAGATAATTCTTTGTATTATTTTGATAAAAAAGGAAGTGAAGGACATTATGACAAAAGTGGGAAAAGTATTCAAAAAGCTTTAATGAAAAC
This sequence comes from uncultured Pelagibacteraceae bacterium, assembly GCA_902577525.1. GTDB lineage: Bacteria > Pseudomonadota > Alphaproteobacteria > Pelagibacterales > Pelagibacteraceae > Pelagibacter. The sequence goes on along the minus strand of CACGZG010000009.1, from coordinate 17,799 downwards.
TCCAATCAATGGGGCAAGACTTTCGTCACCATTTGGAATGAGAAAACATCCAATAGATGGATTTAATAAAATGCATCGTGGGACAGATTTTGCAGCTCCTTTAGGTACACCTATAATGGCTTCTGGTAATGGTGTTATTAAAAAAGCTGGCTGGTGTGGTGGAGGGGGTAACTGCGTTGTTATAAAACATAATTCAACTTATCAGACTGTTTATGCTCATATGTCTAAATTTGCAAAAGGTATTAGAAGTGGTAAGAGAGTAAAACAAGGTCAAATTATTGGTTATGTAGGTTCTACTGGGAAATCAACTGGTCCACATTTACATTATGAAGTAATAGTAAATGGAGAAAAAATTAATTCTCAAACATTAAAACTTCCTTCAGGAAAAATTCTTAAAGGAGAGGATAGAAAAATATTTGAGACTAAAAAAATTAAATTAGACGTTCTAAAATCAGAAAAAATAATTGGAATTAATTAACTAGCTTCAGATTGAATTTTATCATCTTTATCTAAACTATTTTTTGAAATTTCTTTATCTTGATTTAAATTATTTACATCAGATTTATTTTCACTTGGTCTAGTTCTTTTTGAATTATCTTGATCATTCAAAATTCTTGTAAAATGATCTGCATGTTGAAAATAATTTTCAGATAATATCTTGTCACCACTAGATAATGCTTCTCTAGCTAAATTATTATATTTTTCAATTAATTTAGGAGCATTGTGATTATTTCTTCCTGGAGACTTTCTTTGAAAATTGTCATTGTTAGAAAAATTTGAACTAAATTTTGATCTATCAATATTAGATTTAAAATTTCTATCACCTCTTCTAAAATTATTTCTACGATTATTATTGTTTCTAAATGTTACCATGATAATTTAACTAAGTCTTCGTGCTGATAATGCATCGGTCATTTTTTGCAAGATCTTTTAAAATTTTGTTAATATAAAAACCTTTTTTAATTAAAATTCTTTTTACTTCTTCTTTTTGATCAAAAGCTATTTCCAATATCAATTTGCCGTTTTTTTTAATCAGTTCAGATGATTTTACAACTACTTTTCTGATTTCTGATACACCATCAATTCCACCATTTAAAGCCTGTTTTGGCTCAAAATTAATAACATCTTTTTCCAAATTTTTTAAATCTAATTTTTTTATATAAGGTGGATTAGATATAATAATATCATATTTGCCATTTTGAAAATTGTCAACATCAGATTTCATCAACTTTAGTCTGTTATTGAGATTTAATTTAAAACTATTTTCACTGCTTAACTTTACACTTTTCTGACTTATATCAATTCCTGTGCCATAAAAATCTTTCTTTTCTTTTAAAATTGATAAAAGTAAACAGCCTGATCCAACACCAATTTCTAGAATTTGTAGTTTGGATTTATATTTGCTTAAATTTAAAACTTGTTCTACGATCAATTCACTTTCAGGACGTGGTATTAAAACATCAGTAGTAACTTTAAATTCGTATTTCCAAAAGCTTTTTTTGCCAACTAAATACGCAATTGGTATATTAGTCAATCTTTTATTAACTAAAGTTTTATATTGATCAAAAGACTTTTTGCTTAGTATATGATGAGAATTTAAAATAATATATTTTCTGTCTTTCTGAATTACCTCACACATTAGTATTTCACAATCTGAATTAAATGATTTTATATTTTTATTTCTTAATAATTCTCTAGCTTGGTTGATGGCACTTTCAATATTCATATTTTAAAGATTATTTAAACTTTCTTCTTGAGCTTGAAGAGTTAATGTTTCAATCATTTCATCAAAAACCTCACCCTCTAAAAATTCATCTAGTTTATGAAGTGTTAAATTAATTCTATGATCAGTTACTCTTCCTTGTGGAAAATTATAGGTTCTAATTCTTTCAGATCTATCTCCAGTTCCAATTTTGCTTTTTCTATCTTTAGATCTCTCTTGATCAATCCTAGATCTCTCTAATTCATAAAGTCTTGATCTTAAAATTTTCATTCCCTTAGCTTTGTTTTTATGTTGAGATTTTTCATCTTGTTGAGAAACTGATAAACCTGAAGGGATATGAGTTATTCTAACAGCGCTATCAGTTGTATTTACAGACTGACCACCTGGACCTCCAGCTCTAAAAACATCAATTCTTAAATCACTCTCATTAATTCTTAAGTCTACCTCTTCTGCTTCAGGTAGAACAGCAACTGTAGCTGCTGAAGTGTGCACTCTTCCTTGAGTTTCAGTGTCTGGAACCCTTTGAACTCTGTGGACACCGCTTTCATATTTTAAAGTTGAATAAATATTAGTTCCTTTAATAGAGGCAATGACTTCTTTAAGTCCCCCTGCTTCACTCCTTGATATTGAGATTAACTCCAAAGACCATTTTTTTTTGTTGCTTACTTTTTCATACATTCTAAAAAGATCTGCAGCAAATAAACTTGCTTCTTGACCACCTGTACCTGCTCTTATTTCAATAATCGCATTTTTTTTATCTGCCTCATCTTTTGGTAAAAGAAATATCTTTAATTTTTTTTCACTTTTTTTATTCTGTTCATAAATCTTTTCTAATTCTAATTTAGCCATTTTTTTTAGCTCTTCATCTGAAGATGTATCATCAATAATTTTTTCTAATTCTTTTGTATCTTTTTCAAAGGACAAATATTTTTTAACATCCTCAATAATTTCATTTAAATCAGAATATTCTTTTGATTTTTCTGCAAAAATTTTTTTATCTACGTTTTCAGATGATAAATCTTTTTCCAATGAAGAATGTTTTTCAATTAAGTCTTCGATAGTCTTTCGGGGTATCATTTTATTTTTTTTCTAACTCTGAAACTTTTTTTTGTACTTCTTCTACAACTTTTTCTATAATATTTTCTGTTGGGACTTTTTCTGTTTGAAGCCCAGATAAATAAAGCATATTATTTCCTTTGCCTCCTCCTGTTATGCCAATATCAGTATATGCTGCTTCTCCTGGACCATTAACTACGCATCCAATTATTGACAAAGTTACAGGAGTTTTTATGTGCGAAAGTTTTTTTTCTAGGATTTTTACAGTATCAATTACTTTAAAACCTTGTCTTGCACAAGATGGACAAGAAATAATCTTAACTCCTCTATTACGTAGCCCTAATGATTTTAAAATTTCGTTACCAACTTTAACTTCCTCTACTGGATCATCAGATAACGAAACTCTTAAAGTATCACCTATACCATCCAAAAGTAGTGCACCAAATCCTATAGATGATTTAATTGTACCAGGTAAAAAGCTTCCTGCTTCAGTTATGCCTATATGAAGTGGATAATTAATTTTTTTAGACAATTGACGATAAGCAGCAATTGAGAGAAAAACATCTGAAGATTTGACACTTACTTTTAAATTAAAAAAATTTTCATTCTCCAAAATATTAATGTTTCTTATTGCACTTTCTACTAGGGCCTCTGGACAAGGTTCTTTAAATTTTTCTAAAATATCTTTTTCTAAAGATCCAGCATTTACACCAACCCTTATAGAACAATTATTATCTTTAGCAGCTTTAATCACTTCCTTGATTTTTTTTTCGTCTCCAATATTTCCTGGATTTATTCTTAAACAATTTGCTCCATTTTTAGCTGCCTCAATTGCTCTTTTATAATGAAAATGAATATCAGCAACTATTGGAATATCAATTGATGGAATTATTTTTTTTAAAGCTTCAGTAGACTCCTGATCTGGACATGATACTCTTACTAAATCTGCTCCTGCTTTAGATATTTTGTTTATTTGTTTGATTGTCGCTTTTATATTTTTTGTAAGTGTATTAGTCATTGACTGAACAGAAATAGGATTGTTACCTCCAATTTTTAAATTCCCAACATTCACAACATTTGTTTTTTTTCTCTTAATATCTCTGAAAGGTCTTATGCTCATTTTATTTATCTAAATTAAATTCCTTATGTAATGCTGATAGAGCTTTTTTAATATCTTTTTTATTTATTAAAACTGAAATTTTTATTTCTGAAGTTGAAATTACTTGAATATTTATCTTTTTATCAGCCAGAGTCTGAAACATTCTATAAGTTACTCCTGGTGTTGTGACCATACCAACACCAATTATAGAAATTTTCGATACATTTTTATCAAATATCATTTTTCTAAAATTGATTGCTATATTTGATTTAATTATTTTTTTTGTCCTATTCAAATCCTCATTCTTAATAGTAAATGTTAGATCTGTTTCTTTTCCATTTGCAGATATATTTTGAACAACCATATCAACATTTATTAAATTTTTAGATAGTGGTTTAAAGATAGAAGCAGCTACACCAGGTTTATCTTTAACTCCAATTAATGAAACTTTAGCATCGTTTTGTGTTGAAGTGATTCCAGTGATAATCTTATTATTTTTGATATTTTTTTTTTTTGTAATTAATGTTCCTGATCTATTTACATATGATGATCTTACCTCAATATCTATCCGATTAAGTCTTGCATCTTGTATTGAGACTGGTTGCATAACCTTAGCACCTAAGGATGCCATTTCTAACATTTCTTCATAAGAAATAACTTTTATCTTTTTTGCCTTTCTAAGTTTATTAGGGTCTGTTGTATAAATACCTTCAACGTCTGTATAAATAATACATTTTTCTGCATTAAAAAATTTAGCCAACATAATCGCACTCGCATCAGATCCACCTCTTCCTATTGTTGTAATTCTTTGATCAAAATCTATACCTTGAAAACCTGTGATTATAGGTATACCACCTGATTCCAAATAATGGAGAATTTTTCTTTTATTAATTTTAATAATTCTTGCATTTTTATTTTGTCCCTCAGTCATAATTGGGATTTGCCAAGCTAACCATGATCTAGATTTTATTCCTTTGTGTTTTAATCTTCCCGCAATCAATGCGCAAGAAACCTGCTCTCCGGAGGAAACTAAAACATCATATTCATTACTTGAAAAATTTTCACTTATTTCTTTTGATTTATTGACTAAATCATTTGTCACACCACTCATTGCTGAGGATACAACAATTACTTTATATTTCTTTCTTATATAACTAGAAATAATTTCTGATACTTTTTTTATTTTTTTTGTTGTTCCAACTGATGTGCCACCAAATTTTAATACTACAATTTTCATGATAAAAATTTTATTAAATTAAAATATATTGATAATTTGCATCTTAGATATAAAATCTATAAAAATGAAAGTTAACACAATAAACAAAAAAGAAATAGAAAAATTTTCCAAAATAGCCGAAGAATGGTGGAATCCTGAGGGAAAATTCAAACCTCTTCACAAATTTAATCCGATAAGAATCTCCTATATTAAAGAAAGTATAATTCAAACTTTTAAGCTAAAAGTTAGTGATAAACCTTTAGAAGATATTAAAATCTTAGATATTGGATGTGGTGGAGGACTCCTTTCAGAACCAATGAGTAAATTAGGAGCAAATGTTGTGGGAATAGATGCATCAAAAAATAATATTAAAATAGCTGAATTACACGCAAAGAAAAATAACCTAAATATAAAATACTTTTGTGCGTCTCCTGAAAACTTTAAAACTAATCTTAAGTTCGATGTCATATTGAATATGGAAATAGTTGAGCATGTTAATGATGTTGATTTTTACCTGAAATCTTGTTCAAGATTATTAAAAAAAAATGGAATAATGTTCGTTGCAACTTTAAATAAAACTTTAAAGTCTTACTTCTTTGCAATTATTGGTGCAGAATACATCTTAAGATGGTTGCCAATAGGTACACATGATTGGGAAAAATTTGTAAAACCAAGCGACTTAATAAATATGTTAAAAAAATACGAACTTAGAATCAATAAGTTGGATGGAGTGAAATTTGATATTATTAAAAATGATTGGAGCTTAAGTTCAGATAAATCCATAAATTATATTGCTGAATTTATTAAAAATTAATTACTTTGATTCTCAATCCACGGTATTGATTGTGTTTCAATACCTTCTTCTTTTAATTCTTTAATTTCACTTTTAGATGCTAAGCCGTAAATTCCTTTTTCTTTTTTTTTATTATTATAATGAATTGATCTTGCTTCATACGCAAAATTTTTTCCAACATATTCAAAATTAGTTTTTATAAACTTTTGATACTCTCGTATTGTTTTTTTAATATTTTTGAATTTTTTTTCATTTTTATGAAATTTTCTAGTAGAGCTTTTAGTAATCATATTTGGTGCCATTAGAGTTTTTTCAATTTTTTTCGAATTACAATTGTGACAAGCAAGAAATTTTTTTTTTTTCAATTTTTCATACTCTAAGGAATTTGAAAACCAACTATCAAAAGAAAGTTTACAGTTTTTACATATTAATTTATATTTTATCATAAACTTGATTTAAGATTTTTTTCAAAAAATTCAATATGTGTTAACTTCTATAATCAGCATTTATTTCTATATATTTTTTAGTAAAATCCATTGTATAAGTTACAAAATTTTTTGTTCCGCTAGAAATATTTACATTAATTTCAATATTGTCATTTTTCATATATTCTGCTACTTCAACCTCACTATAGCCAGAAAAAATTTTTCCATTTTGAATAATATTTAGATTTCCAAATTTTATATCAAGTTTATCTAAATTAATCTGAACACCAGCTTTACCAATAGCCATAACTACTCTTCCCCAATTTGGGTCTTCTCCTGCGATTGCAGTTTTTACTAATGGAGAATTGGCAATTGAAAAACCAATTTTTTTTGCATCTATCTCAGTTTTGCAATTTACAATATTTATAGATACAAACTTTGAAGCCCCTTCACCATCAGCTACAACCCTTTTTGCAAGATTTAGTAAAACTTTATTAAGAGACTCATCAAAGAATTGTAATTTTTCATCGCTAGCATTCTTAATTAGCTTATGTTTTGCATAAGCTGTCGAAAAAATTGCAACCATATCATTAGTGCTAGTATCTCCATCACAACTGATTGCATTGAATGTTGTAGAAATATTCTTTTTAATCAATTTTTTTAATACATCATTAGGAATATTTGCATCTGTAAAAATATACCCAAGTGTTGTTCCCATGTTTGGCTGTATCATTCCTGAACCTTTTGCTATTCCAAAAATTTTTACTTTAGTGCTCCCTATCTCACACTCCTCCATTGCCATTTTAGGTTGGGTATCAGTTGTCATTATTCCGAGTGCAGCTTTCATCCAAATATATTTATTTTGAGTATATTTAAGTTTTGATACTAATTCTGGAATTCTCTTCTTAATTTTTTCTTCTGGATATGTTTCACCAATAGTGCCTGTACATCCAAATAAAATTTCTTTAGATTTTATCTTTTTGGGTTCATCTTCATCTTCTTTTTGCTTATCATTTAATTTCTGTGAGACAATATCAGCTATTTTTTCAAGACTTTTATATCCTTGTTTGCCAGTAAAACAATTTGCATTTCTTGTGTTTATAATAAGGGAATATATTTTTTTTGTTTTTTGATTTAAATTCCATTTAATATTTTCAGAAACAATATTTGATTGTGTGTATAACGACGCAAAATTTGCACCGTCTCTAAAATAAAACATCACTAAATCATCTCGATCATTATTATATAAGTTAGCACTAATTGTTGAAATCGAAACACCATCTAAATGATCTAGATCCTGAAACTCTCTCAAACTCTTGCTTTTTGACTTTGAAGACAAAAAATTGATTAAATTAATTCCCATGCTATTTAAAATATTAAATAATTACTTATATTAAAGTATATAATTAATTTATAAATCAAAAACTAATGATAAATCCTCTAGGTTTTATTTCAAAAATTTTCAAATCAAGCAATCAAAAAGAGCTTGATAGGATAGCTAAAATTGTTGATAAGGTAAATTCATTAGAAGATAGCTTTAAAAGTTTAAAAGACATCGATTTCAAATCAAAGACACAAGAATTTAAGTCAAAAATAAAGGAAGGAAGTAGTTTAAATTATATATTACCTGAAGCTTTTGCGCTTGTTAGAGAAGCGTCAAGAAGAGTGAGAAATGAACGTCACTATGATGTCCAAATAATAGGTGGTATCGTTTTACATGAGTCAAAAATTGCTGAGATGAGAACAGGAGAAGGAAAAACATTGGCAATTACGTTAGCAGCTTACTTAAATGCTCTTGATGAAAAGGGAGTGCATGTTGTTACCGTTAATGACTATTTAGCCAAAAGAGACTCTTTAGAAATGGGTAAAATATATAACTTTTTAGGTATTTCATCTGGTTACATAAATAATGACCAAAACGATCACGAAAGAAAAAAAAATTATGATTGTGACATAACCTATGCAACAAATAGTGAATTGGGTTTTGATTATCTTAGGGATAATATGAAGTTTTCAAAAAATGAAATGGTGCAACGTCAACACAATTTTTCAATAGTTGATGAGATAGACTCATGTTTAATTGATGAAGCTAGAACACCTTTAATAATTTCAGGTGCAGCAGAAGATAAAACTAATCAATATTTAGCAGTAGATAAATTAGTTAAAACCCTAGAAAAAAAAGATTATGAAATTGATGAGAAAGACAGAAATATTTTATTAACTAATGAAGGAATAACAAGTGTTGAAAAAATATTTAGCAATGCTGGCATATTAAAAAATAATAACTTTTATGACCCAGAAAATTTAAATTTAGTGCATCATGTTAATCAAGCTTTAAGAGCAAATCATTTGTTTGAAAAAGGTAAAGACTACATTATTCAAGATAAAAAATTAAAGATTATTGATGAGCTAACTGGTAGAATCTTGGAGGGAAGAAGGTTTGGAGATGGACTTCACCAAGCATTAGAAGCAAAAGAAAAAATCGAAGTCCAATTAGAAAATCAAACTTTAGCTTCAATTACTTATCAAAATTATTTTAAACTTTATAAAAAACTTTCTGGGTGTACTGGAACTGCGGAGACTGAATCTGCAGAATTCTTTGAGATATATAATTTACCAGTGGTAGTAATACCTACAAATAAAAAGATGATTAGAAAGGACTTTAACGATCAAATTTTTAGAACTGAAAAAGAGAAAAATGATGCAATCATAAAAAAAATTAATGAATGTTTTCAAAGAGGTCAGCCAGTTTTGGTATTTACATCAAGTATAAATAAATCTGAAATTTATTCACAACTTTTAAAAGAACAAAATATTAATCACAAAGTTTTAAATGCTAAAAATCATGAGAATGAAGCAGATATTATTGCCAATGCAGGTAAAGAAAGATCAGTGATTATTACAACAAGTATCTCAGGTAGAGGCGTTGATATTCAATTAGGTGGGAAAAAAGGATCAATGCCTAACGTGCAAATTGAGTCTGATAAAGAAAAAATTAAATCTTTAGGAGGTTTATTTGTAATTGGAACAGAAAGAATGGAGTCCAGAAGGGTTGATAATCAAGCTAGAGGAAGATCAGGAAGACAAGGCGATGAAGGTTCATCAATTTTTTATGTTAGTTTGGAAGATGACCTGATGAGAATTTTTGGCTCAGAGTCAATGAACACTATGCTTGAAAAACTTGGGCTCAAGGATGGAGAGAGTATTGATCATCCTTGGATAAATAAAGCACTCGAGAGAGCACAACAAAAGGTTGAAGCTAGAAACTTTGACGTAAGAAAAACATTAATCAAATTTGATAATGTGCTTAACGACCAAAGACATGTAATTTTTTCACAAAGAAAAGATGCAATGAGAAGTGAACAAATATTTAGTTATTCTGATGACTTTATGGAGGAGATCATAGACGATTTGATAAAATTAAAGCACGATAAAATTTCTAATCCAAAAAGTAATGAATTTGAAAATAAACTTAAAAAAATAATTGGTAAGAATTACAATTCAGAAAATTTTAGTAACCTTACTATGTCTAATGATAATGATTTCAGAAAAATTTTAAAAGATAACTTTAAGGAGACACGTAATGAAAGGATAAAATTTCTTGGAGAGCACCAAGCAAAGGAATTAGAAAAAAGAATTTTTTTACAATCTATAGATTTAAATTGGAAATCTCATATTCAATATTTAGAACAATTAAGACAAGTTATTGGGCTCAGATCATATGGCCAAAGAGATCCTCTAATTGAATATAAAAAAGAAGCTTTTAGCCTCTTTTCAGAGTTACTTGATAAGTTAAAAGTGGATTTTATAACTATTTTAATGAATTTAAAAATTGTAGAAGAAAACTCCACAGAAAAAATAGAGAAAAAAACAAATATAGCCAACAATCCTAAGTGTCTTTTGTTTATTAAAAAAGACTCAAAAATTTCTAGAAATGATAGATGTGAAGCTACAGGTAAAAAATTTAAAAATTGCTGTGGAGCATTATAAAAAATAATATAACCCAGCTATTAATAATAAAAGCAAACTTCCAGCAAATATTTTTGCTTTTTTTGATGCAAAAAACTTTTCATAAATATTACTATTCAATTTAAGTGTGCTTAAATCTTCAATATTACTCATGAATCCTTTTTGTCTTCCAATTTTTAAAAACTTATTTTTTCTGTCATTTAAGATATCCTCTGATGTCATCTCATTAAAAATTTGAATATTTTTTCGAATCGCACCTCTTACATTTTCTAAAATTTGACTTTTATCTCTATGTGCTCCTCCTAAAGGCTCAGATATAATTTCGTCTATTATTCCTAAATCAAATAAATCTTTAGCAGATAATTTCATTGCCTTTGCAGCGTCTAACATTTTCTTTGGGTCTCTCCATAAAATTGTTGCACATCCCTCCGGGGATATTACTGAATAAATGGCATTTTCTAACATAATGACTTTATTAGATGACGCTAATGCGATCGCACCGCCTGAACCACCTTCACCAATAATTATTGCTATTGTTGGAACTTTTAATTTCATACAGCACTCAATTGACTTTGCTATTGCCTCAGCTTGTCCTCTTTCCTCAGCTCCAACTCCTGGGTAAGCACCCGGTGTATCAATGAAAGATATTATTGGAATATTAAATTTATCAGCCAACTCCATTAAACGAATTGTTTTTCTATACCCTTCAGGTCTCATCATTCCAAAATTTCTCTCAATTCGACTATCTAAATCATCCCCTTTCTCTTGACCAATAACTAAAATTGAACGATCCTCAAATTTTGCGAAACCAGTTAAGACTGATTTGTCTTCACCATAAAACCTATCCCCGGATAAAGGTATAAAATCATCAAATAAATTATCTATAAAAAATTTTGATTTCGGTCGATCCTCATGTCTGGCTACCATTGTTGTTTGCCAAGGGTCAAGATTAGAGTAAATTATTTCCAATTTTTTATCTAACTCTTTTTGAGTCTCGGAAATTTTTTGTGTATCAACCTCCGAGATTCCACTTTGATTGAAGGGATCTTTAAGTTTTTCAAGTTCATTTTCAAGATCTTTAATCTCGGTTTCAAAATTAAGATAATTTTTCATTTTTATAAATTAGATGATTAATTATGAAAAATGACAACAAAATGTCAATGCTTCTATATAATATTTGACTTAATTTTGCTTGGGTTTTAGAAAAGATGTTATGAATACAAAATACGAAAAAATTAAAAATCTTAAAGTTGATAGAGGATTATTATCTTTTGTAAATAATGAATTATTAAAAGACACGAAAATTACACCTGAGAAATTCTGGACTGGATTTAATAGTGTTATTCACGAACTTGAGCCAAGAAATAAAGAGTTACTTAAAATACGTGAAAATCTTCAAAAAAAGATTGATGATTGGCACGTCAAAAATAAAGGAAATGAAATTAAAATTGAGGAATATAAAATATTTTTAAAGGAAATAGGTTATTTAAAAGATGAAGGGCCCGATTTTCAAATAGAAACAAGCAATGTTGATAATGAGATTGCTAATATAGCAGGACCTCAGTTAGTTGTTCCTATTATGAACGCAAGGTATGCTTTAAATGCAGCTAATGCAAGATGGGTAAGTTTATATGATAGTCTTTATGGTACAAATATTATTGAGTCTGAAGAAGGAGGAAGTGAAAGATACGATCCCAATCGTGGACAAGAGGTAATAAAATATGTTAGAGAATTTTTTGATAAATATATTCCGATTGAAGGTACTAGTTGGAAAAATATAACTGGATTAAAAGTAATAAATAAAAACCTCTTAATACTAAAAAATAATTTTGAATATAAACTTAAAGATCCAAATAAATTTATAGGTCATAGAGGAGATGCAAATAAACCAGAGGCAATTATATTACAAAATAATAAACTTCATTTTGAAATAATAATTAATCCTCGAGCTTTTAGTGCTGCTCATGATATCGCAGGGATAAGTGATGTAATAGTAGAGTCAGCAGTTTCAACCATTTGTGATAATGAAGATAGTGTTGCTGCAGTTGATGCTGAAGATAAAATTCTTTGTTACAGAAATTGGCTGGGTTTAATGAAAGGAGATTTAAAAGTTCAGTTTGAAAAAAATGGTAAGAATTTAGAGAGGAAATTGAATCCTGATAGAAGTTATATTTCAAGAGATGGTAAGGGTTTAAAGTTGCATGGAAGAAGCTTGCTATTAATCCGAAATGTAGGACATCTAATGACCAATTCTTCTATAATTCTAGAGAATGGTAATGAAGTACCTGAGGGTATTTTGGATGCATTTATAACCTCTGCAGCAGCATTACATGATTTAAGAAAAAAAAAGAATTCAAGAACTGGTTCAATTTATATTGTTAAACCAAAAATGCATGGTCCAGATGAATGTGCTTTTACTGACTTAATTTTTTCTAAAGTTGAGGAAACTTTAGATTTAAAACAAAATACAATCAAAGTTGGTTTAATGGATGAAGAAAGAAGAACTTCTGCTAATCTCAAAGAATGTATTAGAATTCTTTCCAAACGTATTGTTTTTCAAAACACTGGATTTCTTGATCGAACAGGTGATGAAATGCATACATCAATGCAAGCAGGTCCTATGATTAAAAAAGGAGATATGAAATCTTCAAAATGGATACAGGCTTATGAAAATAACAATGTGGATCTTGGTTTGAGATGTGGATTTTCAGGTAAAGCTCAAATTGGAAAAGGAATGTGGGCTGCTCCAGATGAAATGAAAAAAATGATGGAAGAAAAAATAGATCATTTAAAAGCCGGAGCTAATTGTGCTTGGGTACCTTCTCCTACCGCTGCTTCATTGCATGCTTTACATTATCACGAAATTAATGTTTTTGATGTTCAAAAAAAGTTAATTTCAAGATCTCCAGCTAAATTAAATGACCTTTTAACTATTCCAATTGCAGATAGACCCAACTGGTCAGTTAATGAAATAAATTCTGAAATTTCAAATTCTGCACAAACTTTGCTAGGATATGTTGTAAGATGGATTGATCAAGGAGTCGGGTGCTCTAAAGTTCCAGATATTAATAATATTGGATTGATGGAGGACAGAGCAACACTAAGAATTTCTTCTCAGCATATAGCAAATTGGATTCATCATGGTATTACAACAAAAATTCAAGTTATTGAAATAATGAAAGCGATGGCAAAAATTGTTGATAATCAAAATAAAGAAGATAAAAATTATGTAAAAATGAGCAATGATTTCAAAAATTCTATAGCCTTCCAGGCAGCTTGTGATTTGATATTTGAAGGTAAAGAACAACCATCAGGATATACAGAACCCTTGCTTCATTTAAATAGAATTAAAAAAAAATCTATTAAGAATTAGAATTAATTTTTGACCTATTTTTAAACGCAGAAAATAAAGTTCCATCATCTAAACTTTCAATTTCTCCACCAACAGGTAGTCCTTGGGCCAATTTAGTTATTTTTACTTTAGAATTTTTTAGACTTTCTTGAATATAATAAGCAGTCGTTTGTCCCTCGACTGTAGCACTTGTAGCTAGTATTACTTCCTCTATATTTTCTTTTTTGACCCTCTCTACTAGAGAATCAATTAACAAATCCTCTTTCCTATGACTATGAGAAGTAATGGTACCACCCAAAATGTGGAAATATCCTTGAAAAATATTTGAACTTTCAATAGACCATTGATCTGCAATATCTTCTACTACACATATTTTATTAAATTTTTCTCTATTCTTTTCACAATTAAAACATCCGGTATTATTTGATTTTAATGATCCACATAATTTGCATCGGGTAACATTTTTATAAACTTGTGCTAAAACATTGGCCATTGGTTTGATGAGTTCTTCTTTATTTGTAATTAATTTAAGAACAATTCTTTTTGCAGATTTTGGGCCAAGTCCTGGGAGTTTTGAAATTAACTTTATTAATTCATCAATCTCATTTATTTTTTGCATTATTTATAATGGCCACTTAAAGCCAGGAATACCAAAACCTCCTGTCGCTTTTGAGATTTCTTCAGAAGTTTTCGATTTAAGTTGGGATTTTGCATTATTATGAGCAGCAATTATCAAATCTTCAATTATATTTTTATCCTCCCTCATTATATCTTCTGATAACACTATTTTTTGCATTTCTCCTTCGCCATCAAGGACAATTTTAACAGAATTTGAACCAGAAACTCCTTCAACTCTTATTTCTTTTATTTTCTTTTGGCTTTCTTTCATTTTTGCTTCAAGTTCTTTTGCTTTATCTAGAATTTTACTGAAATCAGTCATTTAGTTCTCCTTTATTCTTAATTTTCACATCTATTAATTCAGCATCAGAAAAGCTATCAATCACAGTTTTAAAAATTTCTGAAGTCTTTACATCACTAATTAATGCTTTCTTGATATTGATTTCTTTATCTTTAATTGACATTTGTCCTTTTAATTTACTAAAAGTTATAATCCATCTTTCTCCAGTCCATTCAAAAAGTTTTGATGACAAATCTTTTACAAAATCTTTATCCAAATTATCGTTGAAAGATATTTCAATTCTATTTTTTTCAAACTTAACGAGATTAACGTTTTTTTCTAATTCATACTTAAGATTGATTTCTTTTTTTATCAAACAACATTCAATTAAATCTTCAAAAGAGTTTATATAATTTTTAATTTCAGGTTTAATTTTTGGTTTAATTTTTTCTTCTTGAGAGATATTTTTCATTTGATTTATCACTTTGGGTGAAACTAAAATTTCAGTTTTACTAATTGAATTTTCTTCATTTGATTTAGGTATAATCCTATTATTTAATTTTGCAGAAGATAAGTGCATTAACCTTATTAAAAACATTTCAATCGATAAATGTTGATTAGATACAATTTCCATTTCCTGAAGAAATGAAACAGTAAATTGCCAAAATAATATTAATACCTCTGATCCTAACTGTTTTGTTAAATCTTTAATTTGTAAATATTCTCTATCATTAAGTGAAAAATTTGTATTTTCTAAAGTTAATGAGTTTATATTTTTAAAGTAATATAATAATTCTAGAAAATCATTAATGAAAACTTTTGGTTCAACACCTTGGTCATATATTTTTCTATATGCGCTGATTACTTTGATTTCCTCACCCTTGAGGATTAACTCGAATAATTCAATTAATTGTGACTTATCGAAATATCCAAAGATTTTTTGAGCTAAATTTAAATCTAGTTCTTTTCCTTTTTCTAAACTTAAGAGTGCTCTATCCAATAAAGAAAGTGCATCTCTCACTGAGCCCTCTGATATTTTTACAATTAATTGTAAAGCTTCATCAGTTACTTTACCATTCTCTTTTTCTTTTACTTCTCTTATATATTCAAGTAGTTGTGCTGATTTTATTCTTGATAAATCAAACCTTTGACATCTTGAAATTACTGTAATTGGAATCTTCTTAATTTCCGTAGTTGCAAAAATAAATTTAAGATATTTAGGTGGCTCTTCTAATGTTTTTAATAAAGCATTAAAAGCTTGCTTACTTAACATATGAACTTCATCAATGATGAAAATTTTATATTTAGCTGTAGTTGGACCATATCTTGAAAATTCAATGAGATCTCTTACATCATCGACACCAGTTTTGCTGGCTGCATCCATTTCAAGTACATCTATGTGACTTGAGTTTGCAATCGCATCACAATTTTCACATTTATTTTTACATTTATTTTCTAACACATTTGTACAATTAATTGTCTTAGCAACAATTCTAGCTATTGTAGTTTTTCCAACCCCTCTGATACCTGTAAACAAATATGCATTTGGAATTTTATCAGTTTTTATTGAATTTTTAATGGTTTCAGCAACAACTTCTTGACCAATAAGATCATCAAAAGTTTGTGGTCTATATTTTAGCGCTAATACTTTTGAATTATTATTCATATTAATTTCTCTAGGAGACTAGAACCTGAAAAACTGTCTTTACGACTGCTTCTGTTAAGATCTGGTCGGGTTCAAGCAGCAATCACCTCTAGCCTCCAAGGTCATTATAGCAGTAATATTTTCTATTCTACAATATAATATGATATATAAATTTATTTTTCTCTAACTTTATCTGCCTCAAAAACACCTAAGACGTGAAAATCCTCACAGTGTAGACCAAGTTCCTCTAAAGATTTTTGAACTTTAGTGTCTTCAATATGTCCATCTAAATCACATAAGAAAAAAAATGAATCAAAAGAATTTTTTTCTGGATAACTTTGTAATTTTGTTAGATTAACTCCGTTAATCGCAAAACCTCCTAAAGATTGATACAAGGCAGCTGGTTTGCTCTTTAACTTAAATAAAAAGGAAGTTATGTATTTTCTATTTTCAAACTCTGGTTGCGAAATATTTTTTCCCATTATTAAAAATCTTGTTAGATTTCCTTTTTCATTTTCAATATTCTTTTTA
This sequence comes from uncultured Pelagibacteraceae bacterium, assembly GCA_902577525.1. Lineage (GTDB taxonomy): Bacteria > Pseudomonadota > Alphaproteobacteria > Pelagibacterales > Pelagibacteraceae > Pelagibacter. Next base: position 1,092 of record CACGZG010000009.1, on the reverse strand, counting down.
ATTACTTCAAGTTTATAAGTTTTTGCACTCAAGGTTGAGGCAATTGCAGCTTCTTTAATATTTTTGTTTTTTGAGACCATCTCTGCTGAACCTGCAGTATCAGCGTGCACATGTTCAGTTAAATTATTTTTTTTTATAAAATTGGAGCATTGAGATAAGGCTTGGGCATGAGAATATACTTCTTTGATATCTGAGATTTTAGCACCTGGTTGGCCTAATAAATTATGCTCAATTCTTTGAAAGTATTCAGAATAAATGTTTAGCCTATATTCAAAAATTAAATACTCAATACCAATATTACCTGTTATTCTGTTTGATTCTGGAATAATAATTTTAGAATTTGGGTCTTTTGATGCTCTTAAGAAACACTCATCAAATGTTTTACAAGGTACTATCTCTGCTTTTGGATATATTGATAAAGCTGCCATGTGAGAATAAGCTCCGTAAGTACCTTGAAAAAAAATTTTATTCATCAGGACTTATATTCCATTATTTTTTTAATAGCTACAAAATCTTCTTTTGTATCAACACCTTTAGAAGTCGTCTTAGCTAAGGCCACATTTATCTTTATATCATTTTCTAATGCTCTTAGCTGTTCTAATTTATTTTTGATTTCTAAAGGAGATTGTTTCAAAGATACAAATTTTTTTAAAGTTTCAAATTGGTAACAATAAATACCTAAATGGTGATATATATTATTACCTAAATTTGAAGTTTTTCTTTTAAAATTTATTGCCTCTGGAAAGTTAAAATTTTTAAGATTTTCCTTTGTAATAACTTTAACAGAGCTTTTATTTTGATATATAGTTCTCTCAGTAATCTTAGAACCCAAAGTTCCCATTTGAGAATTATTTTTTATCATAAGCTCATTTAAATTCTTAATATCATTTACATTAATAAGTGGTTCATCACCTTGGAGATTCATTATCCAATCTACATTTGAAATTCTAATTTTATTGAGAGCCTCAAATATTCTATCTGTGCCAGTTTTATGTTCAGTACTTGTTAGAACTGCATGACCTCCATTTTTTCTAACATCATCAATTATTTCTTGATCCTCTGCGGCAACAATTACTTCTCCAATATTTGCTT
>CACGZG010000008.1 GCA_902577525.1 uncultured Pelagibacteraceae bacterium | reverse complement strand
CTTTAACTAAAGCAAACAAAATAAATAACAATAAAATTTTAAAGATTAACCAAATAGCACCAGGTATCAAATTAAATGGATATAAATCTACAGGTGATAACCATCCTCCTAAAAATAAAATTGAACCTAAAGCACACATTAATAATATATTTGCATACTCTCCTAACCAAAACATTGCGTACATCATTCCAGAGTACTCTGTTTGGTAGCCAGCAACCAATTCAGCTTCTGCCTCGGGTAAATCAAATGGAGGCCTATTTGTTTCTGCAAGTGCAGATATAAAAAAAATTACAAACATTGGAAATAATGGAATTATAAACCATATTTCTTTTTGAGCTATTATAATATTATTTAAGTTTAATGATCCAACACATAGCAAAACATTTATGATAATTATACCAATAGAAACTTCATAAGATACCATTTGTGCAGCAGATCTAATTGCTCCCAAAAATGGATATTTGGAATTTGATGCCCATCCTCCCATAATGATTCCATACACTCCCAATGAAGAAACAGCAAAAATATATAAAATACCTACATTTATATCTGCTAATACTTGTTGAGCACCAAAAGGAATTACAGCCCATGATATTAAAGCTAATGTCATTGTTATAATTGGTGCAAGAATGAAAATTACTTTATTTGAGCTAGCTGGAATTATTATTTCCTTAAAAATATATTTAAGAGCGTCCGCAAGAGATTGTAGTAAGCCAAAAGGACCAACTACATTTGGACCTTGTCTTTTTTGAACAAAAGCCCAAACTCTTCGATCTAGCCAAACGATCATCGCAACTGAGACCAAAACAGGAACTAATAAAAACAAAATTTTGTAAGTTTCTTGAAAAATAATATTTAAGTATTCCATTAATTAACCTTCAGTGCCAGTTTTTTTAAAATCTAATTTAGAATTATTACATTCAAACATAGTTTTTGATGAACGAGCAATAACGTTGGAAAAATAATAATCTTTAAATTTAACTTTAAGAGTTTCGTTGGTAAAATTATTTTCATAATTTTTATTAGTTAATTCTAATTTTTTTTGATCTTGTTTAATTTTTAGATAATTGAACATGCTACTTTCAAGCTCATCTTTGTCATTAAAAAGTTTTCTTTTATTCATTACTTCTGCAAGATCGTTGATAATTTGCCAATCCTCTTTTGCATCTCCAGGAGGATATGATGCTTTAAAGGCTTTTTGAATTTTGCCCTCTAAATTAGTATAGTGACCTGATTGTTCGGTATAGGCTGCACCTGGTAAAATAATATCTGCAATTTCTGCACCTTTATCTCCGTGGCTACCTTGATAAATAATAAACTCTTTTTTCTTTTTAAAGTTTAAATTATCTTGTCCAAGTAAAAAAACAATTTCAAATTTATTTTCATTAAGTTCATCTATGAGTGTATTATTCTTTTCAACTATATCTAAGTCTAAATTTCCAACTGTGGATGCATCTGCCGATAATATGTTAATAGGATTCCAATCATTAGTAATTTTTTTATTCTTTGATAAAAATTGTTTAAATAAATTAAATAAATAACTCGCTGAACTAATTTTAAAAAATGACTCTCCAAATATAATCATTGGTTTTTTTGCCTCTACAATTTTTTTTGATAATTCATTATCATCATTAGATATGTCTTTGAGCGTTTGAGTTTTGCCGTCCAGACTTTGATAATCATAAGTCAAATCACCAACATTATTCAATGAAACAACCTTTGTACCATTATTAACATATGCTTTTCTTATTCTGGCATTAACCATTGTTGCTTCAAATCTTGGGTTTGTGCCTATTAATAAAATCAAATCCGCATCTTCTATCCCATTTATAGATGAATTAAACAGATAATTTTCTCTTAACGAATTATCAATATAGTTTTTTGTGGATCTAAAATCATATTTTCTACTATCGATTGTTCTTTCTAAGAATTCTTTAAATATAAAACTTGTTTCCATATTCGTGAGATCTCCCACGAAACCACATATTTTATCTTTATTTGTATTTTCTATTTTTGATTTAATAATTTTATAAACCTCATTCCAAGATGCTTTTTCAAACTTATCATTATACTTTATATATGGCGTATCTAACCTTTGATTAGATAATCCATCACATGCGTATCTTGTTTTATCTGAAATCCATTCCTCATTTATATCCTCATTTATGAGTGGTAAAACTCTTTTTACTTCCCAATCATAGGTATCTACTCTAATATTTGAGCCAACTGCATCCATAACATCGATAGTTTCAGTTTTTTTTAATTCCCAGGGTCTAGCTTCAAAAACATAAGGTTTTGATGTAAGTGCTCCTACTGGGCAAAGGTCGATTACATTTCCAGACAATTCAGATTGAACAGATTGTTCAAGATAAGTGGTTATTTGCATATCTTCACCCCTTCCTACCGCTCCTAATTCTGGTACTCCTGCTATCTCAGTTGCAAATCTAACACATCGAGTACAATGAATACATCTAGTCATTTGAGTTTTAATCAGTGGACCCATATTCTTATCAGGTACTGCTCTCTTATTCTCTTTAAATCTTGACTTATCTATTCCATAGAACATAGATTGATCTTGAAGATCGCATTCCCCGCCTTGGTCACAAACAGGGCAATCTAAAGGATGATTTGCTAATAAAAACTCCATCACGCCTTTTCTTGATTTTTCTATTTTTGCGGTATTGGTTTTAATAACCATTCCGTTTGCAGCAGGCATAGCACATGATGCTATTGGTTTTGGAGATTTTTCCATTTCAACTAAACACATTCTACAATTACCAGCTATTGATAATTTTTCGTGGTAACAAAATCTTGGAATTTCTACTCCTGCTTTTTCACAAGCCTGAAGAACAGTTAGCCCTTCTTCAACCTCAACGTCAATGTCATTAACTTTTAATTTAAGCATTTTTGTCCAATAAATGTTGATCTACTAAATATGGAATATCTTTATTTTCTTTAACAATCGGATCAAATTTATTTCTTTTTTTAATTTCATCTTTAAAATGTCTCAATAGACCTTGGACAGGCCAAGATGATCCTTCACCAAAAGCACAAATTGTATGTCCCTCAATTTGTTTTGTCACGTCTTCTAACATTTCTATTTCATCTTTAGATGCCTCTCCTCTTGACATTCTTTCAAGCATTCTCCACATCCAACCTGATCCTTCTCTACAAGGAGTACATTGTCCACAGCTTTCATGCTTATAAAATCTTGCAATTCTAGCCATACATTTAATGATGTCTTGATCTTTGTTAATTACAACAACACCTGCTGTCCCTAATCCACTTTTCTCTGCCATTAGCGAGTCAAAATCCATGGTTAATGTTTCACATTTTTCTTTTGGTATTAATGGCATTGAGGATCCACCGGGAATTACAGCTTGTAAATTATCCCAACCACCAATGACACCTCCGGCGTGGACCTCGATTAATTCTTTTAAAGGAATGTTCATTTCTTCTTCAACATTACATGGATTATTCACATTACCTGATATACAAAATATTTTAGTTCCAGTATTTTTTTCTCTTCCTAAAGATGCAAACCACTTTCCACCTCGTCTAAGAATAGTTGGTACTACCGCTATAGTTTCAACATTATTAATTATTGTTGGGCATCCATATAGGCCAATTAATGCCGGAAAAGGTGGTTTTAATCTTGGTTGACCTTTTTTTCCCTCTATACTTTCAAGTAATGCTGTTTCTTCTCCACATATATAAGCTCCAGCTCCATAATGAATATAAATATCTAAATCCCATCCCGTGCCAGCAGCGTTTTTTCCTAACAATTCTTTTTCGTATGCCTCATCAATTGCCTTTTGTAGTTTTTGTCCATCTGTAAAATATTCTCCTCTAATATAAATATAACAGACATGAGCTTGGATAGCATAAGAAGTTATCAAGCAACCTTCAATTAATTTATGAGGTTCAAATCTTAAAATATCTCTATCTTTACAAGTGCCTGGTTCTGACTCATCTCCATTAATTACTAAGTAGTGAGGTCGAGATTTAACCTCTTTAGGTGCAAATGACCATTTTAGACCTGTTGGAAAACCTGCTCCACCTCTTCCTCTAAGTTGTGAGTCTTTAATTTCATTGATAATCCAATCTCTACCTTTTTCTGTTATTTCTTTAGTATTAACCCAGTCACCTCTTTTTTGAGATGAGGTTAAATCAGGTCCTAAATCGTTATATAAATTTTGAAAAATTCTATCTTGATCTTTAAGCATTTTTTAAATCCATTAATGTTTTTCTATTATTTTCAGGCTCATTATTTACTCTTCCTCTATAGGAACCAGGTATAGGTTTTTCTCCACTTAAAACTTTATCTAATATTTTTAGAGTTTTTTCTTTATCAAGATCTTCATAGTAATCATCATTTATTTGCATCATCGGAGCATTAACACATGCACCTAGACATTCTACTTCCATCCATGAACAATTATTATTTTTCGAAAGTTCCAACTCATTTTCTGAAATTTTTTCTTTACATGCTTCCACTAACTTATTAGCGCCTCTTATCATGCATGGTGTTGTAGTACACACTTGAACAAAATATTTACCTACTGGAGACAAATTATACATGCTATAGAAAGTTGCAACTTCATAAACTTTTATATAAGGCATATCTAAAAATTTTGCGATGTACTTCATTGCTGCTAGTGGAATCCAGTTATCGTTTTGTTTTTGAGCTATATAAAGTAATGCCATTACAGCACTTTGTTGTTTACCATCTGGGTAATTAGCTATTATTCTTTTTGCTGCCTCTAACGAAGAAGAATTAAATACAAAATTTTCAGGTTGATTTTTTGCAGGTTTTCTTAAACTCATCTATCAACCTCTCCAAAGACTATATCAAGAGAACCTAATACCGCAGGAACATCTGCCAACATATGACCTTTAATTAAATAATCCATTGATTGCAAATGAGAAAATCCTGGTGCTCTAATTTTGCATTTATATGGCTTACTTGATCCATCTGAAATTAAATAAACTCCAAATTCTCCTTTAGGTGCTTCTACAGCAGTATAAATTTCATCCTCAGGTACACGGTATCCTTCAGTAAATAATTTAAAATGATGAATTAAAGCTTCCATTGATTGTTTGATCTCTTTTTTAGACGGAGGAGAAATTTTTCCATCAAAAGTTTTAATTGGACCTTTTTCCATTTTTGTTAAACATTGTTTTATAATTGAGACACTTTCTTTCATTTCTTCAATTCTACACAAATACCTATCAAAACAATCACCATTTTTGCCTACAGGAACCTTAAATTCTAATTGATCATAACAATCATAGGGTTGTGATTTTCTAAGATCCCATGGGATACCTGAACCTCTTATCATTACCCCGCTAAAAGAATAATCTATTGCATCGTCTTTAGAAACTATCCCTATATCAACATTTCTTTGTTTAAAAATTCTATTATCAGTCAAAAGGTTTTCAAGATCATTAATAATTTTTGGAAAGGTTTCACAAAATTTAGCAATATCATTCTCCAAACCCGCAGGTAGATCTTGGTGAACACCCCCTGCTCTAAAATAATTGGCATGTAGTCTTGATCCGGATGCACGTTCATAAAAAGTCATTAATGTTTCTCTCTCTTCGAATCCCCATAAAGATGGAGTTAAAGCACCTACATCAAGTGCTTGGGTAGTGACATTTAATATATGACTTAATATTCTTCCAATTTCACAAAACATGACACGTATGTATTGTGCTCTAATTGGAACATCAATATTTAAAATTTTTTCTATTGCTAATGCAAAAGCGTGCTCTTGATTCATTGGAGCTACATAGTCAAGACGATCAAAATATGGGACTGCTTGCATGTAAGTTTTATTTTCAATTAGTTTTTCCGTACCTCGGTGTAATAACCCAATATGTGGATCTGCTTTTTCTACAACTTCACCATCCAACTCTAGTATAAGTCTTAAAACACCATGAGCAGCAGGATGTTGGGGTCCAAAATTTAAATTTAAATTTTTAATTTTTTTTGTCATTATTATCTATTTCTTCTTTAATATATTTTGTTCCCTCCCATGGACTCTCATAATCAAAATTTCTAAAATTCTGTTCTAACTTAACTGGCTCATTTATAACTTTTTTTTGATCTTCACTGTACCTAACTTCAGTATGGCCTGTTAAAGGAAAATCCTTTCTTAATGGATGACCTTCAAAACCATAGTCTGTGAGAATTCTTCTTAAGTCTGGATGATCTTTAAAATTTACGCCATACATATCAAAAACTTCTCTTTCCATCCAATTAGCTGACGGAAAAATTGAAGTCAAAGATGAAATTACCTCTTTTTCATTTATCATATAACTTAAAATCATTCTTTGATTAAATTCATGACTTAAAAATAAATAAACAACTTTAAACCTTTGAGACTTTTCAGGATAATCAACAACTGTAATATCTATTAATTGTCGAAATTTAGTATTTTTATTAGTTTTAAAAAATAAAGTTACTTCTATTAAGTCCTCTTTATCTATTTCAACATAAATTTGATTATGTTTAATAAAAGTTTTATTAATCTTCGTACCAAGATTTGAATTTATTTTTTTTTCTAAATTAATTAAATTTTCCATCTTTATCTACTAAAAGATCCTTTATTTCTAATTTTTTTTTGTAATTGCATTATTCCATAAAGTAATGCCTCAGCTGATGGAGGACAACCAGGTACATAAATATCAACAGGAACAATTCGATCACAACCTCTTACAACTGAATACGAATAATGATAATATCCTCCACCATTTGCACAACTTCCCATGGAGATGACATATCTTGGTTCTGGCATCTGATCATAAACTTTTCTTAAAGCAGGTGCCATTTTATTAGTCAAAGTACCAGCAACGATCATTACATCTGATTGTCTAGGTGATCCTCTGGGCGCTGCACCAAATCTTTCAAGATCATACCTTGGCATTGCCGTTTGCATCATTTCCACTGCACAACATGCGAGCCCAAAAGTCATCCAATGTAAAGATCCAGATCTCGACCAATTAATTAAATTATCTAACGAGGTTGTAATAAAACCTTTTTCGCTAAAATCCTTTGCTAATTGTTTAAATTCTTCCGGAACTTGATCTAATTTATTACTCATTCAAATTTTTTTTTTATTCCCAATCTAAAGCACCTTTTTTCCATTCATAAATAAATCCAACTGTCAGTATGAACAAAAAAATCATCATTGAAATAAAACCTAAAAATCCAATACTTCCTAATGAAATAGCCCACGGAAAAAGAAATGCTATTTCTAAATCAAAAATAATGAAAAGAATTGCTACTAAATAAAATCTTACATCAAATTCCATTCTTGAGTCCTGAAATGGTTCAAAACCACATTCGTATGCAGATAATTTTTCTGGGTCAGGTTTTTTTGGTGATAAAATAAAATTTAGTAATATAAAAGCACAGCTCAACCCTAGAGCCATAAATAAGAAAATAATTATTGGTAAATAGTCTATTAAAAAATCCGCAATCATGCTGAATATATATCATTTTTTATAGACAGATGAAGTGGTGATAGGTCACATTATACAGAATAAATATCAATATTTCTATTAATTATCGTGTTAAGTGGCGGGAGTGAAGGGACTCGAACCCTCGACCTATCGCGTGACAGGCGATCGCTCTAACCAACTGAGCTACACCCCCACTATTGATTCTTTTTGGTGGGCAGTAAAGGACTCGAACCTTTGACCCCCTCGGTGTAAACGAGATGCTCTACCAACTGAGCTAACCGCCCATATAACCAAAAAAAAGTGTTTACATCATAAAAATTTAGAAAGCAACACAGATGATGTTTTTTTTTAAAATTAAGCGTTTTTTAAAAAAAGATTAACTTTTTTAACTACATAATTAGCATCAGAAAAACTCATTTTTGTATGAACCGGCAAAACTAAATATTTCTTCTCAACTGAATCCATATTTGGAAATTTTTTATTTTTTACGAATTTTTTAAATATAGAATATCTATCATTTCTAAAATGAACTTGGTTAGTCTCAATATTTGATTGTCTAAGTTTTTTTTGTAAAAAATCTTTTTTATCTACTAAAATAGTAAAAAGCCAATTGCTATGTGTAAATTTTCCTAGAGAATTTATAACTTTTACTTTTTTATTGTTTTTTAAATTTTTTTCATAAATACTAAAAATTTTTCTTCTATGTTGTTTAATTGTATTAAATTCTTTTAATGCATCTAGCAAAATTGCAGCGCCAAGATCAGTCATTTGATATTTATAACCAATTTCTTTGATATCATTTTCCCAAGTTCCACCCTGTTTTTTTAGTCTATCGATTCCAAACCATCTCATTCTGTAAGCTTTTTTTAAAATTTTTTTATCTTTAAAACATAGGAGCCCACCATCACCAGAGCTAATATGTTTTATTGCTTGAAAACTAAATATTGTAAAATCTGAATATTGTGTGATTGGTTTATTTTTATAAAAATTTCCTAAACTTTGTGCTGCATCTTGGATAAGTTTAACTTTATATTTTTTTGCAATTTTATTTAACTCTGTAAGATCACATGGTAATCCACCATAATTAACAAAAACAATTGCTTTTGTTTTTTTTGATACCAGTTTTTTAACATGTTCAATTGAAATATTAAAAGTTTTTGGATCAATATCTGCAAATTTTATTTTTGCACCAATATATAGAAGTGGGATATTAGTGGCGGTGCATGTAAAAACAGGACAGATCACTTCATCATTTTTTTTAATACCTGCTAATAAATATGCTAAATGTAATGCATCTGTTCCAGAACCGACTGCTACACATGGTAAGTTTTTTGTAAATTTTTTTGAAAAAATACTTTCAAATTTGTCTACTAACGGTCCTTGCCCAATCCACCTACCTTTTAAAACTTTTGAAAGTGATTTAGCTGAGTTTTTTGGGATATGAGGATAAAATAAAGGGACTGAACCTTTATTATTTTTCATTAATGGATAATCTTTAAACATATTATTAAAAAATTTATATATATATTAAAATTATATTCAATATATTACAATTATGTCACATTATAATTGGAATCAGTATAATATTTCAAATTTAAAACTTTCGAAAAAGTTAATCAAATTTAATAAAAAATATAAAATTAACTATATTGAAAAAGGTCTATACAATCATGTTAGAGATTTATTTTGTACAACATTAGTATTAAGGAGTAATGTAAAAAAAAAAATTAATTTACTTGATTATGGAAGTAATTTATTAGCTTTGTCAAATATAATCTCAAAGATAAAAGTCAAACAGTATAATTTTTATATTTTCGATCCATTTTCAAAAAAAAATAAAGTAGTTAATAAACCTTTTAAAATAAGTTTTTTAACAAAATCCTTTCATTTAAAAAAAAGGAAATTTCATATAGTCAACTTTGGATCTTCACTTCAATATTTAACGGATATAAATGATATAAAAAAAGAATTAAATTTTAAGACTATTCACACAATTATTATTACAAATACTCCAATTACTCTTAAAAAAAAATATATTTCTAAACAATCTAATCATCAAAAGTTAATTCAGAGTATTCATTCACTAAAAAAAATTAAAAAATTTTTTGAAAATCTTGGTTTTAGAATGGTTTTTATCTCTAGAAATGATGATAAGTACGTTGCATGTAAAACAAAAAAAAATGGAACTTATTCTTTAAATCTTTTATTTATTAAAAACTAATTTTTTAATTTGATTTTGTTTTTATTTGTATCAAAAAAAAATACTGGCCATGGTAAAGGAGTTGAATATTTATTAAACCAATATGAAATATATCTCTCAGCAAGGAAAGTGTAAATCCTTGTTTTGGAATAGCCCTCAAGATTGAATCCAAAAATTTTTTCACATCTATTTAACCATTGAAATACTGAAACAAAATAATTATTCATCAAATCTTTAGATCTACAAATAAACATATTCTCTCTATTAAAAGAATAATTATTATTAATATAATATTTGAAATCATCTTTTTCACTTTTATCCATAACATCTAAAGCTTTATCAATTATTCCATAACCATGAAACATATCAAAGTGAAGTTTAATATTTCTTTTTTTTTTTGTGAAAGCTAGTAAGTCTTTACATAAAATTTTAAAACCTTTTTTTAAAATTTTACTTATCTTGTATTTTCCATTTACAAACATTGGATCACCAAGAATAACTTTATAATTTTCCCACTCTGGGTTTTCTTTTCTTAAAATATAATCAGAGAAATTATCAACATTAATTATTTTATTTAATTCATCTGATTTTATTTGAGATTGATTACTCCAATGGTGTCTATAATGAGAAAATCCTATCCATTTATCATCTTTAATATTTTTAAGTTTGTTTTTCCAAAACCAATAATAAAAAGTGTATTCACCATAATTCTTATTTTTATTTGATATGTTGTCACCCTCAAAATCTCTAAGCCACTCTTTTCGAAAATTACCATTTCCCAATCCAACAGGAGTATAATTAAGAATTTTTAGATTTTCTAAATAATGGTCATATAAACACATACAAAAAATTTCCAAATTTTTTGATATATTGTTTTCCATTAATTGAAATTGATTAGATAATTATATTTAGAAACCACCCCTCCAATTATTTCGGGATTTAAAGTTTTCTTCTTCACTTTTTGAAGTTGGTCTAAATAAATAAAAAATTATAAAAAATACACATAGTGAAATTAAAATAAGTTCCATAATAATTTTTGTTTACTGAATACTTGCTTGAGATTTGTCATCTTTTTTAGACATATCAACCTCAACCCACTCTGTCTTTTTAAGTTCTTTTGTTAAAGCGATTTTTAAAACTTCATCGGCATACTCTACTGGGGTAATTTTAACCTCATCAATAATTTTCTTAGGCATATCAACTAAATCTTTTTCATTTTCTTTTGGAATCAAAACTTCTTTGATGCCTGCTCTATGTGCTGCTATTAATTTTTCCTTTAATCCTCCAATAGGTAAAACTTGACCTGTCAACGTTACTTCACCTGTCATAGCTACATCTTTTTTTACAGGTATATTTGTTATTGATGAAACGATTGATGTAACCATTCCAATACCTGCAGACGGTCCATCTTTAGGTGTGGCACCCTCTGGAACATGAATATGAAAATCCTTTTTTTCAAATAATGGAGGGATAATACCATACTCTAAACATTTTGATCTAACAAAAGATTTTGCAGCTTTGACTGACTCCTGCATGACATCTCCAAGTTTACCAGTTATTTGCATTCGACCTTTACCTGGCATTGTAACTGTTTCGATTTTTAAAATTTCTCCACCATATTCAGTCCAGGCTAAGCCAGTAACAATGCCAACCCTATTTTCAGACTCTAATTCTCCTGACTTAAATTTAGGAACACCTAAAAAATCAGATAAATTTTTCTTATTAATCTTAACTTCTTTTTCTTCTCCTGAAACAATTTTCTTTACAACTTTACGAGCTAATTTAGAAATTTCTCTTTCCAGATTTCTAACACCAGACTCTTTAGTATAACTTCTTATAACTTCTTTTATTAAGTCATTTTCTAAATTCATTTCTTTTTCTTTTACCCCGTTATCTTTAATTTGTTTTGGTAAAAGAAATTTATTTGCAATATTAATTTTTTCATCCTCTGTATATCCTGCAAGCCTAATTATCTCCATTCTATCTAACAATGGAGGAAGAATATTTAATGTATTGGCTGTTGTCACAAACATCACATCTGACAAATCATAGTCAACTTCAAGATAATGATCATTAAATGTTGTATTTTGTTCAGGGTCTAAGGCTTCTAGTAAAGCTGAAGATGGATCTCCTCTATAATCATTACCAATTTTATCTATTTCATCTAATAAAATTAACGGATTTTTTGTTCCAGCTTTTTTCATCATTTGAATTATTTTTCCTGGTAATGAACCTATATAAGTTCTTCTATGTCCTCTTATTTCAGCTTCATCTCTCATACCACCAACTGACATTCGAACAAATTCTCTATTAGTTGCCTTTGCAATAGATTTACCCAAAGAAGTTTTACCCACACCAGGTGGTCCAACCAAACATAAGATTGGGCCTTTTATTTTTTCCATTCTTTTTTGCACAGCTAAAAATTCAATAATTCTTTCTTTAACTTTTTCTAAACCAAAATGGTCTTTATCTAAAATATTTAAAGCTTTAGTCAAATCAATATCAACTTCACTTTTCTTAAACCAAGGAAGTTCCGTCATCCAATCTAAATAATTTCTTACTACCGTGGCTTCTGCTGACATCGGACTCATATTTTTCAATTTTTTAAGTTCCTGTAAACATTTTTTCTCTACATCTTTCGGCATTTTAGCTTTAATAATAGCTTTATTTAAACTTGTACTTTCATCTTTGCCATCCTCTATTTCTCCTAATTCTTTTTGAATGGCTTTTAATTGTTCGTTTAAATAATACTCTCTTTGAGTTTTTTCCATTTGAGTTTTAACTCTACCTCTTATTCTTTTTTCAACTCCAATGATGCTTGTCTCATTTTCCATTATTTTGATAATTGCATTTAATCTTTTTTTAACATCGACAGTTTCAAAAATTTGTTGCTTTTCGGAAATTGTAGCAGTTATGTGTGATGCAATATTGTCCGCTATTTGGGATGGATCTTTTAAATCTTTAATAGAATTTATTGTTTCACTCGAAATTTTTTTGTTTATTGAAGTAAGTTTCTCCAGACGTCTAAGAGCTGTTGCAGCTAATGGATAAAGATCTTCATCTTTTTGCACTATGTCATTATGAGGAGTAAAATCACAGTTAATAAATTTTTCATCATCCTTAAAATCTAAAATTTTTACTCTTCTTAAACCTTCTACTAATACTTTTACTGTTCCGTCAGGTAATTTAAGAAGCTGAAGAATGCTTCCCTCACACCCATACATAAAAATATCTGTTTTTTTTGGATCATCAATTTCTGAATTTTTTTGAGTTACTAGAATAATTTTTTTATCATTTTTCATCACTTCATTTAATGCTAATATCGACTTATCTCTTCCTACAAAAAGTGGAATAACCATGCTAGGAAATACAACAATATCTCTTAGTGGCAATAACGGTAATGAAACTTTTACATCCATATCTTAAATATGGATATTATCTATTAGATTGCAATACCTTTTTAAACTTTATTAAGGATATTAAGCCGCTGTCGTCTTGCCTGATTTTGATTTTCCCTCAGATTTTGAGTGAACAATAATAGGTTGTGATTGACCCTTAGCTGAAGACGAATCTACGATAACCTCTTGTATATTATCTTGACTTGGTAAGTCATACATTGTTTTTAATAATATATTTTCTAAAATTGATCTCAATCCTCTTGCGCCTGTTTTCTTTTGGATTGCCTTTAAAGCAATTTCTTTCAATGCACTATCTTTAAAAGTTAATTTTGCTCCATCTAATTTGAATAACTCTTGATATTGTTTTGTTAGTGAATTTTTTGGTTCCTGCAAAATTTTTATTAAGGATTTTTCATCTAAATCATCTAAAGTTGCTATCATAGGCAATCTACCTATAAATTCTGGAATCAATCCATATTTAAGTAAATCTTCAGGCTCTAGATTTTTCATCCACTCTCCAGTTTTCTTATCTTGAATATTCTTCACATTAGCGCCAAAACCTATTGAACTTCCTTTGTCTCTTTGTGAAATTATTTTATCGAGCCCCGCAAAAGCTCCACCACAAATAAATAAAATATTTGTTGTATCAACTTGTAAAAACTCTTGTTGAGGATGTTTTCTTCCTCCTTGCGGAGGAACACTCGCAATTGTACCCTCCATAATCTTTAAAAGAGCCTGTTGAACACCTTCACCAGATACGTCTCTTGTTATTGATGGATTTTCTGATTTTCTACTTATTTTATCTACCTCATCTATATAAACAATTCCTCTTTGAGCTTTTTCTACATTGTAATCTGCAGCTTGTAGTAATTTTAAAATTATATTTTCAACATCTTCACCTACATATCCTGCTTCAGTTAATGTTGTCGCATCTGCCATTGTAAATGGAACATCTAAAATTCTTGCTAATGTTTGGGCCAACAAAGTTTTCCCACAACCTGTTGGTCCAACTAAAAGTATGTTTGATTTTGCTAATTCAACATTTTTGCTTGTTTTATTTTCATAATTCAATCTTTTATAATGATTATGGACTGCAACAGATAAAACTTTTTTTGCATGAGATTGTCCAATTACATAATCATCTAATACATTACATATTTCTTTAGGCGAAGGTAAGCCATCTTGATGTTTTACAAAGGTGTCTTTACTTTCCTCTTTAATAATATCCATACAAAGCTCAACACATTCATCACAAATAAATACTGTTGGACCTGCAATTAATTTTCGAACTTCGTGCTGACTCTTTCCACAAAAAGAACAGTAAAGAATATTTTTATTATTTGTACTCATAAAATTTTAGAACGAATCAATACTAATACTTTATTACAATTGACTCATTGTAATCAAGTTTCAAATTCATAATTTACAATATGTAGTGCTTTAGGATCTTTTTTCTACTACTTCGTCAATTAATCCAAAAGATTTGGCTGCTTCTGCTGTCATAAAATTATCCCTCTCTAAAGCAGATTTAATTTCTTCAACAGACTTTCCTGTATGTTTAGAATAAATTTCATTTAATCTTTTTTTTAAAGATAAAACTTCATTTGCATGAATTTCTATATCAGTAGCTTGACCCTGAAAACCTGCAGATGGTTGATGAACCATTATTCGAGAATTTGGTAGCGAAAACCTTTTTCCTCTTGTACCAGCTGATAAAAGAAAAGATCCCATCGAAGCTGCTTGTCCAATACATAAGGTTGATATATCTGGTTTAACATACTGCATAGTATCATAAATACCTAAGCCAGCAGTAACTAATCCTCCAGGGCTATTAATATATAAAAAAATTTCTTTTTTTGGATCTTCAGCCTCTAAAAAAAGAAGCTGAGCAGTTACTAACGATGCCACGTTATCATTAATTTGACCAGTCAAAAAAATAATTCTCTCTTTTAATAATCTTGAATAGATATCATAAGCTCTTTCTCCTTTGTTAGATTGTTCAACAACCATCGGAACTAAAGTGCTCATTTGTTCTAAAATTTTATTTGTCATAAGTTGATTCGTTTTACTTATACAACTTGAGATTACTTTTTGCTAACTTTTTTTGTTTTTTTTGGGAGTGATTTAGTTTTTTTAGCTTTTGATGGACTTTTGTTCTCTGTTAGTTTTTTTTCCTCAATTTTCTTTTTACTTTTTCTGTTAGCAGTAAGTTCTTGGTCAAATTGTTGTTTTTGAGAGTCTTTTAAAATTATTTCTGCCTCATTTTTCGAAATTTCTTTTTTATTTGCTTTTGCTTTTTGTTTAACAAGATTTAATATTTTTTCTTCATATACGGTACCTCTTAAACTACTTAATGCAGATGGATTTTTTTTATAAAAATCCATTACCATTTTTTCTTGACCAGGCATCATTCGTATTTGTTTTTGAACTTCAGCTTGTAACTCTTGTTCAGTAACTTTTACTTGATTTTGTTCCCCAAATTCATTTAGTATTAAACCAACTTTAATCCTTTTTTTTGCTACTTCCTCGAAATTCTTCCTGCTCTTTTTTCTATCTTCCTCGTTCATACCTTGAGACAGTATCTTTATTTCATCTTCTAACAAGTTATCTGGAATTTCATTTACTTTAAATTTTTCAATCTCTTTTAATATTTGATTTTTAGTCAAACGATCTAAAGAATTCTTATACTCATCATTTATTTGTTTAGAGATTAATGATTTAAGATCATTTAAATCTTTTGCTCCTAAGTTTTTTGCAAATTGATCATCAATTTTAACAGCCTCTGGATTTTTTATAGATGTGATTTTACATTTAAATTTTGCTTTTTTATTTACTAAATCTTTTTCAGGAAAATTTTCTGGCAAAATTGCTTCAACGGTTTTTTCATCGTCTTTTTTAACTCCTATTAATTGATCATCAAATCCTTTTAAAAATAAATCTTTACCTAAGGTAAGCTGAGTGTTTTTACCCTCGCCACCTTTAAAAGGTTTGTTATCAACTGTAGCAGTATAATCAAAGATAACTAAATCACCTTCTTTTGCTTTAATGTCATCGGTTGCATCTTTAAAGTTAGGTTGATTTTTAGCAATATCTTTAATTCTTTTATCAGTCTCATTTTGATCAATCTTTACAATGTACTCATCAAATTTTATATTTTCTATTGATTTAATATCAACTTTAGGAAGTTCAGTTACTGAAATAACATACTCTAAATCTTTATCTTCGCCATAAATTTTAAGATCTAGCTTTGGTTGACCAGCAGGTTTAATTTTATTTTGCTCTAATGCTTTAGATGAAGTTTCTTTAAGAACTTTATCTAAAACCTCACTAAATACGGCTTTGCCAAATTGTCTTTTAAGAATTTCCCTTGGAACTTTACCAGGTCTAAAACCTTTTAAATTGATAGAGCTTTTTATTTCCTCAAACCTTTCATCCATGTAACTATTCATTGTTTTTTTATCAACGAATATTTTAAGATCTTTGTTTAAACCTTTTTTATTTTCTACTGTAACTTTCATATTATCTTGTGGTAGGGCGAAAAGGACTCGAACCTTCACAGATTGCTCTATCGGTTCCTAAGACCGACGCGTCTACCAATTCCGCCATCGCCCCATAAATTCATGAGTTTTATATATTATTGAAACTATTTGTCCAACGACAATTATTGCAAATTTTATTATTTTTCCTCTATAATATCAGAATGATAATTTCTCCTTGTATAAGTATTTGTAAAACTGACCCGACCACTGGATATTGTTATGGTTGTGGAAGAAATAATGATGAAAAAAAAATTTGGAAACTCGGAAATACAACTGATGAGTGGAAAAAAGAAAACCTTATAGTTATTAAAAAAAGATTATCTGGTTGGCAATTAGAAAGTTTTGAAGAGTCCTATACTTATAAAATTGAAAATGGTATCTCTTTATTTAAAAAAAATTTAAAAAATGAGTAAAACTTCAATTGTAATAATTATTTATATTATAGGACTTGTTATAGGTGCTTTATTTCTTAAGATTTGGAGTGCAGATACAAATGTTTTTAAAGGTCTTTTAGGTTTAGGATGGACTGCTCTTCTTTTGATAGGTCTTTTTTTTGCTGAAAAAAATGAAAAAAATTAAAATATTCATCTTACTTTTTTTTATAATTTTACCCATTCAGAAATTAAAATCCGAGATAATAATCATGAGTTCTTGTGATGATAAACAAGATCAGTTTTTAAAAAATGAATATATTCTTAATTTAGACGAACTAATCATGACAAGAAATTACGTTTATAAAGAAAAAACCTATCAAAAATATAGATTGACGGATTTAAGTGTAAAAAAATCCAATACTTATGTCAGAAATATTTACGAGGAAGATGGTAAAATTTTAACTCATAAGCATGGTTATCCTCAATTTTATACACAAATTTTATTTGAAAAAAACAAACAAGAAATTTTTATGAAAACTGTCTTAAATGATGAAGAGGGTATAACTAAAATTTCTACCTGTAAAAAAATAGAAAAATTTGAAAAAGAAAGCTAACTTTTTTTTTTATTTTCTGCAAATTTTTTTCTTCTACTGCTAAATTGATTATTTCTAATATTGCTTCTATGTTT
This sequence comes from uncultured Pelagibacteraceae bacterium, assembly GCA_902577525.1. Classification (GTDB taxonomy): domain Bacteria; phylum Pseudomonadota; class Alphaproteobacteria; order Pelagibacterales; family Pelagibacteraceae; genus Pelagibacter. The sequence goes on along the minus strand of CACGZG010000008.1, from coordinate 29,183 downwards.
TGCATAAGCTTGTTTTTGGGCTTGCTTCATTGCTTTTTTTGAGGACATAATTTTATTAATAACTTATTTCTATATTACCTAGTTTTTTAAAATTTTTATCTGAAATAACAATCTCTCCTGAACCTGGTGCATAATTCAAAGCCTCAGTTATTACAACAAAGTGAGTGACCATAACTAAATTTTTATCACCATTCCAATTCTTTATATAGTTTTTTAAATTTTTCATCTGAGTTTTTTTATTTTTTGAAAATTTTTCACTGTAAAAAGAATTAAGAAAAGTTTTAGTTTTAAATTGATTAAACGCAATGAGAGCTGTTTCTTTACATCTACACCATTCACTACTTATTACTAAATCAATTGGTATTTTATTTTCCTTGAAGAATTTTCTAATTTTTTTCGACTGATCTCTTCCTAAATTACTCAAATTTCTTTGAGTGGAACAATCGTTTAAATTGAAATTACTTGGATCACCACTTCCAGGTGCATAAGCATGTCTAATAAATATTAATTTTCCACCCTCCTCTAATTCATTTATCAATTTTTTATTCAAATCTGCTTTAATAGGAGTAGTTAAAGATATAAATAATATAATGAAGATTTTTAAAAATTTCATTTTATGGATATTAGATTAAACAATTTAAACAATACAATAGTAAATTGTAAAAAATGTCCAAGGTTAGTAAAATTTATTAACAAGATAAGTACCCAAAAAAGAAAACAAAATATTAATGAAACTTATTGGGGTAAACCTGTTCCTGGTTTTGGAAATTTAAACTCAAAATTAGCTATAGTTGGTTTAGCGCCTGCAGCACACGGAGGAACAAGAACTGGGAGAGCATTTACTGGTGATAAATCTGGAGATTTTTTGTTTAAATGTTTGCATGAAGCTGGTATCTCAAATTCTCCATTTTCAAAAAATCTAAATGACAATTTAAAATTAAATTATACTTATGTAACTAACATACTCAAATGTGTGCCTCCTGGAGATAAACCACTAAGTAATGAAATTTCTAATTGTTCTAAATTTTTTAATGAAGAAATTTTATATTTAAAAAAACTAAAAGTAATAGTTACGTTAGGAAAAGTTGCGTTTGATAACTGTATTAAATTATATAAAAAAAAATTCATTATTAGGAAAAAATTTGTTTTTAAGCATGGAAGGTTGCAATTATTGCCTAATGGTTTAATAATTTTATCAAGTTATCACCCAAGCCCTAGGAATGTTAATACAAAGTTGATTTCGAATAAAATGATGGTTAATTTATTTATAAAAGCTAAAAAATTAGCTAAGTTTTAATACTATCACAAAAATAAGGTTTAAATTTCAAATATATTTCATCTGGGATTTTAACTGGCTTACCTTCTTTATTAACAAAAACTAAATGTATTAGAGCTTCAACAATCGTTTCACTATTTTTTGTTATAAATTGATTCATAAAAAAAGAAGTTTTTGTAATTGACTTTACAAAAGATCTTATATTTAATTCATCTTCCAGGTAAGCAGGTTTTTTATATTCAATATTACATGATTTAACAATTATTAATGAGTTAAATTGATCCTGAACTTTTTTATTACTAAAACCAATTGAATACAAAGCTTCAGTTCTTGCTCTTTCCAAAAATTTTAAATAATTAGCGTAATAAACTACGCCACCAGAGTCTGTATCTTCGTAATAAACTTTTAAATCGTGAAAAAAATTTTCATGCATAAGAATATAAATTTAATAGAATTAGATTATAAATAAGATAGTCCAGATATAATTAAATATAAAGACGTAAATATAATCAATATATTCAAAATTTCGATAAATTTATTATTACTTATTTTATATAATAAATTTGCACCAAGAAAATACGCAAATAAAGATATTAATACATAAATAATATTAGTTTTATCAAAGAATATTTGATTAAAATATAAACTGATTATCGAATATTGAACTAATGAGAAAAAAAAATATGTAAATGCTATATTTGATTGAATCTCAAATTTATTTTTTCTTAAAGTTTGAAAAATTAAAGATATAATAGTACCACCAGTATTAGTTAATCCATGAAAAAAAGCTGCTCCTGGTAAAATATATTTTTTTTTTTCTAAAATTAAAATCTCAAACTTTTTTCTGAAATAAGATTTTATAATAAATGATATTAGAATCATAAAACCAATTAATAACTTAAAATTAATATGTTCTTGAAAAAGTATTAAAGTAGTCAAACCTAATATTATACATGGTAATGAAATAAAAATAATTTTTGTCTCAATTATCTTATAATTCTTAATTTTATTTATTTGCATTAAACTTACTGCCATTGAACAAGGTAATAAAATATTCAAAATTTTAAAAAATTCAAAATCAAGAAGTAGTAGAATGGGCGTTCCTAATACTAGTAAGCCAACACCAAATATACTTTGAAATACAGCTAAGATGAATATTGTAATTTCAATCATTAATTATAAGGATTAACATAAAAAATTATTGACTATATTAAATAATCAGATAGTTCAATCTTAAATGGACAAATCCAGTTTAATTAATAACTTACAATCTTTATAATGACACATTTGTTATTCAAAATAATTTTTGAAATAAGTGAGATAAAAATAACTCATTTAAAAAACTTTCAAACTTTATAAAAAAATATAATTTGAATATTAATGCATAATTTAAAAAAAAAAAAGATTAGTGGTATCTGGTTTTATGGTCTTTCGGGATCTGGTAAAACTTTTGCATCAACATATTTAAAAAAAAAGATCAAAAAACCTTTTGTTATCGATGGAGACTATGTGCGAAAAGAACTTAGTAAAGACTTATCATATACAAATACTGATAGAACAAAACAAATTAACAGAATGTTATCTATTGGTAAATTATCGATTTATAATAATACTTTCCCTATAATTAGTACAGTTTGGATGACAAAAGAAGTTTATAAAAAAGCAATAAAAAATAAAATTTTAGTAATTGAAGTAATTAGAAATAACTTCGAAAAAATTAAGAAAAAGCATAAGACATATAAATACAAAAAAAATGTTGTCGGTAAAAATTTCCATCTTGCAAAAATTAAATCAAAAAAGTTATTTAATTCTGGAAATAATCTTTTTAAAAATGAACTTAAAAAACTTTTATAACACTGATAATTATAGGTATTTACTTGATTATATCAATTTAAAAAATGGTCTAATTAGGTATCAAAAAACTTTTTTAAATAAAAAACAATTTAAAGAATTTATAAACCAACCACATAAAGGTATACCTTTAATATTACCACTTGGTTTAAATACTTTTGATTATCAAAAAGCCCATAGTTTCTTTAAAATTGATAAAAAAGATTTATTAAAAATTTATCAAACAAAAAATATAAATTATAAACCAATAAAACAGTATTTTAATACAGACAAAGTTTATTGCGTTAATGCCAGACCTAAAAAAAATTTAAGTAAAATTATTAACAATGTAAAAAAACACAACTTAGACGTAAAAAAAAAAATTAATAATCTTAAAAAAAAATATTCTTTAATAGCTTTTCAAACAAGAAATATTCCACATTTAGGACATGAACAGATTTTAAAAACTGCAATAAAAAGATATGGAAAGTTAATTATAAATCCTATAATAGGTCCTAAAAAAAGTGGTGATATAAATTTTACTTATTTAAATAAAATTTATAAATACATAATAAAAAAGAAATACAAAAATAAAATTGAATTTTTACCAATATATTCAAGTTTCTTTTATGCAGGGCCAAGAGAAGCAGTTCATCATGCTAATTTAAGATATCAGTTTGGTATAAAAAATTTTATTATCGGTAGAGATCATGCGGGATCAAATAAAAATTATGATCCTTTTGATTCTATAAATTTTGCTAAAAAGCTTAAGAACAAAATAAATGTAAATTTCTTTTATTCTTATGGCGCATATTATTGTACAAAATGTAGAAATTATGTTTTAAAACAATGTAACTTACACAAAAAAACTTATTTAAAGGATATTTCTGGTACTAATTTTAGAAAAAAAATTTTAAAAAAGAAAATATTTTTACATGCTGATAAAGATTTACAAAATTATATTAAAAAAATTAATTCTAAGAATTTGTTTTTAAAATGAAAATTTTAGTCACAATCGGTCCTGTAAGTGAAAGAGAAAGTTCTTTAAAAAAAATTCTTAATATAACAAATTTATTAAGAGTTAATGGATCACATAATTCATTAATTTGGCACAAAAATATAACAACAAAAATAAAAAAAATATCTCCAAATTGCAAAATTTTATTAGATATACCGGGTGTAAAACCTAGGACTATGAATAAAAAAGATTTATTTATAGAAAAAAATGAAAAAATTTTTTTTTCATATAAAAAAAAAATATTTAAAGGAAATATAAAGAATGTTCATTTAAGCAATCCGATACCTCAACTTAAAAATAAAAATAGATACCTTAGTATTAGTGATGGGCTCTATCTTTTCAAAATAATAAAAATATCTAAAGAATATATACAAGCAGTAAGTTTGCAGAGTTTTACTTTAAAACCATTTAAAGGGTTAAATATACCTGGCTCAACTTACTCTGAAATTTTACAAAAAAAAAAGTATTTAGATTTTTTAAAAAAATCTAATAATAAAAAAATTTTATTTGATGCCATTGGATTAAGTTTTGTTCAAAATCAAAATTTAGTTAAATATATAAAAAATAAATTTAAAGACAAAATCATAATATCTAAAATTGAAAATATTTTAGGACTTAAAAACATAGACTCAATCATTAAATATTCTGACGTTATAATGATTGATCGTGGTGATTTAGGAGCTGAAATAAAAAGTGAAAATTTATATTCTGCAATCGACCTTGTTATTGAGAGATGTAAAAAACAAAACACACCTGTTATTGTTGCAACTGAAAATCTTAATTCAATGATGAGAGACACAGAGGCTTCAAAAAGTGATATAGTTAATATTTCTCATCTAGGCAGTTTAAATGTCGATACAATAATGTTGAGTGATGAAACAGCAATAAGTAAAAATTATTTTAAAATTATTAAATGGTTAGATAGTTTTATTAATAAAACTAAACAACTTGAAAATGATAAAAAATATAAATCTGAGAATACAATCAATCATAAAGAGTTTTTGTTTAAATTTTACAATAATTTAAACAAAAACTTTAAAGATTTACCTTTAATCTTATTTACAAAAAAAGGTTACTTTCTAAAAGATTATCTAAATAGCTCATCAAATAAAAATTTCTTCATATTCACAACAAATAAAATGATAGAAAAAATATATAGTTTTTCTAATAAAACTAAAATTTTTTATATTAAAAAATTTAACAATAAAAGACTAAATTTTTTTATTTATAATGAATTACGAAAAGTAAAAGATGAAATTTTCAAAAAAAATAAATCAGCTATACTTATTTATACAAATTATCCTCGTAAAGGATCTAAAGCTAATAATATAACTCTACTAAATAAAGACGATTTTAAATAAATAAAGATTATTATATCTATTAATCAGCAGAAAAATATATATTTTGAAAATAAGCTATTGCTTTCATTTTAGAATTGTCAGTATCAGACATGATAGCTAGTCCATCTAATTCATCTACATCTAAACCATGAAACTTTTTAAAATCCTCTTTTACATTTGCTTTTACTGTGACCCACTCATTGAGATTATTTTTAGTGCTTGCTAATACGTTATCTATTGATTTTTTTGTATAAGGACTAGGAGAATGAAAGCCAATTTTGTTATTACTTGAATACACATAATTAATTGCTCTATTAGAAAGTGGTGTAGCACCAGTTTTTTTAACTGCAAAAACTCTTGCTGCAAAATCATGCCCTTTTTTTGTATTCTCTTTAATACCTTGTAAATCCATCTCTATTTTCCAAGTAATATTGATAAAAGGGGTTTTGTTGAGGTCAATTTTTAACTCTTTTCCTAATCCAGAAGCAGCATTATCAGCTACAGCTTTTAAAAAGTTTCCATTTTTATTAGATCCAACTGTGTAAACAGTATTATTTTCAGCACCTCTCACTTTTCGAATATCTAGCTGAGAAAGCTCTTCCTCAGAAAAGTTGAAAACTTTAACATCTTTTGCATGACTAGAACCAATTACAATTAATACAGCAAGTAAAATTTTAAAAATTATTTTCATGTAAAAATTTTTTTAAAAAAAACGTTAATACATTATTTTGACAAAATTTAAACATCCAAAAAGCAACATTTGCCTCTATTTAATAATTATGAAGACAATTTCCATATTTATTTTATTAATTTACTGGTCAATTATGATTTTTGCTCCAGTTATGTCTAAAGATGTTAAATTAAGTAGAGCTAAGATAAATCAGACGAAGATAGTTGAACAAAACCTAGAATCTAATAAGTGGATCGACCTCCGCTAATATCAAATACTGCAGCTGTAGAGAAGGTATTTTCCTCAGAGGAAAGCCAACAAACTAAGGATGTGAATTCTTCAACTTCAAGAAATCTGCCTCTTGGAACTTTTGAAAGCATTCTTTGAACATGTTCTTTCGTCATTTGATCTAAAATTCTTGTTTTTGCTCCTGCAGGTGTAACTGCATTAACTGCTATATTCTTGTCTGCAAGCTCTTTGCCAAGAGATTTCGTCAATCCGATAGCAGCAGCTTTTCCAGTGCTGTAAGCACTAGCATTGGCATTACCATCTTTACCAGCTACTGAAGCTACATTTACTATTCTACCATAATTATTCTTAATCATGTTGGGCACTATTGACCTACAACAGTTAAAAGTGCCCATCAAATTAATATCAACAACCTTCTTCCATATTTCTACATCATACTCCCATAATGAGGCTGTAGGCCCAGTAATACCTGCGTTATTAATTAAAATATCTATATTTGTTTCTTCCAATATTTCATTTGTAGAATTTTCAACTTCTTTAAAGTTGGAAACATCTACTTTTTTTATACTTAAATTTGGATTGTTTATGTTTTTAATTGCTTTATCTAACATTTTAACATCTATATCCCAAATTATTACTTTAGCGCCAGATCTTAAAAATCTTTTTGTAATATCTAAACCGAAACCTTGGGCACCTCCTGTCACAACAGCAGTTTTATTCGTAAAATCAAAAGAAATTTTATCCATCTTATTATTTTTTAGCTAAGAGATAATATACAATTCCTGTAATTAAAGCACCGATTATCCAAGAGTAAGATTGAAGGAACATCAAACTAGAATTCCAAATTGTTGATGCTGAAAATATAAATCCTAATATAATAGAATAACCACCTTTTAAGTGAAATCCTCCACTATAATAATATTCACCATCGTTTTCTAATGAATAGATATCTTTATTATTTAAATTTTGTTTTTTAATAAAGTAAAAATCAGCTATCATAATGCCAAACAATGGACCAAAAAATGCGCCAATTGTATCTACAAATGATAATATTCCAATTTGACTTAAAATTGTAAGCCAAAAAATACCAACAATAAAACCAAAAGAAACAATTATAGTACTAGCTCCTTTAATTGAAAGAGAAGACGGCATCAAATTAATTAGTGTGTATTGAGATGGTATAAAATTTGCTATTAAATTTGTAGAGGCAGACGCAATTATAATAAATATTAAAGCTAAAATTATAATAAACATATTATTTAATTTACCAATTATATCTGTAGGGTTTGTAAGAATTTGATCTAAATTTTGTGGATCTTGATTTAAAAATACATCAACGCCAGAAACTATAAACAATGCAAAAAATGAAAAAATAACTAAATTTAATATCAAACTTAAATTACCTATTTTAAGCTCTCTTTCATTTTTTACATAACGAGAGAAATCTCCATAACTCAATATAATAATAGCAAAATACGCAAAAATAGTTCCTGCAACTGTAATAATTGGACCCAAATTACTTACTTTAGCAAAATTTCCTAAGTCCAAAATTTCGTAAAAAGCATTAAAGGTTAATTTTACATCACTTAATAAAACAGATAAAAAAAATAGTATTATTCCAAAATACACTGCTAAAGCTGAAAAATTAATAATTTTTTTATTAAATTTCATTCCACTACTAAATAAAAATCCTTGTAATACAATTGCTAAAATCATAGCAATCCAATCAATAATATTCATTCCCAAGAAATAAATTATAAAAATTTCTTTATCCAAAAATGATTGATCAAAAGTATATAGTGCTATTCTCATTAAATAACTAAAAGCTTTTGATAAAAAATAAGTTTGAATACCAAAAATAAAAATTCCAACTATACATCTTAGTAATCCAAAATATTTTGCACCTTTTACACCTAAAGATGATCTCAACAATACAACAAATGGTAATCCAAATTTTTGAGATGGTTTACCAATCCAATTAGAAAACAAAATAACAAATATTGAGCCTATAACCGTCCCAAAAAAGACAATAAAAGAATTTAGATTATAGATATAATAAAGGGAGGTTATAAGAGAAAATCCAATGATACTTTGTATATTAATACCCCAAAAACAAAACAAATCTTTCCAATTCCAATTTTTTTCATTAGGATTTACTGAGACTAAATCCCAATTAATAAGTGTTTTTTTTAATTTTTGTTGACTCACTTAAGTAATTATAAACTTAAATTTTCTACTGTCCATATAAGAGAGTTGGTAACCATAAAGCAATTTTGGGAAATATAATAATTAGAATTAAACCAAAAATCTGTAAGACCATAAACTGCATCATTCCGTAATAAATATCTTTAAGATCCCATTCTGGTACAACACCTTTTAAAAAATATGCTGACAAAGCAACTGGAGGTGAGAGCCAGGCAGTTTGTAAATTTACAGCCACTAAAATAGCAAACCAAGTTAAATTAAATCCTAATGCCTCAATTAATGGTAAAATTATTGGAACGATAATCATTACTATAGGTACCCATTCTAAAGGCCATCCTAACAAAAATATCATTACCATAACCATTGCTAGAATAAGATATTTATTCATCTCAAGACCTAGTAAAAATTCAGTTAATAAAGTTGGTGTGCCTAGTCTAGCGAAAACAGCACCAAAAAAATTTGAAGCTGCTACTAACACCATTATCAATGCAGTTATCTCAAGTGTTTTAACTAATGCTTCTTGCAGCTTTGAAAGAGTTAATTTTTTATAGGCTAATGAAAGAAGTAAAGCACCCATGGCTCCACATCCTGCTGCTTCAGTTGGAGTTGCAAAACCAAATAAAATACTCCCTAGTGCCGCAAATACTAAAGCTGCTGGTGGCACTAACCCTAAAAAAAATTCAATCCACACATCCTTCATGCTAGCAGCTCTCATATCTTCAGGTATCACTGGTCCTAATTTAGGATTGATCATACATCTGATTGTTGTGTAACCGGCGTATAAACTTGCAAGAAGAATTCCTGGAATAATTGCTGCAGCAAATAAATCTATTACTGGGATTTCCATTATAGGTCCCATAACAACTAACATAATACTAGGTGGGATTAGTATTCCTAAAGTTCCTCCAGCTGTGATTGTCCCAGCAGCAAGTCTCACATCATAACCAGATCTATTCATAGATTTTGCAGCCATAATTCCAAGAATTGTAACTGATGCTCCAACGATTCCTGTTGCAGCTGCAAATATTACTGAAACAAATAAAACCGCATAATAAAGTGAACCTTTTACTTTTGCTAACATCATTTGGAAAGCTGAAAATAATCTTTCCATAAGTCCAGCTTGTTCCATCATAATTCCCATAAAGACAAAGAGTGGTACGGCGGCGAGTGTCTGTTCCGTCATAACCATAGAAAATTGGAGTGTCATTAAATAAAAAACTAATTTTCCAAATCCCAAATAACCAAATACGAAACCTAAAAATATTAATGTAAATGATATTGGAAAACCTACAAAGATCGCAAAAAGCATTACACCGACAAGAATAAAACCTAAAACTGCTGGATCTATAAACTCAGCAATCATTTTGTTTCTCCAGGCCACTCACCTTTTTTAGCCGCCCAATAACTTTTGAATAATTCAGAGACGCCTTGAATAAGTAAAAATATTATACCAATGAGTAAGCAAGTTTTAATCGGCCACATATAAGGCATCCATGTGGTATCCATACCTCTTTCGCCTCTTTGAATTGACTCTCCAACAAATCCAATAGTCATATAAAGAAAAACAATTAGACCTGGAAAATAAAATAATAAATATAACCAAAAATCTATCAGACCTTGGTTTTTGGTTTTAAAATTTCTATATAAAAAATCTGCTCTTATATGAACTCCCCTTGAGAGAGCATAACCAGCACCTAACATAAAAAGTGCTCCATATAAAAAACGACTTATGTCATAAGCCCAAATTGTTGGAGCTAAAAATAATTTTCTTGCAAGAACTTCATATGTCATTGCAAAGATTAGTGGTATCAATATCCAACAAACAATATTACCAATCCACTTGCTAAATTTATCAATTCCTGTAATAGATTTTGCCATCCATAATGGCATGTCATCAGGCATTTTTCCCGAACCACCTCGCCTTTCGGCAATCATTTCATCTGATATATCAAGTTTGCTTGGTTCGTCAGCCATAAAATTCTCATTAAAAAATTAGAGCGGACTTAAAAGTCCGCTCTAATTAAATCAAGATTAATTACTGATTACTTTAATGTTGCTGCGTGAGCCATTCCTAGCTTCGCATTAGACATTTGAGCACCACTCCAGAATGGAACAGCTATATCAGCAAAATTCTTCATTGAAGTGTAAACTTCGTTAAAGAATTTATTATCTTTAGCATTCTTGTTTAAAGAAGCTTTTGCAGCAGCCATATATTCTGTGAAATAATCAGAAGGAGTGTCCTCTAAAATTACTCCATGTTTAGTAGTTAACTCTTTCAAAGCTTTACCATTCTCATAGATTCTGTAACTTAAAGATTTTGCTAATGATGCATTAGCAGCTACTTCAAGTGACTTTTTCTCATGAGCAGTCATAGCATTGTAAGTTTTTCCAGTTATGTAAAAGTCAGCATTTACGACTACTTGATGTAAACCTTGTAAGTAATAGTGCTTCAATACTTTTTGGAAACCAAATGTTAAATCTGGTTTAGGACAACACCACTCAGCAGCATCAATAGTTCCTGCCTCAAGTGCTGGTAAAATATCTCCACCACCCATAGCAACAGATGCTATACCAATGTCTTTATAAGTTTGTCCTGGAATTCCTGGAGGAGTTCTGAACTTATATTTTCTAAAGTCAGCCATATCTTTAATTGGTTTTGGAAACCAACCTAAAGCTTCTGGTCCAACTGGTTGAATCATAAATCCTTTTATGTCTCTTCCCATTTCTTTCCAAAGTTGGTCGTATAACTCTTTACCACCACCATATTGGAACCATGATAAGAAAGCTATATTGTCAATACCAACTCCACCACCAGCTACCGGAGAACCGAATAACATAGCAGCAGGGTGATCACCTGACCAATAATGAGTCCAAGCAAATCCGCAATCAATTAAACCCTTATCTACTGCGTCTAGAGTTTCTTTAACTCCAACAACTGCACCAGCAGGAAGAATTTCAAATTTTAAAGAACCACTTGTTAAAGTTGTTACTGTGTCAGTAAAGTCTTTTAACATTTTGACCTCGTCAGCCTTAGTGTTAAGAACTGTCTGACATTTTAGTGTTTTTGCAGCATTAGCATTAGATGTAAATCCAATCACTAATAACGTTGCAAATAACATTGAAATGATTTTTTTCATTATATTTCCTATGTGTTAGTTAAATTTAACTTGATTAATTCAATCAGAAAAATAAAGCTGACACAAGTGACAATTGGTAAATATGAGTGTAAAAACATTAAAAAATTAAAACTAAAAAACGATTCAACTATCAATGGAAAATTTTGATTACATAATTGTAGGAGCGGGTTCTGCTGGTTGCGTTCTTGCAAATAGACTCTCTGCAAATCCATCAAATAAGGTTTTGTTAATCGAGGCTGGTGGCAAAGATAATTATCCATGGATACATATTCCAGTTGGATATTTCAAAACTATGCATAATCCAAAGGTTGATTGGTGCTTTAAAACTGAACCTGATGAAACAATGAATAATAGATCGATTAGATATCCTAGAGGAAAAACTTTAGGTGGAAGCTCTTCGATTAATGGACTTTTATGGATTAGAGGACAAAAAGAAGATTATAATATATGGAGACAACTGGGTAATACAGGTTGGGATTGGGAAAATGTTTTGCCCTATTTTCTTAAATCAGAGAATAATGAATTAGGAAAAAGTGAATTTCATAATGATAATGGCCCGATTACTGTAGCAAATAAAAAGATTAATTTAAAATTACTTGATGAATTTCAAAATGCAGCTGAAGAATATGGGATACCCAAAACAAATGACTTTAATACTGGAGATAACTTTGGCGTAGGTTTTTTTCAATTCACCACAAGCTTTAATAAAGCAGTATTAAAACTTAGATGTAGTGCTGCTAAAGGATATTTAAATCCTGTAAAAAAAAGATCTAATTTAAAAATTGTAACTAAAGCTCATGTTCAAAAAATAAATTTCGAAGGTAAGAAAGTTACAGGAGTTAATTATTTTATTGGAGAAAAAATTAATACTGTCAATGCCAATAAAGAAGTAATTTTGTCTGCAGGATCAATTGGATCTCCTCATATTTTACAAGTATCTGGAATTGGGGAAGCTAACAAACTTAAAAACTTAGGAATAGAAATTGTCCATGAGTCAAATGGAGTTGGTAAAAATTTACAGGATCATTTAATGTTTAGACCAGTTTATAAAGTCAAAAATTTAAAATCACTCAATAGAAAAGTTGAAAGTTTATTTGGAAGATTTTTAATGGGACTTGAATATTTGGTTAATCAAAGTGGGCCTGTAACTATGGGAGCTAGTCAAGTTTGTGCGTTTGTTAAAAGTGATCCGTCTAGAGCTACTCCTAATTTACAATTCCATGTATCGCCTGTTAGTACAGACATATTAGGGGTAACTCCGATGCATGACTTTGAAGGAATTACCCCAACTGTAGCAAATATTAGACCAACAAGCAGAGGTGAAATCAATATAGTTAGTAACGATAGTAGAATTTATCCCAAAATTAAAATGAACTATTTATCTACTGATGATGACAGAAAAGTTGCAGCTCAGGGATTAAAAATTGTTAGAAAAATAATGTTAGAAACTAAAACATTCAAACAATATGAGCCAGAAGAATATAGGCCAGGAGTTCATATTACTGATGATGAAGAATTAGTTAAAGCAGGTTCAGATTACACTCAAACAATTTTTCATCCTGTTGGTACTTGTAAAATGGGACAGGATGATATGGCAGTTGTTGATGAAAAACTTAAAGTTAAAGGCATTCAAAACTTAAGAGTGATTGATGCTTCAATTATGCCAAACATTACTTCAGGAAATACAAATGCACCTACAATAATGATTGCAGAAAAAGGTGCTGATATGATACTTAAGAATTAATGTTTGCTGATTTATTTACTCCAGAACAGTTAACTATCCTTACTCAAATTATTTTAATTGATTTAGTTTTAGCTGGAGATAATGCAATTATAATAGGAATGGTTGCTTCAAAATTTCCATTAGAACAAAGAAAAAAAATAATTTTTTGGGGTATTGGTGGCGCAGTAATTCTTAGAATTATTTTAACACTACTAACAGCTTACTTACTTCAAATAACCGGACTAAGATTGTTAGGAGGATTGCTTCTTCTTTATATAGTTTACAAACTTTACACAGACGTAATAAAAGGTTCAGACCACGAAGAGGATATAAAAGTTGACAATTCAAGTTTTCTTAAAGCTATATGGACAATTCTGTTAGCAGATTTTACTATGAGTTTAGATAATGTTTTAGGAGTTGCAGGAGCTGCTGGTAGCCACTATAAATTATTGGTATTCGGTTTAGTATTATCAATAGTGTTAATGGCTTTTGCCGCAACGTTAATTTCAAACTGGATAAAGAAATATAAATGGATTGCATGGGCTGGATTAATAGCAATATTAATTGTTGCTGTTGAATTAATTTATACTGATATTAAAATATTGTTTTTATAATGTATCTAAAAAATTATAACTTTAAAAATAAAACTGCAGTTGTAACAGGCGCTGGAAAAGGTATCGGAAGAGCATGTGCAATTGCATTAGCTGAAGCAGGTGCAAATCTTATTATAATTAGTAGAACTCAAAAAGATTTAGATGAAGTTTCCAAAAAGATTAAAAAACTCAAATCAAAGTGTAAATCTTATGTTTGTGACATCACAAAATATAATCAAATAAAAGAAATAATTAATAAAATTCCTAAAATTGATATTTTAATCAATAACGCTGGGAATAATATTCCAGAACACTTTACCAAAGTAAAAACTAGAAATATGGAATATTTAGTGCGAATTAACACTGTTGCTACCTTTAACTTAGCTCAATTATGCGCGTTGAAGATGATAAAAACAAAAAATAGAAAAAAAATTGGGGGCGCAATAGTAAATATGTCATCACAAATGGGTCATGTTGGTGGACCTATTAGAAGTGTATATAATATGACTAAATTTGGCCTAGAGGGACTAACAAAAGGAATGTCTATCGATTTAGCAAAATACAATATTAGAGTTAATACTATATGTCCTACTTTTGTTGTAACGCCAATGACAAAAAAATTCTTAAAGAATAAAAGATTTAAAAGAGAAACACTTAATAATATCCCTCTCAAAAGATTTGCAGAACTATCGGAAGTTGCATCTGCTGCAGTTTTTTTAGCTTCCGATGCTGCATCAATGATCACAGGAACTTCATTATTAGTGGATGGTGGATGGACTGCAAAGTAATTAAAAAGTTATATTTAATAATTCTATTTTTTTATTCAGTTCCAGTATATGCCATAGAATTTCAAGGAAAATTTTTACAAGGGCATTACATTATTGGAATTACTGACCCATCTGCAAATATAATTATTGATAAAAAAGAAGTTAAAGTTTCAAAAGATGGGTATTTCGTCTTTGGACTAGATAGAGATAGAAAATTTGATGTTACAATTATCCAAACTCTGAATGGGGAAAAAAAAATATTTACTAAAAAGGTTTTAAAAAGAAAATATAAAATTCAAAGAATAGACGGACTTCCAGAAAATAAAGTAACTCCTCCAGAATCTGTTTATAAAAGAATAAAAGAGGAAAATAATAAAATTGGAGAAGCGAGAGCTATAAATTCAAATTTACCATTTTTTAAAGATCAATTTATTATGCCGGTTGAGGGGATTATAAGTGGTGTTTATGGTAGTCAAAGAATTTTGAATGGTAAACCTAAATGGCCACATTATGGAATAGATATAGCGGCAAACAAGGGAACAATGATTAAGTCTTCTGCTTCTGGAAAGGTAACGATGGCTGAAAATGATTTATATTATACAGGTGGAACAATCATAATGGATCATGGACATGGTATTTCAACAATCTACTCACACCTAGAAAGTGTAATGGTATCTGTAGGCGATCTAATAAATCAAGGTGATATTATTGGTACAGTAGGTTCAACAGGTCGATCAACAGGTCCACACTTAGATTTTAGAATAAATTGGTTTCAAACAAGATTAGATCCAATGTCCGTATTAAATTAAAATTCAATCATAACGAGTTTTTTTTTTTTAATTAATTAATTATTTTTCATTCAAAATTAAAAAGAATCAGATAAGTGCAACTTCATGAAAAAAAGTTTTGCATTTTTTTTTTTAATATTTCTAACAAATTGCACAATTTCAGGTAGTGCTTTTTTAGGACCTACTTTTACTGGAATAAAAACTGGTAGTATTTATCAAACTTCACTTTCATACGGATCGAGTAAAATCATTCAAGATATAAATATTAAAGTAAAAGAGATAAAAAAACTTAGAGATAAGCAGCTTAAAAGTATAAAAAAATCAACTATTGACGTAAAAAAGCTTATTGCCAAAAAAATTGATATTATTGAAGTTTCAGAGATAATTGATGAGGAACCTTTACCTTAAGATTAATTACATATTTATTTTTCAATTATAACGAGTTTTTATTTATTCAAAGAATCATTTAAATTATTAATTAAGGGGCGGTAGAGGGAGACTGAAACCGCCTCTTTTTTTATAAACTTAAATATCTAAATATGAAAATTGTCCCGATAACATATAGAAATATTCCAAACATTCTCTGAGCTTTTATTTTTCTCATTTTATGAACTGTGTTTACCCCTATTCTTGCCATTATCGTTGTAATTGGAATAAATATTAGAAACGCAGGGATATTTATGAAACCAACACTCAAAGGCAGGCTTACATCTAAATAAAGTCCAGTTGAAAAAAAACCTAACGTTCCTGAAATTGAAATTACTAAGCCAATAGCTGCAGCGCTACCAATAGCTTTTGTAATTGGATATCCAAAAAATCTTAATATAGGAACATTCATCATTGCACCTGTTATACCCATCGGAGCAGAAATCGAACCAGATATAAAACCTAAAACCGCCTTGGAAAAGAAACTAAATGTAGGTTTAATTTTTTTTGTATTTTCTTTTTGTAAAAGCAAATAAGCACCAAATATGAAAACAACAATTGAAAAAAAAAGAACCAAATACTTTGTTTTTAAAATAGCTGCTAAAAAAGATCCAAAAAATACTCCTAAAATTACAAACAATCCGAAAGTTTTTAAAATACTCAAATCAACTGCATTATGTTTTCTATGAGTGAGAACAGAAGCAGTGGATGTAAAAATAGTTATGAAAAATGCTGTACCAACAGCTAAATGCATTGTGTAATCATCAGACAAATCCAAAAAATCAAATATAAAAAAAAGAAAAGGGACTGATATTAAACCACCACCTATCCCAAAAAGTCCTGCAAAAAAACCAACAGGAATTGCAGCCATGACCATTAATATAATCAAATAAAAATAATTTAAATTAGAGAGGGAGTCAGTCAATTTTTTATTTTTAGTTTATATTTAAATACTCTATAAAAGATCGCATTGATACTAAAATTAAAAATATTCCAAAAATTTTACTAAGTAACTTTTTATCAATTTTATGAACAACTTTAGCTCCTACTCGAGCCATAACCATAGTTACAGGTACAAATACTGCAAATCCTAAAAGATTTATATAACCAATGCTATAGGGAGTCTTTACATTATCAATTATTTTACCACCTGTTATCATTGTTATTGTTCCTGTTACAGCAATTAAAAATCCAACTGCTGCAGCTGTTCCAATAGATTTTCTAATATCGTAACCAAATGTCCGCATAAAAGGTACCATTAGAGATCCGCCACCAATACCTAAAGGTACAGATATAAATCCAATAATTACACCAGAAATATTTTTTACAACAGCTGATATTTTTTTTGGATTATCTACAAGTTTTTCTCTCAAAAAAATAAAAAATAATCCTACCATAAGTGCAAATATTGAAAAAAATAAAACTAAAGCAGGTGTTTTTAAATTTACAGCTAAAAAAGTTCCACAAATAACACCTAATAAAATAAAAACCCCAAATGATTTTACCATTTTAAAATCAACAGCATCATACTCCTTGTGAGTCATTGTTGAAATAATTGAAGTAGGAATTATTATTGCAAGAGATGTTCCAACTGACAAATGCATTCTTGTAACAATATCGAAATCCAAAACTGTAAACGCATAATAAAGAGCGGGGACCATAACAATTCCACCACCTACACCTAATAATCCAGCCATAAAACCTGCTCCCGCAGCCGCAGCTGCTAAAACAACTAAAAGATTTATTAATTCAGCATTAGAGATTATTTCCATTAGGAACTTACTTGATTAGCTTTTTCATTATTTTGAACAATTCTCATAATATGTTTTGCCTTTTGAAAATCAGAGTCTTTTGCCATCATATTATCACTTAAATATCTTTTCCATTTTTTAGAACCAATCTGACCGTGGTATAATCCAACTGTGTGTCTCATTATGTGATTTACTTTAGTCCCCTTCTTTACCTCATTATCTAAATACTCTAAAAGCTTTTTTACGACTTCTTCTCTTGAAGGACTATCAGTTGTGTTGAATATTTCTTTTTCAATTTCTACTAAAGAATATGGGTTCTGATAGATTGATCTACCAATCATTACACCATCACAAAACTTCATGTGATCATTTATTTCACTTATTTTAGTTATCCCACCATTTATAATAATTTCTAAATCTGGATTTTCTTTTTTAATATTATAAACCATCTTGTAATTTAATTTTGGGATATTCAAATTTTGCTTAGGTGATAAACCAGAAAGCATTGCTTTTCTTGCATGTAAAATAAATGTTTTTGTACCCACATTCTTCATTTTGTGAATAAAATTATTAAGATAATCAAAATCTTCAATATCATCAAAACCTATTCGAGTTTTAGCTGTCACAGGAATTTTGCACACCTTGACCATTGAATAAATACATTCAGCAACTAAGTCTGGTTCCTTCATTAGACATGCACCAAACTTGTTTTTTTGAACTTTTTTACTTGGACATCCAAGATTAATATTTATCTCGTCATAACCCATGTCTTCTGCAATTTTTGCGACTTCTGCTAATTCGTCTTTATTAGAACCACCTACCTGTAAAGCCAAAGGTTTCTCTTCAGGACTATAAGATAAAATTTTATCTCTATCTCCGTGGAGAGCAGATTTTGTAGCAACCATTTCAGTATAAAGCATTACATTTTTGCTCATTAATCTGAGAAAAAAACGATCATGTCTATCAGTGCAATCCATCATCGGGGCAACTGAAACTTTTCTATTAATCCTTGTTTTAGTATCCAAGTGCCTTACCCATCACTTTATCAGGTAACCATGTAACAATTTCAGGAAATATACATAGAATTAAAATAGCCAAAGCCATAATTATCATAAATGGAATAGAGCCTTTTAAAATTTCAGACAAACTTACATCTGGTGTAATACCCTTTATAATATAAAGATTCAACCCAACTGGAGGAGTTATCAATCCTATTTCCATATTTATAGTAAACACTATTGCAAACCAATAAGGATCAAATCCTAAAGTTGTTATAACTGGTAATAATATAGCGGAAGTCATTACTATCACTGCAACGGGAGGTAAAAAGAACCCAGCAATTAAAAGAAATATATTAATCAAAATAAATACAACCCACTTATTTGAACTTAGCTCAACCATACTTTGAGCTAAAGACTGAGTTACGTATAATTGTGAAAGAGTGAAGGCAAAAAGATAAGAAGCTGCAATGATAAACATTATCATCACACTTTCTTTCATTGATACTTTAACAATATTCCAAATCTTTTTTGGCTGATAAATTTTATAAACAACAGCTATCAAAACAAAAACTAAAAAAGCTCCAACTCCAGACGCTTCTGACGGAGTTGCAACACCACCATATAAAACATATAAAACTCCAGCAATGATTGCTAAAAATGGTAGAATTCTTGGTAACACTTCAAGTTTTTCTTTTAATGTTGGCTTTACTCTATTTCTTAAAGCTTTAGCAGCATCTTTATCTATAAAATAACTATGAATAAGTGCCCAAATCGCAAACATGCCTGCCAACATAAATCCTGGCACCAATCCACATAAAAATAATCTACCAATTGATGTCCCTGTTGCAATTCCATAAACAATTAAAACAATACTTGGAGGAATTAAAACTCCTAGTGTTCCACCTGCTGCAATAGTTCCAGTAGCTATTTGGTCTGAATAACCTCTTTTTCTCATTTCGGGTATTCCCATAGTTCCAATTGCAGCACAAGTTGCAGGACTTGAACCACTTAATGCAGCAAAAATTGAGCATGCTCCAATGTTGGAAATAACTAGTCCGCCTGGTACTCTCCAAAGCCATCTATCTAATCCTGTGTATAAGTCTTTGCCTGCGGGAGAATTGGCGACTGCCATTCCCATCAAAATAAACATTGGTATTGATAGTAAAACAAATGAATTTAACCCAGCAAAGAATGTTTCCGCAAAAACATCAAGCATTTGAAAACCCTCAAATGACACTAAAAGAACTATCGATACAAAACTCAAACCAAAAGCGATTGGAATTCCAGAAAAAAGCACCAGTAAAGTAAAAACTGCTACGATTAAAGCTATTATCAATGGGTCCATTAATTATAATCCTTATCGTCAGTGAGTTTTATAATTTCAGCTACGTATTGAAGAATCATCAATATAGCTCCTAAAGCCATTGAAGAATATGGTATCCATAAGGGCGGATCCCACACAGTACCTGTTGAATAATTTTTTGTAAATGCTTCCTCAACCATTAAAAATCCAAAATAAAATAAAATTAAAAAAAATAATAAACTTAATAAAGAAGTAAAAATTTTTAAACGAATAATATTTTTTTTTGATAGAAAATCATAAATCCATTCCATACTAACATGGGCTTTTTCACTAAGCACATATACACTCCCTATAAAAGTTGATGCAACTAGTAACATAGTAACTAATTCTGTCTGCCATGTAATTGCTCTTTGAAAAAAATATCTCTCAAAAACAAGTTCTACGATAACTAAAATAGATAAGAGTAAAGCTAATACTGCAAAAGCACCACAGGCTTTAGATATAAGTTCACAAAATTTAAGATATTTTTTTTTCATAAAAAAACCCCTATTTAATAAGAATAAACAGGGGTTCTTTATATATTATTTTATTTAACTGCTAAAGCCATTTCCATCAGCTTATCACCACCTGGAACTTTATCAGCAAATGCTTTGTGAGATGATTTTTTTGCAATCTCTACCCACGCTGCATGATCTTTTTCGTTCATGTATACTAATTTAACACCTGCAGCTTTATAAGCTTCTTCAAACTTTTTATCTAAGTTTTCAACTTGAGCTGTCATGTATTTCTCAGCAACTTTTCCTGCTTTCATTAAAGCTTTTTGTTGCTTAGAATTTAAA
The DNA here is from genome assembly GCA_902577525.1 of uncultured Pelagibacteraceae bacterium. Taxonomy (GTDB): domain Bacteria; phylum Pseudomonadota; class Alphaproteobacteria; order Pelagibacterales; family Pelagibacteraceae; genus Pelagibacter. Next base: position 8,267 of record CACGZG010000008.1, on the reverse strand, counting down.
GCATCAAAAGACTTTTTAGACATCAGAATTGGCTCATACATAAACCATAATCCAAATTTTCCTGGAGGTGTTGCGCATGAAACTTGCTCATAAATTTTGTAACTCACAAAACTTCCTGAACTAGTATTTGCACCTGTTAATACACCTGTTTGTAAACCAGTATAAATTTCAGATGACGGCATACTTTGTATACCTGCTCCTGCAGCTTCTAACATTTGGTTAAATGCTTTACCAGCAGCTCTCATCACTTGTCCTTTTGCGTCGCTAGGATTTTTAATACATTTTGTTTTTGAAGCAAAACCACCACCTAACCAAGCATCAGATAGAACTACAACACCAGCATCATTAATGATTTTTTTAATTTCAGTCATCATTGGACCTTTATTAAATCTTAATGCATGATCATGATTTTTTACTGTTCCTGGCATTAACGTTGCATCAAATTCTGGATGAAACTTAGATGCGTATGCTAAAGGAAAAGCAGAAATATCTAACTGACCAGTTGTCATAGGTTTCCACTGTTCTTTTGGTTTATATAATGATTTAGCTGGATAAATTCTGATATCTATTCCAACATTTGCTTTTTTAACCTCGTCAGCAATGATTTGAACCATTTCATGACGTGGATCGTAAGATCCATCAGCTCTTGGTGTACCAGGCCATTGGTGACTTGCTTTTAGCGTAACTGCATAAGCAGAACCAATAGTAGTAAAAACAAAAACTAATGAAGTTAAATATAAAGATAATCTTTTTAACATTATTTTTTCCCTCTATTGTTATTTTTAATAATTCAATTAAAGTGAACTTATTAATAAGAGTCAAGTCGACAAAAACTCAAGTAAGACAAAGAAAAATGGATGGACCTTTAAAAAACCTACTGGTAGTTGATTTAACTAGAGTATTAGTTGGTCCTTACTGCACTATGATATTATCTGATTTAGGGGCTAGAGTAATTAAAGTTGAAGCACCAGAAATTGGTGATGACTCAAGAAAATTTGGACCATTCATAAAAGATTATTCTGCTTATTTCATGTCTCTTAATAGAGGAAAGGAAAGTATTGCTCTTAATTTAAAGAATGATGAAGATAAAAAAATTTTTGAAAAAATTTTATCTCAAGCAGATATTTTAGTTGAAAATTTTAAACCTGGAACTTTAGAAAAATGGGGGTTTGGCTGGAAAGATGTTAATAAGAAATATCCAAAACTAATTTATGCTTCAGCATCAGGCTTTGGTCAAACTGGTCCACTTAAAGAATTACCCGCTTACGACATGGTAGTTCAAGGTATGGGTGGTTTAATGAGTGTTACTGGTCAACCAAACTCTGAACCTACTAGAGTTGGAACATCTATTGGAGATATTACTGCTGGACTTTTTACTGCGATAGGTATTAATGCAGCTTTATATGATAGACAAAAAACTGGAAAAGGAATGTTCATTGATGTTTCTATGCTTGATTGTCAAATAGCCATATTAGAAAACGCTATAGCACGTTATCTATCTAAAAATGAAATTCCAAAACCAATGGGATCAAGACACCCATCAATTGCACCCTTTGAAGCCTTTAAGACAAAAGACAGTTACATAATCATTGCAGCTGGAAATGATAAACTTTTTGAAAAACTTTGTAATCTTCTTCAAATCCCAGAGGTAAGTAAAGATCCAAAATTTTTAGATAATTCATCTAGAGCAAAAAATATGGATGAGCTTAAAAAAATTTTAGAGGAAAAATTATTAAGTAAAAAAACAAGTGATTGGGTTAGTGAAATGGAAAAAGATAAAATCCCATGTGGACCAATTTTCAATATCAAAGAGGCTGTTGAAAACCCACAAATAGAATCTAGAAACATGATTGTTAAAGCGTTTCACAAAGTTATTGGAGATTTTAAACTGGCTGGTAACCCAATTAAAATGTCATCTTATAAAGATGAAAAAACAAGAGGTGACATACCTGATTTAGATGAACACCGACAAAAAATTATAAAGGAATTTTGTAATTAATAAATTTTAAGAATTTGAAGTGTCAGCATCTTCTGCTGCTTGATCTTCACTTTCAGAGACTTGATCTAAAGATACGTCTCCCTGTTCTGCTTCAGCATCTTCGGATGCAGGTGCTTCCGGCATTTCTGGCTTAGCTGTCTCAGATAATTTCGCTAAATCCTCTTTAGAAACTTGAATCTTTTCTGGAGATCTTCTCGCTCTTTTTGATGGTAAGATAGGCGCACCACTTTTCGAAATCTCACCTTTATATAAGTTTTCAAAATCATCTCCTACTTCCTCATCATCCTCTAAACCTTCATCAACTTGTTCAACATGCTTTCTTAATTTATAAACAGCACTTTCTGTTAAATCGTTAACTTTAATATTTTCCTCCGCAATTTCTCTTAGAGCAATAACTGTGTTTTTGTCATTATCTCTATCTAAACTTGGTTCTATACCAGAATTGAGTTGAGTTGCTCTTTCTTTTGCAACTAAAACTAACTCATAAGGACTCTCTACTTTATCGATGCAATCTTCTACAGTGACTCTAGCCATGCGCAGTATCTATACAGTGACTAAAAAAAAATCAAGGAGATTTTTTAGATATATTGTGGATTTAGCTTATTTCTGACAAAAAATAACAAAATTAAAGAAAGAGAAATGTAGATAAATGATATCATGGCAATTTGTTCAATAGAAAAACCTCTATCTATTAAAAAACCAAATAAAGCAGTTCCAAAAGCAGTGGAAAAAACCATTAAAGCTGTGGTTAAAGCTTTAATTGATCCAATAAATTTCACACCGTAAATTTCTGCCCATGTTGATGAGCCTAATACATTGGCAAGACCGTTGGAAATACCTATTAAGCCAAGAAAAATAAAAGAGGTGATAGGATTATCAAAGAAAAATAAAACTAATGTAGAAAACAATAAAGGTATGTTCATAAAGATTAAAAGTTTTCTACTAGTAAATTTATCAATTAAAAATCCAGATCCTAATAGAGTTACAACAGATAATATTGAATAAACCATAAATGATTGAGCAATAACAAAAGAGCCCCACTCTTTTGCTTCAGTAATAAAAGATTGATAAACAAAAACACCAGTTGCAATCCATGGCATTGCTAGCATATTTAAACAAATAATATAAAATCTATAATCTTTAATAACTTCAATTCTTTTCCATTGCTTGATTTCTTTAATTTCATTGTCACCAGATTCTACTTGTTCTCTTGTATCAAAATCTAATTTTTTGATTAAAAAAAATGAAGCTAATGGCAAAAAGATCAAAGTTAAAATAGATATTGATATCCAAATATTTTGCCAGGCTGTGATTGTAAGTAAATAAACGATTAATACAGGTAAAATAAATTCTGCTGTTGAGAGACCGAACCATCCAGCGCTGAGAGCTTTGCCTCTAGATATAGTAAAGTATCTAGCTATAGTAGTTGTTGCAGTATGGGACATTAATCCTTGACCTGAAAATCTCATTAAAAAAACAGCGATAAATAAAAAAAACACTGATGATATTTTTGAAAAGAAAAAACATGAAAAAGCAAGAAGTAATGTTACGTAAAAAGCAAATTTAAAAATATTAATGTCATCAATTTTTTTCCCAACCCAAATTAAAAGAAAACTACTTAATAACGTCGCAGAAGCATAAATCGAGCCAAATTGTCCATGAGTAATTGAAAGTGTTTCTCTTATGCTTGAATTAAATAAGCCTAAAAAAAAACTCTGTCCAAAACTAGAAAAAAATGTAAAAATAAAACCAAATACAATTACTTTTAAACTTAAACTATTAAACATAAAAAATTATGAGTTGTAATGTTGCTTTCATAGGTCTTGGTGTCATGGGTTATCCAATGGCTGGTTATATATCAAAAGGTGGTCACAATGTAACTGTTTTTAACAGAACAAAATCAAAAGCAGAAAAATGGATTAAAGAACACAAAGGTAAAATGGCAGAGACTCCTGCTGAGGCTACAAAAGATGCGGAGTATATCTTTACATGTGTTGGAAACGATAATGACTTAAGAGAAGTTACTTTTGGTGACAATGGTGCATTTAAAACAATAAAAAAAGGTGCAATCTATATTGATAACACCACAGCATCAGCAACAATTGCTAGAGAAATTTATGAATACGCAAAGAAAAATGGATTTGGTGCACTAGATGCTCCTGTATCTGGTGGACAAGCTGGTGCAGAGAACGGTGCGTTAACAGTTATGATTGGTGGTGATCAAGCTGATTTTGATAAAGCAAAAGATAAAATTGATTGCTACAGCAAAAAAATGAAACTACTTGGTAAAGCTGGTTGTGGACAATTAGCTAAGATGGTTAACCAAATTTGTATAGCTGGGTTAGTTCAAGGTCTATCAGAAGGAATTAACTTTGGTATGAAAGCTGGATTAAACATGGAAGATGTTATTGAGGTAATTTCAAAAGGAGCTGCTCAATCTTGGCAAATGGAAAATAGATATAAAACAATGATTGATGATAAATTTGATTTTGGTTTTGCAGTTGACTGGATGCGAAAAGATTTAAAAATTGCAATGGATGAGGCTAAAAATAATGGTTCATTATTACCTGTAACAGAACTTGTAGATAAATTTTATGGAGAAGTTCAAGGTTTAGGCGGAAATCGTTGGGATACTTCAAGCTTAATAAAAAGATTTAGAAAGTAATGTATGCAACCAGCATACTATGAAAATTTAGAAGAAATTCAGAATAAGTATTGGTCTATGTTAGATGATGCTGTGACCAATAGAGGTTCACCGTTTAGAATTCCGGTCTTTATCTGTGCTCATCAAGATGAAGTAGATGGTAGAATTGTTGTTTTACGTAAATCAGATAGAGCAAATAATCTGTTACAATTTCACACTGATTTAAGATCACCAAAGGTGGATATTCTTAAAAAAAATAAGAATGCCTCTCTAGTTTTTTACGATAAAGAAGAAAAGATACAGCTAAGAGTAAAAGTAGAATGTGATGTAAATAATCAAAATTCTACAACAGAAGAATCTTGGAAAAAAACTAAACATATAAGCAGACGTTGTTATTTAACCGATAGTCCTCCAGGAACTGCTTCAGAAAATCCAACCTCTGGAATGATATCTAAATTAGAAGATTTTGATTACACTATGGAACAAAGTGAAGACGGTTATAAAAACTTCACAGTTATTAAATGTAAAATTAAATCTATTGAATGGCTATATCTTGCAGCGAAAGGACATCGAAGAGCTAAATTTGATTTAGAAGATAATAAAAATGTTTGGTTAGTTCCTTAAAAAATTGATTTAGAATATTTTTTCCAATTATCTTGATAGTGTTTGGTGTTTTCAAATACAGCTTTTTTTTCTTCTTCTGTAACTTCTCTAACAACTTTTCCTGGTGAACCAATCACTAAAGAATTGTCAGGTATTTCTTTATTCTCTGTAATTAAAGCTTTTGCGCCTATGATACAATTTTTTCCAATTTTAGCATTGTTTAGAATCACTGCCCCAATTCCAATTAAACTATTATCCCCTATCGTACATCCATGAAGCATAACCATATGACCCACAGTTACATTTTTTCCAATTTTTAATGGATAGCCTGGATCAGTATGCAAAACACTTCCATCTTGAACATTTGATCCCTCGCCTATGTGAATATTTTCAATATCTCCTCTTAGGGTTGCATTAAACCAAATACTAGAATTCTTTTCTAAAGTTACATCTCCAATTATAGTTGCATTAGGAGCTACCCAATTTTCGCCAGAGTTTTTTGGTTTTTTATCTTTTAAATCGTAAAACATTATTTATATATTATTACATTATGCCAATACAAACTCCAATATGTGATTTCGGCCAAAAGGCACACGACTTTAAGCTAAAATCAACTGACAATAAAATGATTTCCTTAGAAGATTTAAAAGGTGAAAACGGAACTTTAATAATGTTTATCTGTAATCACTGTCCTTATGTTAAGGCAGTTACAAAAGATATAGTTGAAGATTGTAAAAAATTAAAAGACTTGGGCATTAACTCTGTTGCAATTTGTGCAAATGATGCCGAAAATTATCCAGAAGACTCCTTTGACAACATGATTCTATTTGCAAAAAAACATCAATTTAGTTTTCCCTATTTAGTGGATGAGACACAGGAAATAGCCAAAACATATGATGCAGTATGTACCCCTGATTTCTTTGGTTATAATAAAAACCTAGAGCTTCAATACCGAGGTCGATTAAGAGAACTTAAAAATTTAGTTCCAGTAAGAAATGGTGAAAGTGATCTATTCAAAGCAATGAAACTTATTGCTGAAACTGATAAAGGACCTGAAAATCAAATACCGAGTGCTGGATGTAGTATTAAGTGGAAAAATAATTGATGTATTTAATTGCAACAAGATCTTTTCCCCCTGAATTAGGTGGTATGCAAAGCTTAATGTGGGGTCTTACAAAGGAATTGTCTAAAAACTTTATGATTAAAGTTTTTGCTGATTATGAGGAGAACCATAAAGAATTTGATAATGGAGTAAATTTTTCGATTGAAAGAATTCGAGGTGTTAAATTTTTACGTAAAATAAGAAAAGCTCAACTTATTAATGAGTTTTTAAAAGAAAATAAAGTTCAGGGTATTATTGCTGACCATTGGAAAAGTTTAGAACTAATTAAATCAGATAAAAAAAAATATTGCTTGATTCATGGAAAAGAAATTAATCACCCAAAAGGAGGATCTCAAAATAAAAAAATTATCAATGTTTTAAATAATGTTGAAAAAGTTATTGCCAATTCTGAGTACACCAGAAATCTAGCCATTGATATTGGTGTAGACCAAAAAAAAATAATAGTTATAAATCCCGGTGTTAATCCTCCAAAAAAACTTAATAAAAAAACTTTAGATAAGGTTGAAAGTTTATTAAAAATAAAATCACCAAGATTAATTACAGTTTCAAGATTTGATAGAAGAAAAAATCACGAAAAAGTTCTTATGGCATTAAGAAATTTAAAACAAATATACCCTAATATAGTTTATATCTGTGTTGGTCATGGCGATGAGGAAAGAAATATAAAAGATCTAGTTAAAGAACTCGACTTAAGCACTCAGGTAATGTTTTTTAAAGATATAGGTGATGATTTAAAAAATGCCTTAGTAGCTAAATCAAATATTTTTGTTATGCCTTCAATAATTCACAAAACTTCAGTTGAGGGATTTGGAATAGCTTATGTTGAAGCAGCTCAATATGGAATAGCTTCTTTAGGTGGAAAAGATGGAGGTGCGTCAGATGCAATTCAACATGATAAAACTGGTTTAATTTGTGATGGTAATAATTTGGATGAAATTTATTCTTCCCTAAATTTAATGATTGAAAACAAAAAATACTTAGAGTTTGGTAAAAATGCTAAAGAGTTAGTCGCAAAATTTGATTGGTCTCACACAATTGAAAAGTATAAAAAAATTTTAAATTGAATTAACTAATCTTTCAAAAACTTTTTCAGCACTCAAATTATTTAAATCATTTACTTGGATTGGTTTAAAATTTTTCCTCTCAATACTCACTTTTACCGCGGTAGTATGTTTACCAAATAAAGTTAATCCTTTTGAACCAACATGTGCAGCAATATGAGCTGGTCCTGTATCATTAGCAACAACAAATGAACTCTCTTTTATTAAAGATGTTAATTGTGAAATACTTAAAACTTTTTGATTATCTAAAATACTCAATGCATTGAAATTTTTTGCATCATTTATTTCTGAAGGGCCTGGTGCAATTACAACTTTATATTCATCTCCATATTTTTCATTAATTAATTTTATAAGTTGATTGTAATAAGGCCACTTCTTAATTGATAAGTGAGGTGAGCAAAATGGAAATAATATAATATATTTGTTTAGATCATACTTCTTTTTTATCAATTCAATATCTGTACACGCCCAACTGAAATTCGGTTTTGTTGTGTTTAATATATTTAAACCAGAATTTTTTAATTGATGGGCAAATCTATCCAAAACTGAAATTTTATCAAACTCATCCTTTTTTTGATTTTGAGGTAAGGTTGTGGAAGAACTAGACCAAATTTCTTTATTTGCTTTTGGGAAGAGTATATTCTTATAAAAAGATGTTCTTGATGAATTTTGAAGGTCAAAAACTTTTGAAAAATTATATTTCTTAATTTTTTTCATTAAAAGGTATAAATAAATAAGATTATATCTGGGTAATCTTTTATCTAGAATCACATCATGGATGAAAGGGTTTTTTTTGAATAAATCAAAGTAAGGTTTAGTAGTTAAAAAATAAATTTT
>CACGZG010000007.1 GCA_902577525.1 uncultured Pelagibacteraceae bacterium | reverse complement strand
GAATTTTTTCAGAAAGGTTTAGATTTAAAAAACTCTACCTTCACTGCTTTTGGAATGACCAAAAAAGTAGGTCGAAGTGCTGAAAATGATCCAGGCTTGTCGGCAATTTTAAATTCTAATACTAAATCTGTTTGTTTAGTTGGAAAGTCATGGGATTTTCATGTTGATATTGCTTTAGGAATATCCAATGAAGAAAATTTGGAAAACATTAAAGAAACAACAAAGCATTTTGTTAAAAATAATAAAGAGTTCATGTTTGATGCAGAACATTTTTTTGACGGCTACAAAGCAAACCCTGAATATGCTTTAGCTTGTATCAAAGCTGCTTATGATAATGGGGCTAAATGGATAGTTCTATGTGATACTAATGGCGGAACACTTCCTCATGAAGTAGCTAAGATAGTTAAAGAAGTTTCAAAACACATACCTGGTGAAAATTTAGGTATTCATGCACATAACGATACGGGTAATGCTGTTGCAAACTCAATCGCAGCTGTTTTATCAGGAGCAAGACAAATACAAGGTACTATAAATGGCTTAGGCGAAAGATGTGGTAACGCCAATTTAATGTCAATTATTCCAACATTTTATCTAAAGAAAGAGCTATCAGATAAATTTGAAATAAGTATCAAAGAAAAAAATATTAAACACATTACACAATGTTCAAGGTTGCTTGATGAGATATTAAATAGAAAACCAAATAAACATTTACCATATGTAGGTGCTGCAGCATTTTCACATAAAGGCGGTTTACATGTTTCTGCTGTTCAAAAAGATCCTAAAACTTATGAGCATATAAACCCTGAAGATGTTGGCAATAACAGAAATATAGTTGTTTCCGACCAGTCAGGTAAATCAAATATTTTATCTAGACTTAAAACAATTGGAATAGAAATTGAAGAAAATGACCCAAAAATCAAAAAACTTCTGGAAGAAGTAAAAGATAGAGAGTTCATTGGTTATAGTTATGATGGAGCCGATGCATCTTTTGAGTTACTTGCTAGAAGAGTAATGGGAGAAATACCAAGATATATTTCAATTAAGGAATATGACGTTTCAGTTTCAAAAAATGATCAAGATAAAATAGTTTCTAGAGCAAAAGCGAAATTAGAAGTTGATGGTGAACAAATAGTCTGCGAAGGTGAGGGCAATGGACCCGTTCATGCTTTAGATAATGCTATAAGAAAAAATGTTACAAAGTTAGAAAAATATTCAGAATACTTAAAAGATTTAAAACTAGTTGACTATAAAGTTAGAATTTTAAATACAGGAACTGAAGCTACCACAAGAGTATCAATTGAAAGTACAGACTCTCAAGGAAAAAATTGGTTTACTATTGGCGTATCTCCAAACATAATTGATGCATCATTTAAAGCTCTAATCGATAGTTTAGATTTCAAATTATTTAAGGATAAAGCTCCAGCAAGTAAATAAATGAAAATTAAGAAGTTCTCTATGAAACCTACTGATATTGAAAGCAGGGTAGGAGCAGATCCCGTCGTTTGTTACCCTAATGACAGCATAAATAACAATCTTGAAATATTACATGAAGCTAGAAAACACATCAAACAAGTCGATGAAGTTATAGTTCCTCCAAGAGATGCTAAAACTTTTAATGTTAAATCAGGTAATTTTTTCAGAATAGAAAGTGTTGAAGGACCACAAGTTGGAGATTTAAATTTATTTCAAGCTGATAATCTAGATGAAAAATTTTATTCTGGAAAAACTAGAGCTCTCTACGGAACACATATTTCAGTTGGAGACAAAATGTTTAGTAACTTTCCATATTTAAGATCATTAGCTACAATTACATGGGATACATTAGATTGGTATGGTTATGACAAAGATGGGGGTTCAGTTCACGATGTTATTGGTACTAGATGTGATCCTTATACGTATAAGCTAACATCAAACAATGATTATCATTATTGTTGTCATTCAAATTTAACTAGAGCTTTAATTAATGAAAAAAATATTAAATTAGATGATGCAGAAAAAATTGTACATGATGTATTAAATGTATTTATGCTTACTGGTTTTACCAATGATACTAAGCAATACTTTATGAAATCAAGTCCAGCAAGACCTGGTGATTATTTAGAATTTTTTGCAGAAACAGACCTTCTAGGAGCTTTATCTTCTTGTCCAGGTGGTGACTGTGGATCAGAACATTCATCTGATATTGCAAAATGCTATCCACTAAAGGTTTCTATATGGGGTGTTGATCAAAAATTTCTTAAAGGAATTTACCCATCGAAATTATCTAATTATAATAGAAATCATGGCATTAAATAAATGAACAAAAGTAAAGTTACATTTATTTTACACAAACCGCAACTATCAGAGAATATAGGTGCATGTGCAAGAGCAATAAAGAATTTTAATTTTCAAAAATTATATGTGATTGATCCTAAACCTATTTTTCCTAATGATAAAATATTAGCAACTTCCGTTGGAGCAAAAGACATTATAAAAAAAAGTAAAGTATTTGATAATTTAGAAAGTTCCCTAGGAGATATTGATATATTAATTGCAACATCTGCAAGATTTAGAAACAAAAATGTGAAACATATTAATCTTGATGGTTTAAAAAATATTGATTTTAGAAAAAAAATTGGATTTTTATTTGGTTCAGAAGCATCAGGATTATCAAATAAAGAAGTTAGTTATGCAAACTATACTTTGCAAATTCCAACTAATATTAATTTCAAATCTTTAAATTTATCCCACAGTCTAATAATTATTGCACAGTTCATATCAAGTATTTTTAACTCTAAATCAAATCATTTTAAAAAATCCAAAAAAGTTAAGACAGCATCAAAAAAGGAAATACAATTAATGATTAATCTTTGCGTTAAAAATTTAGAAAATATAGATTTTTTTAAACCAAAAGAAAAAAAACCTATAATGCTTGAGAATTTAAGAAACATTTTTTATAGAATGGATTTGTCTGATAAAGAAACACGTATTTTATCAAGTGTATTTGCAAGTTTAGGTAAAAAACGTTGATTGACAAAATGAGGAGTAAGTTTATAAAGCCGAATACCAAATGACAAAAAGATTAAACTCTAAACACAAAGTAGATAGAAGACTTAAGGTAAATTTATGGGGCAGACCTAAAAGTCCTTTTAATACTAGAGCATATGGACCAGGCCAGCATGGTCAGACCAAAACTTCAAAACCTTCTGATTACGGTATTCAACTTCAAGCTAAACAAAAACTAAAAGCTTATTATGGAAATATTAATGAGAGACAGTTCAGAAATATATATAAAAAAGCTACAATGCTTAAAGGAGATACGAGTGAAAATCTCATAGGTTTACTTGAAAGAAGATTGGATGCTGTAATTTATCGAGCAAAGTTTGCTACAACGATTTTTTCTGCAAGACAATTGATTAATCATGGTCACGTAAAAGTAAATGGTAAAAAAGTAAATATTTCCAGCTACTCTGTCAAAGAAGAAGATACAATTGAAATCAGAGATAAATCAAAACAACTTGCAATTATTGATATTGCTCTTGCAAACAAAGAAAGAGAAACTCCTGAGTATATACAAATGGATGAAAAAAATAAAAAATTTAAATTTGTAAGAATTCCAAAATTTGAAGAAGTTCCTTATCCGATTGTAATGGAACCAAATCTTGTAATTGAATATTATTCTAGATAATTTATTTTTTGTAAGAAATACCTTTGTCTTCAAGTGTCTTTTTTAGTTCACCACTCTCATACATTTCTTTGATTATATCACAACCTCCAACAAATTCTTTTTTTATATAAAGTTGTGGAATTGTTGGCCAATCACTAAAAATTTTAACACCTTCTCTTAATTCTTGATTTTCTAAAACATTTACACCTTTAAAGTTTACTTCTAAAATTTTAAGAATATTTGAAACAGCCATTGAAAATCCACATTGCGGTGCATCTGGAGTACCTTTCATAAACAAACACACTTCGTTTGAGGTAATATGTTCTTGAATTAAATTTTTGGTTTTATCATCCATTTATTGTTCCTTTGTTTTTATTGCTAAAGCATGAAGCTCATTTCCCATTTTACCTTTAAGAGAATTATATACCATTTTATGTTGTTCAATTTTACTTTTACCGTTGAATTGAGTAGAAGTTATTGTCGCAGAATAATGATTTCCGTCTCCAGCTAAATCTTGAATATCAATCGAAGCATCAGGCAAAGCTTCTTTTATATATTTCTCAATTTCTTTTAAATCCATTGCCATTATGTGCTCATAAAGTTAGTTAACCAATTTGTATTATATGATTTTAATTCGTCAATTGTAACTTTTGTCTTTTCGTTAATAATCATCTCTTTTTCAATGATAATACCTAATTCTTCGTGATGAACTGAATTTTTATTTAAAATTTTTATTACCTCTTTTAAGTTTTTAGGATCGATTTCAATAATATATCTACCTTGATCCTCAGAAAACAAATACTCTATTTCACTGATCAAGGACTTAGATCTTTTTATTTTAATACCTTTATTTCCTTTAATACACATTTTGCTTACAGCTGTTATAAGACCACCTAAAGATATATCATGTGCACTTTTAATATAATCTTTCTCAATTAGACTTAGTAAAGATTGACCATTATTTTTTTCATTAAAAAGATTTATTTCAGGTGGTGGGCCATTTTTTTCATCTAAAATAGTTCTTGCAAATAAACTTTGGTCAATATGTCCCTCTGTTTTACCAATGATCAATACTAAATTATTTATTTCTTTGAAATCCATCGTTATCATATTTTTATAATTCTTTATTAAACCCACACCGCCAATTGATGGGGTAGGTTTAATTCCAACTTCTTTTGTTTGATTATAAAAAGAAACATTTCCTGAAACGACTGGAAATTCCAAATATTTACTTGCTTCTCCAATTCCTCTTACACATTCAACAAATTCTCCCATATTATCCTCATTCTCTGGACTTCCAAAATTAAGACAATTAGTTATTGCAATAGGTGTTGCACCTACAGAAATTAAATTTCTCCAACTTTCAGCAACTACTTGTTTTCCACCAGTTAAGGGATGTGCCCAACAATATACTGCTGATGAGTCTACAGTAGCTGCAACAGCTTTTTCTGTTCCATGAACTCTCACTACCCCAGAATCTCCTCCAGGTTTTTGAATAGTATCTCCCATTACTGTATGATCATATTGTTGCCAAATCCATTCTTTACTGCAAATATTTTGATTTGATAAAACTTTTTGTAAAACATCTTTTATTTTTAAATTACTAAAAACCTCTTTTTCAAATTTATTTTTTTTAGGTAATTTTGATTTTTTCCACTTACGATCATACATCGGTGAATTTTCAACCAATGTATTTACAGGTATTTTCGCTACTTGTTTCTTGTCAAAAAATAATTCAATATTTTTTGTGTTCGTGGTTTTACCAATAACAGCAAAATCTAAATTCCATTTATCGAATATTTTTTTCGCAAGATTCTCTTTTCCATTCTCTAAAACAATTAACATCCTCTCTTGGCTCTCAGATAACATTATTTCATAAGGGGTCATTTTTGTTTCTCTACAAGGAACTTTATCTAAATTAAGCTCAATCCCTAAATTTCCTTTAGATGCCATTTCTATACTTGAGGATGTAAGACCAGCTGCACCCATATCTTGAATTGCAATAATTGAGTCTCCAGCCATTAATTCTAAACATGCTTCTAAAAGTAGTTTTTCTGTAAATGGATCTCCTACTTGGACAGTAGGTTTTTTTTCCTCAATCTTTTCATCAAAACTTGCAGAAGCCATACTTGCCCCATGAATTCCATCTCTGCCAGTTTTAGATCCTACGTATATGACTGGTTTATTCAAACCTGCAGCTTTCGAGTAAAAAATTTTATCTTTTTTTACAAGACCCAAGGTCATTGCATTAACTAAAATATTTCCGTTATAAGAACTGTCAAATGATGTTTGACCAGCTATTGTTGGTACTCCCATGCAGTTTCCATAGCCCCCAATTCCATGTACAACACCTCTTAACAAATTTTTTGTTTTTTTATGTTGAGGAGATCCAAAGTGAATAGAATTTAAGTTAGCTATTGGTCTTGCACCCATTGTAAAGACATCTCTCATAATACCACCCACACCTGTTGCAGCACCTTGATATGGTTCAATAAAAGATGGATGGTTGTGGCTTTCAATCTTAAAAACTATTGCATCACCATCTTCGATATCAATAACACCAGCATTTTCTCCAGGTCCTTGAATAACTTTTTTACCTTTTGTAGGTAATTCTTTTAAATGAAGTCTTGAGGATTTATAGGAACAATGTTCATTCCACATCGCAGAAAATATTCCCAGTTCAGTTAAATTCGGTGTTCTTTTGAGTAAATCACAGATTTTTTTATATTCATCTTTTTTAAGACCATGGTCTATTGCTATTTGTTCATTAACTTCCATCATTTAATATTATTCAAAAGATTTTTAAAAAAAAAGGATCCATCTTCCCCGGATAAACTTTTATCTATCATTCTTTCAGGATGGGGCATCATTCCCAAAACATTTTTCTTTTTATTAAAAATACCAGCAATATTATTTAATGATCCATTGGGATTATATTTCTCATCAGTATTTCCATCACCATTACAATAATAAATGGCTACCTGATTATTATCTTGAATTTCCTTTAGTTGATCATTGGTACAAAAATAATTTCCCTCATTGTGAGCGATATGAAACTCAAATACATCTTTATCTAAATTTTTAAAATATTGATTGTCTTTATTATCAATTTTTACAAAAACATTTTTACAAATAAATTCTAAGTATTTATTTCTCAACAAAACTCCTGGGACCAAACCTGTTTCAACCAATATCTGAAAACCATTACAAATCCCCATAACTAAGCCACCTGATTTTGCAAAATTAATAATTGATTGCATTATTTTTGATTTTGCAGCCATACTTCCACATCTTAAATAGTCACCGTAAGAAAATCCTCCAGGCAAAACAACCAAATCACTTTTAGGTAATTCATTGTCATCATGCCAAACCATTTTATTTTTAAATCCAAATTTTTTAAGTGCAACATCCATATCTCTATCACAATTTGAACCAGGAAAAGTTATTACGGATGATTTCATTAATTATTGAGTTCCAATAATTTTATAATCTTCAATTACTAGGTTGGCTAAAAGTTTTTTACACATATCCTCAACAATTTCTTTTGCTTTGGTTGGGTCGTTTTCTTTAACATTAATTTCAAAGTATTTACCTTGCCTCACCTCATCTATACCTTTAAAACCCATTCCATCTAAAGCTTGATGAATCACTTTTCCTTGTGGATCTAAAACATCTTTCTTTAATGTTATAATTGCAGATATTTTCATTTTCTTTTTTTCTTAACCGACGATAGCTTTGTAACATTCACTGCGGTTATATTTGATTGTTCATGAAGAATACCCAATCTTTTTGCAACCTCTGTATAAGCTGGAATTAAATCTCCTAAATCTTTTCTAAATCTATCTTTATCTAGTTTCTTATCAGTAACTGAGTCCCACAATCTACAAGTATCAGGGCTGATTTCATCAGCTAAAATAATTTCATTTTTTCCGTTGATTTTAATTCTTCCAAATTCTAATTTAAAATCAATTAATTTAATTCCAATACCTCTAAACATACCAACCATGAAGTCATTTATTCTTAAAATCATTTTTTTGATTTTTTCTATTTCTTTTTTGGTAGCCCAATCAAAAGCATAAATATGTTCTTCAGCAATTAAAGGGTCACCTAAAGCATCATTCTTTAAACAATATTCAATTAATGGTTCATTAAGAACTGTACCATCTTCTATACCCAATCTTTTGGTTATAGATCCTGTAGCCACATTTCTTGTTATGAATTCTATTGGAATTATTTCTACAAGTTTAATGACCTGTTCTCTCATATTAAGTCGTTTAACTAAATGATTTTTAATTCCTATTTGTGACAAATTTGAAAGTATATGCTCTGAAATTCTATTATTTAAAACTCCTTTTCCTTCAATAGTGCTTTTCTTTTGATTATTAAATGCTGTTGCATCATCTTTAAAGTATTGAATAACTAAATTTTTATCTTGAGTAGCATAAATAATCTTAGCTTTTCCCTCATATAATTTTTTACCTTTTTTCATTATTTAAATACTCTTCTAAAGATTAAATTTATATTCTTGAAATGTTTGGCATAACTAAAAATAGTTCTTAATTTTTTTGGAGATATTTTGCTCATTATATATTTATCAGATTGTATAACTTCAAATAAATTTAAGTTTTCTGCAAAACATTTTTTTGCATAAGTTTGAACCATTTTGTAAGATTTTTCTCTACTTAAACCTGTTTTAGTTAATTCCAGCATTAGTTCTTGTGAAAAAATTAGTCCTTTAGTTAGATTTAAATTTTCTAACATTTTTTTGGGATAAACAATCATATTATCTAAAATGTTGGTCAGTCTAACTATTGCAAAATCAATAGTTATATTGGCATCTGGTCCTATGTTTCTCTCTACACTTGAATGCGAAATGTCTCTCTCATGCCATAAGGCAATATTTTCTAGGGCAGGGGTTACTGCACTTCTAACCATTCTAGCAAGACCGGTAAGATTTTCACTTAAAATAGGATTTTTTTTATGAGGCATCGCTGATGAGCCTTTTTGGTTTTTTGAAAAGTATTCTTGCAGTTCATAAACTTCTGTTCTCTGCAAGTGTCTAATTTCAATTGCTACTCTTTCAATTGATCCGGCAATAATTCCCAAAACTGAAAAATAAAATGCATGACGATCTCTTGGTATGATTTGTGTTGAAATAGGTTCAACTTTTAAACCAAGTTTTTTTGCAACATGTTTTTCAACATTAGGATTGATATTTGCAAAAGTTCCTACAGCACCAGAGATGGCACAAGTTGATATTTCATCTATTGCATTAACTAATCTTTTTCTATTTCTTTTAAACTCTTCATAAAAAGACGCTAATTTTAATCCAAAAGTAATTGGCTCTGCGTGTATTCCGTGACTTCTACCCATACATGGAGTAAACTTATATTTTCTTGCTTGTTTCTTAAGTACTTTTAAAATTTGGTCTAAATCTTTAAGAATTATTTTTCCAGACTGGACTAATTGAATATTAAAACTTGTGTCCACGACATCTGATGAAGTCATCCCTTGATGAAGGTATCTAGCTTTTATACCTGCTTTTTCAGTTACAGAAGTTAAAAAAGCAATTACGTCATGTTTAACTTGACTTTCAATCTGGTGAATTCTTTTTACATTTATTTTAGCTTTTTTTCTAACAATTGAAGATACACCCTTTGGTATTTGTCCAAGTTTTTCCATTGCTTGAGCTGCAGCTATTTCAACATCGAGCCAAATTTTATATTTATTCTCTTCTGACCAAATATCAGTGAGTTCTTTTCTCGAGTATCTTTTAATCATTAATTATAAGTATGGGGGCTTTGAATAACCCTTAGCAGATTCTGTAAAGATTTCATAACCATTTTCTGTGATTCCTATTGTATGCTCAAATTGTGCAGATAAAGATTTATCTTTTGTAACAGCAGTCCAACCATCATTAAGCATCTTAACATCATATTTTCCAGCATTAATCATAGGTTCAATTGTAAAAGTCATGCCTGGTGTTATCTCTTTACCAGTATTCTTTTTTCCATAATGTAATATATTAGGTGGTTCATGAAAAGTAGTACTAATACCATGACCACAAAAATCTCTTACTACTGAAAAACCTTTTTCTTCGACATAGGATTGAATTTCATAACCAATATCACCAAGTTTTATTCCAGGTTTCAAAATCTTAATTGCCTTCATCATCGACTCATAAGCAGCATCAATTAGATTATTTAATTTAACAGGAGTTTTTCCAATACAAAACATTCTACTAGTATCACCATAATGCTCGTTGATAATCGCTGTAACATCCACATTCACTGCGTCTCCTTCTTCTAAAATTCGATCTTCAGATGGAATGCCATGACAAACCACATGATTTAAAGATGTACACAAAGATTTTTTAAAACCACGATAATATAATGGAGCTGAGTATCCTCCGTTATCACGAATAAACTCATACCCAAGTTTATCTATGTAGTCAGTTGAAATACCTTCTTTGATATTATCGGTAAGCATGTCCAATGTTTTAGCAGCAAGTTTTCCTGCAATTCTCATTTTTTCAAATTTTTCTGAATAACTATTCATCTATAATTTCAATTTTTTTATCAATAAATATTTCTTTTGAACTTATTTTACACCTATAAGCTAAAAAATTTACACCAGCTTTTTTTGCTCTAAGATAATTCTCATAATATTCATTATCTATGTCTTTAGCTATTTTAAAATATTCCATATTTTGTATTTGAACTAAAAATATTAAGTAAGTTTTATAACCTTTTTTTATGGCATCAATAAGGGTAAGTAAATGTTTTGAGCCTCTAGATGTAATTGCATCAGGAAATTCAGCAGTATTTTTATCTCTAAAGAGTGTTACATTCTTTACTTCTATAAATGTTTTGTATTTATCTTTTTCGACCATAAAATCAAATCTTGTCTCTTTATTAAAAAAAACCTCAGGTTTAACCGAGCTGCAATTTGATAATTCTTTAATCAAATTATTAACCAATGCATGATTAACTATCTTATTTGCTAAGTGCGTATTAACACCGACAAAATTTTTTCTAGCTTTTATAATCTCAAGTCCATATTTGAGTTTTCTTTTTGGATCATTATGTTTTAATAAGTAAACTTCATTATCTTTTTCAAGCAATCCTTTCATAGAACCTGTGTTAGGACAATGTGCAGTAACAGTTTTTCCATTTAGATTAATATCAGCAAAAAAACGTTTATAACGTTTGATTAATTTGCCTTTTATTAAAGGCTTGGTAAATTTCATATTTAGACTATACATTCTTAAAATGATCAAAGAAACTAAAGTTAATGCCGCTATTTTAATTATTGGTAATGAAATTCTTTCCGGGCGAACTCAAGATACAAATAGTAATACACTTGCAACATGGCTTAATTCGCTTGGAGTCAAAGTGGAGGAAATAAGAATTGTTCCTGACATAGAGGAAAAAATAATTTTAACTCTTAACCTATTAAGAAAATCATATAATTATGTTTTTACAACCGGTGGAATAGGGCCTACTCATGATGATATTACAGCTGAATCTGTTTCAAAAGCTTTTAAACTAAATTATGAAACCCACAAAGAAGCTTTTAAAATTTTAGAAGCATATTACAAACCTGGTGAATTTAATGAAGGAAGACAAAAAATGGTAAAAATGCCATCAAATGCAAAATTAATTTTAAATCCAACAAGTGGTGCCCCTGGCTTTAGTGTAGAGAATGTTTATTGTCTTCCAGGAGTTCCATCGATTTTAAAATCAATGCTTGGTGGTTTAAAAAATGACATTGTTGGTGGAGAACTAATTATAAGTAAAACTATAAATTTACGAACAGTTGAAAGTGAAATTGCTTCATCATTGTCTAAAGTTCAAAATGAAAATAAAGATGTGGAAATAGGAAGTTATCCTTTTTTTCAAGCTGGTAAATTAGGTGTATCAATAGTTTTAAGATCTGAAGATGAAAAAAAAATTGAAAATTGTAATATTAAAATCCTTGAATTTGTAAAAGAAAAAAATATTGAAATAGTTGATAGATAAAAAGATTAAATAAAATTTTTATTATAAATTTCATTTGCTGCAATAAAAATATCTTTTTTTGGTCTCCATTTTAGTAGATTTTTTGCCTTTGAGTTATTACCAATAAGAACTTTTTTTTTTCTTAATCTTTTAGCTTTTAGATCAATCTTAAGTTTATTTTTATTAATTATGAAATAAATAATCTTATTTAGTGAAGTAGCTTTATTAGAACTTAAAATAAGATTATCCAAGTTTTTATTGGATGAAATTAATTTAATTATTGCTTTGCAAATATCTTCAGCATGTGAAAAGTCTGCGTGAATATTCTCTTTCATAATGTCTTTTAGAAATATTATTTTTTTTCTTTTAATTGCACTAATTACCCTGGGTATTAGAAATTTATTATTTCTAAAAACAGAATCATGATTAAATAATATTAGATTTGTATAAAATAATTTCTTAGCTCTTTTTTTTTTAATCATATATTTATGACTATTAATTCTAAATTTAGTGTAATCTGATCTTCTAAAAAATATTGATTTTTCATTAACGCTTCCACTTTTTTTTTTAAAAATTTGAGATGAATTAAAAAAAAAGAATCTTGAATCTGTATTTGCTTTAAAAGTTTCGTCAAATATATTTTTAGTAGTTAATAAATTTTCTTTATAAAATAAATTATGATTTTTCTCATTAAAGGATGGATTATTAGAAGCGATGTGTAAAACTATATCTGGTTTTATCTTTTGAAAATGAGATCTTATATTTTTTTTATATTTCAGGTTTTCATTAAATATTTTACATCTTTTAATGGTATTTCTAACCTTTTTTTTTGAAAATATGTAAATATTATATTTTTTTGGATTCAATAGTCTTATTAAGATTTTTCCATCCTGGCCCAATCCCCCTGTTATAAAAATATTTTTTTTTATTTTTTTCACTATTAATGTATTTAAATTTGTTTTCTTTTTATATAATTTAAGATTATAAATAATAATAATAGAATTAATTAAAAGTTGAAAATAAAATCTTGCAGATCCTGTAGTAGTAAAAGCTTAATAAAATTATATTCATTAGGAAGACAATCTTTAACTGGCATATTTCCACCAAGTAAAAAAACAAAAATTACTAAGGGCGATTTAAGCATGGTTATGTGTAAAAATTGCAAATTACTTCAATTAGAAAATAATTTTAATCCTTTTGAAATGTATGGAGATAACTATGGTTACATGTCATCATTAAATAAATCGATGGTTTCACATTTAAATCTAAAATCTTTAAATTTAATGAAAAAATACAAATTTAAATCAAAAGATTCTATCTTAGATATAGGAAGTAATGATGGTACTTTCTTATCATTTTTTAGTAAAAATTTTAATTTATTTGGATGTGATCCTACTATTAAAAAATTTAAAAAATATTATAGAAAAGATATTCATCAGATAGAAAATTTTTTTTCTGCAAATTTGTTTAAAAATATTAAATTTTCTTTAATAACTTCTATCTCAATGTTTTATGATCTACCCAAACCTTTAGAGTTTGCAAAAGAAATTTTTAGTATATTAAAAAATAATGGTATTTGGCATATTGAATTAAGCTATATGCCCATGATGATAAAAAATACCTCATACGATACAATTTGCCACGAACATCTTGAATATTATTCTCTTAAGTCACTAAAATTTCTTCTTGATAAAGCCAATTTAAAGATAGTTAATTTGTCATTTAATCAAATCAATGGAGGAAGCATTGAACTTGATATTGCAAAAAAAAAATCAAAATTTAAAGAGTGCAAAAATTTAATTAATTGGGTTTTAAAAAGTGAAAAGCTGGGTCAGTATAATGAAATTAGCCGTCAAAAAAGATTTTTCAGAGAGTGTGAAAATCATAAAACTTTATTAAAACAACTTCTTTACACACTTAAAAAGCAAGGAAAGAATATAGTTGGGTATGGAGCGTCTACTAAAGGAAATGTGATACTTCAATATTGTGGAATTAATGAAAAATTAATAAATAAAATTGCTGAGGTTAATAAGTATAAATTTGGTAGATATACTCCGGGTACAAATATAAAAATTGTTTCTGAAAAAAAAGCTATGAAAAATGTTCCAGATTATCTTTTGGTACTACCTTGGCATTTTAAAGACCATATAATAAAACGGGAAGATAAATTTTTAAAAAAAGGAGGAAAATTAATTTTCCCTTTACCTGATATTGAAATTATTTAATTTCTTATAAAAAATCTTTTAAAAAAGTAGTAGCATAAAAATACAAGTGAATTAATGATATCTGAAATTTTCATTTTAGATGAACCAAGTTTTCTAAAAGGTAGATCAACAGGAATTTCATAGATTTTATATTTTTTTTTGTGAAGTAAAAAAGTACTTTCCCAAAAAAAAGAATAACCATTATCAATTGCAGCTAATATATCTTTTTTTTTTACAATTTTTAAATTGTAGCATCGAAATGCACCTGATGTATCGTAACAAATATTTAATGTAAAATTAATTAGGTGATATCTAATTTTAGTAAGTAACCTTCTTGAAAAAGGCCAATCAATAATTGAATTTTTAGAAAGAAATCTATTAGTAATTACTATTGGATTATTTTTGATATGTCTAAGTAATTTAGGAATATATTTTGGGTTATGTGTTCCATCAGCATCCATTGTAATAGCAATATTGTATTTGTTTTTATAAGCTAACTTTAGACCAACTTTATGAGCAGATCCTACACCTAATTTCTTTTTTCTAAAAACATAATCAATATTTTTATTTTTTTTACTAAATTTAATAATCTTTTGTTTTGTTCCATCGGTTGAATTATCATCTATGAAGAGCAAGTTTAAACTTTGATCTATTCTTAATATTTTTGATATCAAAATATCAATATTTTTATTTTCATTTAAAGTTGGGATAATAACAATTTTTTTCATATCATCTTATAGGGTATAAAAAATATATCTAAAACCTTTTGATTTGAGTGAGGTATAAGTTTAGAATTAATGTTACAATATTTGAAGTACTTATATTTTTTAAGAAGCTTATAAATATCATTTAACGAAGTATTGTTTTCAATTATTAACATAGGTTTATCTTTTTTTATTTGGCTAATTAAACTTTTTACTATTTTAAATTCTAAACCGTTGATATCGATTTTAATTAAATCAATTTTATTTTTCAAAGTTTTATATTTTTTCAAATGAATAGAGGATTTCTTGATTTGAATATTTTTATGATTTGTAAAATCTAACCTCATTTGATCTATCAATTCTTTTTTATTGTAGAATGTGTACGTTAAAAGGGGGATTTGTTTACCTAAAAAATTTATTATTGGGTAATATATTGTTTCTTTAGTTGTTTTATGACTAATACCAAATTCTTTAATAATAATATTTTTATTATTTTTTTTGTATTTCTTGAGTTTTTCAATAAATATTTTATGTGGTTCATAACAAAAAATCTTTTTTACATTTAAGTTTTTTAAGAAAAAATTTGTAGCTATGCCATCACTTGCACCAATATCAATTATGTTTATTGGTTTTCTATAATAGAACTTTTTAAGTATTTTGAAATCATCTTCAAAAATATTGAAGTAGATGACAATATTTCTAACAAAGTAATAAAGTATTGCATTTTTTCTTATAAACTTTTCTAAAATACTTAATAAACCTTTTTGAGTTTTACTTTGTTGCATTTTAATCATATCTAATTATAGAATATTTTTTAATGAAAATAACAAAAACTGCAATCACAAACACGTTTGTTTTTATTGTCCTGTATTTATCTGTTATAATCGGTTTTATTCTTAATGAAGACTCTGCGGGTGGTGCTATTCAAGATTATTCTTTTCACTTAGGAGTAAGAGAATTTTTTTTGAATGACACACTCTATGGTCTTAAAAATTATCTTGAAACCAAAGCTGTTCATTCACCAATATTTATAATTTTTTTAAAATACTTGTTATTTTTGGGTGAGGATTTGGGAAGATTGGTTTTTTTAAATTTTTGTGTGCTAATTGTATTTCTTTTTTTTATATGTTTAAAAAAAATATATAATGTTAATACTACCTTCTTATTTTTAGTTAGTAATTTTTTCCTTTTATCACCATATTTTCGATCGTCTGCGATTTGGCCAGGAGATGAAAACTTAGCCCTTATTTTTTTTATTTGTTCAATTTATTTTTATAACTCATTCTTTAAAAAAAAGGATGATAGTGGAAAGTTAATCTCTATTTTTTTTAATGTTTTTTTCTTAGCTTTAGCAGCGTATTTTAGGCCTGTTTATGCATTATTTAGTTTTTTTTATTTTTATCAATTAATCTTAAAAAATTTCAATTTAAATTTTTTATTATTCTATATAGTTGTGAATTTGATTTTATCATTTCCAGCTTTTTATTATGTTTTTTATATGAAAGTAACTTTCTTTTTTAATTCAGTTGGTAGCTTTAATTTTATAAATTCTTTTTCTCTTACTTACACCGTCTTACTATTTTATTTGATACCCTTTTTAATTTTTGTAGAAAAAAAACTTATTTTTACAAAATTTAATATTACTTCTTTATCATTTTCAATTTTAATTACCTTAATAGTAATTTTTTTGTTTAATTACAATACCGCCTCTGGAGGAGGTATTTTTTATATGGCTCAAAAAATCTTTTTTTCAGGAAATTATTTTTATGGTTTAATTTTCTTTATTTCTTTCATTTATGTGAATAATTTTTTAGAAATAAAAAAAACTGATAATCTAATTTTAATTATTACATTGTTGTTTTTTGAATTAGATAATTATTTCTATATGGAGACTTATGATCCATTATTTCTAATTTGTTTGTTTCTTTTATTTAATACAAATCTGATTAATTCCTACATGAGACAAATTAATCTTAAAAAAATAATTTTCTTATACACTTATTTAATATCTTTTTATTTCATAAAAGTTTCAAAATTATATTTTTTGTAATATAAATCAGAATCAAGTTTTAGATAAATCAAATAAGATATTAAAATGCTATATTTTGCTTACGGCAGTAACCTAAATCATTTTCAGATGAAAAGAAGGTGCAAAGATAGTCTTTTTTTAAAAAAGATGAATCTTAAGGATTTTAAATTAACTTTTAGAAGCAAATATAGAGCCGCAGATATTGAAAAAAATAAAAATTCTTTAGTTCCGGGAGGATTATTTGAAATTTCTAAAAGCGATGAAAAAAAACTCGATGTTTATGAGGATTATCCAACTTTATATAAGAAACATTATTTTTATTATTATGGAAAAAAAGTTATGACCTATACAATGAATAAAAAAACTCCATTTAGATATCCTACTGAAAGATATTTAAATATTGTAAAACAAGGATACAAAGATTGTAAGCTTAATTTAAAGTTTTTAAAAAAAGCCTTATTACCAAAATGAAAAAATCATTTAAATATTTTTGCTATATTTTAATCTTATTGATATCATTTATATTTTATGAACTAATATCTATTGATGCATCGTATCTAAATAGAAATACAATTACTTTAGATGTAAACAATGTAAGAAATCCTCAAGTTAAAAAAATTGTTAGAACAGTTGATAATCTATTAGCATATTCTTATTTTTCGATTAGTAAAAAAAAACAAAGAGAATTTAATGAGGTAAATGTAGATTATTACAACAGTTTACCAGATAGGATAATTGTAAATCCAAAATTAGATAATTTAACAATTGCTAATGGAAAAAGTGTTAACAATGATAAGGATTGGAAAAGAAGCCATGGGAATCATTTATCCAATAAATTTTCAAATTTAACGACCATTAACAAAAATAACATTGATTTATTAGAGTTAGCATGGGTTCACACCTTTGAGAAAAAAGGAATTATTCCAGGAAATCCAATTTTTTTTAATGGCACAATTTATCTATCTTCAACAAATAAATCTTTAGTAGCTTTAGATGCAATTAGTGGAAAAAAAAAATGGGAATTTAAAACTGATGGTGTAGCTGCACGAAGAGGTTTATTAATTCATGGAGAAAAGAACCCCAAAGTATACTTTTGTGATCAAGAAAATTTGATAGCTCTCGATGCCAAAAATGGTAAACCTATAGAAAAATTTGGTAAGAATGGAAAAATTAAATTAAAGAAATATTGTCAAATAACTCCAGTTATTGTTGATGAAAAAATAATCATTGCAACTTTCGAACCTTCTATAGAAACCTATGATTTAAATTCTGGTAAATTATTATGGAGATTTTATTTAAAAGAAAAAAGCAATGAATTCTTCAGATATGGTGGTAAGCGATATGATTATTCAGGTGGAAATCCTTGGGGAGGTATTTCTGCTGATATAGATAGAAAGATATTATATGTGTCTACTGGAAATGCAGGAAGATTTTATGAGGGCACAACAAGACCTGGAAGTAATAAGTATTCAAATTCTATAGTAGCATTTGATATTGAAAATGAAAAATTACTTTGGGAATTTCAAGAGATAAGCCATGATATATGGAATTATGACATTGCTTCTCCACCAATATTAACTTCAATTAAAAAGGACGATAAATTAATTGATGTAGTTGTAGTACCTACTAAATTTGGAAATACACTTGTTCTTGATCGTAAAACAGGAAACAATATTTTTGAATATGCAAATGTAAAAGTACCATTATCTAATGTTCCTGGTGAAAAAACCTCATATTATCAAAAAATTTTTTCATTACCTGAACCGTTTTCAAATTTATTTTTCGACGAAAGTCATATAACAGATTTGTCAAAGAAAAGTTATGATACTGTTAAAGAAAAAATCAAAGATGCTAGTTATGGAGTATTTGTACCAAATTCTATCAATCAAAAGAATATAATTTATAAAGGTGGGGCTCAATGGATGGGAGCAAGTATCGATAATAATAATTCTATAATGTATTTAACTTCCAATGATATCCCATTTATGATCTGGCTAGAAAAAATTGATACACTTGATTATTACGCATATTCATTGAATACAGAATTTTTAGAAGATCATTTAGGTTATCCAGGATCGAAACCCCCTTGGGGAAGACTCTCCTCAATTGATCTAAATACAGGTAAAAAAATTTGGGAAGTTCCATTTGGAGAATATGAGGAACTTACAAAACAGGGAATTCCTAAGACTGGTACTTATAACTTTGGAGGCGTCACAGGAACAGCTGGTGGTTTGTTATTTGCTACAGGAGCTTTAGATAATAAAGTCTCAGCATATGACTCCTCAAACGGTAAAGAACTTTGGAGTTTTAAAATGTCTCACTCAGGTTCTAATCCTCCAACAATATTTGAACATTTAGATGAACAATATGTAATAGTAGTCGCAACAGGTAGCTCTACTCTTAAACAAACCTATCCAGAGATTTCTGAATATGGTGATAAAATTTATGCTTTTAAGTTAGCTAAAAATAGCAATTAAGGCTTGAAGAATTGATTATCTCTACTTGTTACTTAACCAAATTGTCTCAAAAGGTTTCAACATAAACAAGTTTTTTTCATTTTTAATTAAAGGTTTAATTAAATTTTTC
Source organism: uncultured Pelagibacteraceae bacterium (assembly GCA_902577525.1). GTDB lineage: Bacteria > Pseudomonadota > Alphaproteobacteria > Pelagibacterales > Pelagibacteraceae > Pelagibacter. The sequence goes on along the minus strand of CACGZG010000007.1, from coordinate 32,805 downwards.
CATTTATTGTACATTTTTTTTAGTTTTAGTGTTTGAGTTTTTGAAGTTAAATTAGTAATACAAAGAATTGTTTGTTTTTTGTCAATACTTGTTCTTTTGAAACAAAATATATTAGAGCCAAGATTAATATTTAATCTTGAGGCATTAGGATGAAAAGCTTTTTGTGCTCTCCTAATATTAAGTAAATTACAAATATATTGATAAAAAATACTTTGTTTAGATCTTTTATCATTCAGTTTTTTTGAAATATTTTTAAAATTCCATTTATATCTATTCACATCTCTATTATTGCCAGTTATTATAAATTTTGCTTCATCATTAGATGTGCCAAATAAGGAATTAAAATATATTGCTGGAATGCCCTCAAAAGAGATCATAACTGCATGTGCAGATACATATCTTTCTAAAAAATATTTTCCTTTTGGATCATAATCTGACTTTTTTAATGCATCAAAAATTGTTATATTGGCCTCATAGACTTTTTTTCCTTTATTACTGATTTTTCTATAAGAAAATTTTGATCCATTTTTTTTTAATCTTTTAAGAAAATTATTTAATATTTCTTTATTTAAAATTCCTTCTGTAGGCCTCATACCGATACCATCATGAGATGCTATAAAATTTAAATAGCTATTGCCGTATTTTGTATTTGGAAGACTTTTGCTCCATTTATTAAGATATGAACTATTTTCAAATAAAAAACCATGAATCAATAAAGGTGGAAGAGAAAAATTGTAGATCCAATTGGCTTCATCATTTTTACCAAAATAACTTAAATTTTCTTTTTCGGGTAAGTTTGTTTCAGTAATGATAATAGTTTGAATATTTAGATGACTGGTAACAATTCTTAAAAGTTTAATAATTTCATGTGTTTGTTTTAAATTAATACATTTCGATCCATTCTCTTTCCAAAGATATGCAATTGCATCTAACCTAAAAATAGTTACACCATTATTAATTAGATGAGTCATTATTTTAATAAATCGAAGTAATACCGAGGGATTTTTAAAATTAAGATCTACTTGATCAGGACTGAAGGTTCGCCAAAGATAATCAGACTTATTAAAAATTTTTATTTTTTTTAGTAATTTATGGTCTCTTGGCCTAACTACTTTTGAAGTATTAAATTTTGAATTTACAGTTAAAAAATAATTTTTTCCTGGTTTTTTTTTCTTCAAAAAATTTTTAAACCATAGACCTCTTGCTGATGAGTGATTGATTACCATATCAGCCATAATATTATTTGATTTCGAAATGTTTTTTATATCTGACCAACTACCAAGTTTACTTTCTACTTTGTAATGATCCTTTACAGCAAATCCACTATCACTACTTGATGGATAGAAAGGCAAAAAATGAATAGTATCGAAATATTTATTTAATTTTTTTTGAAAAAACTTCTGAAAAACTTTGATAGAACCTTTTTTATCTGAGTACACACTATCCCCATAAGAAATTATTAATGAGGTTTTTTCAGAAATAGTCTTTTTTTTTTTGGGATTTTTTTTATTAAATCTTTTGATAATTTGAATGATTTCACTTTCAAAATAATCAATATCATTCTTAGATAAGAATATTTTGTAAATATTATCTAATTTAGATCTTATTAATCTTTGATCTTTTTGAGTTAACATTAATAATATTTTTTATTATCATCATTAACTTCTTTTTCAAGTCTTCTTAAAAAATCTGGTATAGCACTTTTTACTCTACTCCATGTTGGTATAAAAGGGGTGTCCATTGGATTAAGAATAAATGCCTCTCCAGCCTTCATTATGTTGATTGCAAATAATTCAACTGCTTTTTCCTCAGTGTGAGAGTCAAATTTTAGTCCATTCATCACAGCATCACTTCTATATATATCAATCAAATCTAAGGCCGATCTATAATAAGTTGCTTTTAATGATCTAAATTTTTCTCTACTGAAAGTGTTACCTTGAGTGGCTAATTTTTTAATAAATGTTTTGATTATATCAATTGACATTCTTGATAATCCCTTTGTTTCATCATCAATTGATAATACTTGATGTTTGTGGTCATAAGTATCTGCTAAATCTACTTGGCATATATTTTGAGGCGAAAAACTTCTTTGCATTTCTGACAGTATTCCAACTTCAATTCCCCAGTCCGAAGATATTCTTAATTCTGGCAAAACATTTCTTCTAAATGAAAACTCACCAGCAAGAGGGTATTTAAATGATTTCATAAATTCTAAATAATCACTTTTACCAATTGTTTTTTCTAAGGCGGTTAGAAGTGGAAAAACTAACAATCTTGCTACTCTTCCATTCATTTTTTCATTCGCTACTCTTGGATAATATCCTTTACAAAACTCAAAATTGAAAAAGGGGTTTACAACTGGATAAAAAAGCTTAGCAAGCATTCTTCTATCATAAGTTTTTATATCACAATCATGTAAAGCTACAGAACGTGCACTATCACGCGCGATACACATACCTATGCAATACCAAACATTACGTCCTTTACCAAGTTCACTTGGAGCAAGATTATTTTTCTTTAATTCTTGATCGAGTTTTTTTAGTTTAGGTCCATCATTCCAAAGAATTGAAAAAGAAGTTTTCAATTTTTTAAAAAATTTCCATGCTTTTTTGGCTTGAGTTTCATTAGCCTTGTCTAATCCAATTATTATATGATCTAAGTATTTTGTTTTACTTATCTCTTCAACTATTTTTGGTAATGCTGAACCTTCTAATTCAGAATACAAACATGGTAGAATCAATTCCATTTTCCTTTGTTTGGAAAATTTAAGTAATTCATTTTCTATTTCAGAGGTAGACTTGGTACCAAAGTCATGCAATGTGGAAATTACTCCATTTTGTGAAAAATCACTCATGGAAGTTTTTAGTCTTATTAGTCTAATTTAACTAGAGCCATTTTAATCACATCAGCCCAGCCCTCAGGTGATGGCTTGTTAGAAACTATTAAATTATCTATGTTTATTTGATCTTGTTTGAATTGGTCGTTAAATACCAAACATGGAATATCAGAATTTCTTAACATATCTAAATCATTTAAATTATCTCCTACCGCGATAACTTTTATTTTGTTCTCAATTTTTCTATATATCTTGAGAACTTGATTCATTGATTTTACTTTATTTGTATTGTCACCCAAATTTAAAACACGACCACCTTCTTGCATAGTTAATGAAGCAGATCTTAAAACCTTAAGTAATTTATTTTTTTCAACTTTATTACCTTTGAATAAAAAAGGTATTGTATATTTCCTATTTAAAGCATTTTTTAAATTTTTGTCTTTAAGTCCTAAAATATCAATTTGTTCTTTTGTATTCATTTCTGAGATAAATTTGCATTGATCCTTAAGTTCTTTTGGAACTTTTTTATTAAAAATTTCAAGCAATTCTTTTTTGTCTCTACTTAAAATTATTTTATTTGGAAAATTACTATTTATTAAATCTAGTCCATGGATTTCAGATCCATTTTCTGAAATAAATGGAAGGCTTGAACCTAAATCTTTTATAAATTCTTCAATTTCACTTTGAGTTTTGCTAGTATTGGGAATAACAATAATTCCATCATCTATAATTTTTTTGAGATAATCTTTTATTTCATCAAACCTAAAATTATCTCTATGTAATAAAGAGCCATCTAAGTCAGTAAAAATGATTAATGAAAATTTTTTACTCAAGAAAATCTATCTAATTCTATTTTTATTTTTGTCAAAAAATAAGACTTTATCTTTTGAAAAAGATATAATGACTGATTTTTCATTAATATTTTCTGACGATTTAATTATAATTTGGTCATCTAATACTTTTGAATAGATTATTTTTTCAAAGCCTAAATTTTCAATCAGATCAATTTTAACATTGAATTGAATTTCATGATCTTTTTTGAGAGATATATCCTCAGGTCTAATACCAAGATATATTTCGTCTTCAAATTTAAAATTTTCAAAAGTAATATTATTATTAAATAGTTTTAATGTGTTTGAGTTAGTGATTTGTTCTTTGTTGATTTTAATAATATTCATTTTTGGTGAACCTATAAATTCTGCAACAAAAATATTATTTGGATCGGAATAAATTTCACTAGGTGTTCCAAATTGTTCAATATTACCTTTATTTAGAACCACAATTCTATCAGCTAAAGTCATTGCTTCTATTTGATCATGAGTCACATAAATTATATTTGAATTGAGTTTTTTATGTAGTTTAGATATTTCTACTCTCATTTCAGATCTTAAAGCTGCATCTAGGTTAGATAAAGGTTCATCAAATAGGAAAACTTTTGGGTTTCTTGTAATCGCTCTCCCAATCGCAACCCTTTGTCTTTGTCCTCCTGAAAGTTGTTTTGGTTTTCTTTCAAGCAAGTCTTCAATTTGAAGAGTAGTTGCAGCATGATTGACTTTTTGATTAATTTCACTTTTTGAAATTTTTTCCATCTTTAATCCAAAGGACATATTTTCAAAAACATTCATGTGTGGATATAAAGCATAAGATTGAAAAACCATTGCAATTTCACGTTTAGAAGGAATTAAATTATTTATCAATTTTGAGTCTAAAAAAATTTCTCCTTGATCAATACTTTCTAATCCTGAGACCATTCTTAATAGAGTTGATTTACCACAACCTGAAGGACCAACTAAAACAATAAATTCTCCATCTCTAATATCTATATTAAAATTATTGATTACTCTATTGTCACCAAAAGATTTTTCTAAATTTTTAATAATAATTTTCGACATTTGTAAAATTTAAATTGATTTTAAATGATTCTAAAATGTTGTTAAAAATTATTACACTGTTAAATTTATAGCAATAATAAATTGTATTACAGAGAGATTTATTGAGTAAAATAAATAAAGAGGGGGAATATGTTTAAAAAAATAATAATAAATATATCTGTTCTTGTATTTTTAATTTCAAATACTAGTTTTGCAGATATTAAATTTTGGACAACAGAAGTCCAACCAGCAAGAATGGCAAAACAAGAGGAGATGGCTAAAGCTTTTGAGGCTAAAACAGGCATCAAAGTTGAAGTTATACCGATTGAAGAAAAAGATCTTGGAACAAGAGCTACTGCAGCTGCAGCAGCGGGAGATCTTCCAGATGTGATTTATCATACTCTACAATATGTTTTACCATGGGCTGAAGCAGGCATATTAGATGTTGATGCAAACAACGCTGTAGTTAAGTCGTTAGGCAAAAAAACATTTGCACCGGGTGCATTAAATATGGCTAAGAAAGGTGGAAAGATTGCGGCTGTTCCAGTTGATGGCTGGACGCAAATGGTTGTTTACAGAAAAGATCTATTTGCTGCAGCTGGTTTAGAACCGCCAACTTCATATGCAAATATAGTTAAAGCTGTAAACGCATTATCAAGTAATGACATGTTTGGCTTTGTAGCTGCTACTAAAACAGATGAAAACTTTATGAGCCAAGTGCTTGAGCATGTACTTTTAGCAAATGGAGTTAATTTTGTTAAAAAAGGTGGAACTAAAAAGCAAGGGAAAGCTTTAAAGAATTCTTTAGAATTTTATAAAGTAATCGCTAAAGCAAGTCCTCCAGGAGAATTATTCTGGAAACAATCAAGAGCTTTATACTTTGCTGGAAAAACACCAATGATTATTTGGTCACCATTTATTATGGATGAGTTAGCAGGTTTAAGAGACTCTGCTCCACCAACAATAAATAGTGATCCAACATCACCAGAGCTTGCATCTAAAACTGGTTTCATTACTAATTTTAGCGGACCTAACAATAGAAAAGGTGCTGCTTGGGCAGATGTAAGATACTTTGGAATAACTGCGGATGCAGATACTGATGAAGCTAAAAAATTTATAGAGTACTCTATGAGTGAAGGTTATACAGCGACATTAGGAATTGCTCCGGAAGGAAAATTCCCAGTAAGAAGAGGAAACAAAAGTGATCCTAGTGCTTACACTAAAGCTTGGAGTAAATTACCAGTAGGTGTTGATAGAAAAGCTCCTTTAACAGATCTTTATTCTGCAGATGTTATTGATAACATCGTTGCAGGTTTAGATACTGCAAACAGATGGGGTGTTAAAGAGGGTGAACTATCTCGAGCATCAAAAATCATCAATTCTCAATTCTTAAATAGAATCACTAGAGAATATATTGATGATCAAATCTCAGTTGATGAAGCAGTTAAGAAAATTAATGCTGAATTAGCTAAGTTTTAAATAATAAATTTATAAAGAGCGGATAATATTTTATTATCCGCTTTTTATTATGAGTGATTCATTATCAAAATTAGAAAAAAGAACTGCTTACACTTTAGTTTTACCCGCAGTCCTATTGGTTTTTGCTATTGTATTATTTCCAATATTTGCCAACGTTTGGATTAGTTTCAAAGATATTGAATTAAAAGATATTAGAATTCCAGAACCAAGAGCAAAGAAAATTGTAAAATCAATTTCAGAAAATCAATCAGAATTAAAAATTATTTATAAATTACGAAATAGTTCGTTAATTCAAGAAATAAGAAATGTTCAGTTTCAAGATAAATTTCCAACAAATATTTCACCGATCAATTTAGATCCAAGATGTAATTTTCAATCTAAAAAGGTCGTTTGTAATTTTGGCAATTGGCAGGCAAAATATAGAGAAAATTTTGAGATAATTATTCAGAGTAACAATGGTGAGATAATTGATAAAAAAATAATTAAATCTCAAAAACCAGTTTTGAGTGGAAAAGCAGATAACCCATTATTAACAACAAATTTTACTTTAGAAAATTTTAAAAAAGTTTTTTATGAAAATAATTTTGTTGAATTACTTTTAACGACATTTTACTTCACTTTTTTTGGTACAGTAGGTGCAATTATCTTTGGAATTTTAGCAGCACAATTAGTTAATCAAAATATTCAAGGTCGAACATATATGCGAGGTATTTTACTTTTTCCATATGTGGGTCCTGTGGTTGCTTTAGCTTATACTTGGACATTATTGCTGGATCCTAATAGTGGAACTTTAAACGCATTATTAGTTAATTTTAACATTATTGAACAACCAATAAATTTATTAGGTCAAAAATACATAACAATGAGTATTTTAGGTTTTGAATTTAAATTAAGGTTAGCTTTAACCACAGTTATCTTTTTTGAAATTTGGCGTTACTTTCCACTCGCTTTTCTTTTTATTTTAGCAAGATTGCAAGCAATACCACAAAGTTTGTATGAAGCAGCGGAGGTGGATGGAGCAAGTCCAATTCAAAAATTTATCCATATTACACTGCCTCAAATTACAGCGATCATCTCAATTTTATTTATGATTAGGTTTATTTGGAACTTTAATAAATTTGAAGATATCTTTTTATTAACGGGTGGGGCATCAGGTACAAGAACTTTACCTATCAATGTTTATCAACAAGGGTTTGCAGTATCAGATATTGGAATGGGCTCTGCTGTTTCGATAGTCATTGTGATGTTACTTCTTAGTTTCATGGTTATTTATTTTAGATTAATTGGAAAGAGGGCTAATGAAGTTTAAGTCTCTTGCAATATTTTTAATCATTTCATCTTTTTTTCTGACATGTATTTTGTCAATTTGGAAAATCATGGCTACACTCCAAGGTTTAAGTTTCACTAATTTAAACATCACACCTGTATTCTTAATTGGTATTTTATTATCTTTAGCATTTGTCTTAATCGGCAATAAAATTAATCACTTAATTAAGATTTTTTCATTATCATTTATATTTTCAATTTCATATTTTTACTTAAATGAGGCATCTCCATATTGGTATATATTTGGAGTTTTCTTAATTACTTTATTTTTTACGAACAAACTCAAAAAATATAGTATGCAATCTTTAAAGGAAGATTTTATATCAGAAAAAATTATTTTTGATTTTATTACCTTATTTGGCATTGTTTTCTTTGCGTTTGTAATCCTATTTCCATTTTACATTATGCTGGTTACAAGTTTTAAAACACAGATCGCTTTATTGGTAAATCCTTTAGATTTTAGTTTAGATTTTACAAAAAGCTTAACTGAGTTATTCAAATCTTATTTTGTAATCTTTGAAACTTATAATTTTGGTAGATACATCTTAATAAGCTCAGCAGTTTCTATCGGAACTGTTATTGTCACTCTATTATTTGCAATACCAGCAGCTTATGCAGTTGCTAGATTAAATTTCTTTGGCAAAAACTTTTTATCAACTTCGATTTTAATTATTTACATGTTTCCAGCTATAGTATTAGTAATCCCTCTATATACAGTGTTTAGTCAATTGGGATTAAGAAACTCAATCTTTGGTTTATTGATTGTCTATACAGCCACAACTTTGCCGGTTGCTATTTATATGTTGCAAGGGTATTTCAAAAGTATTCCAAAAGAAATTGAAGATGCTGGCATCATGGATGGTCAAAATTGGTTTGGTATAATTTTAAAGATTATTATTCCTTTAAGTTTGCCAGCTATTGCATCCGTTGCACTCTATGTCTTTATGATAGCTTGGAATGAATTTCTTTTTTCTTTGATGTTTTTGGATAGTCCTAAATCATTTACCTTATCAAGAGCCATTCAATATCTAAGCGGGGACGCAGAGACACCACGTCAATACTTAATGGCAGGTTCAGTTATAGTAACTGTGCCAGTACTTTTAATTTTCATATATTTTGAAAAATATCTTGTGAGTGGTTTAACTGCTGGAAGTGTTAAAGAATAAAAATTTTTTATCGAGTGAGAAGCAAAGTTTTCTTACCTTTTTTACTTGTAATTTCATTTTTTTGATCACAGTATTTTTTAAAAATATAAGCCGTTGATACTCCACCAATTAGTATTAATTTTAATATCTTTAATTTAATAAGTGTTTTAATCATGATTTAATATCAAACCTTTCTAATAAAAATTGGATTACTAAATTATAGAAAAATACAAAACAAAAAATATAAAATAGAAAAATTACTTCTTTGGAATTAAAGAGGTATCCAGTTGCGGTTAAAAGCACGAAAAATAGGCTAATTGATAAAGCTAGCTTTGCCTGTGACTTTTTTTTTAAGTGAGATTTAACAATATTGCTTTTCATTAAATAATAATAACTATTAAAGATATTTATTCATCATGAATTTTGTCCTACCTAGACATTTCAACTGTAATGTTTTAAATTTTAACACTCATTTCTCTAATTTTTATGAGGTATTGATGATTAATTGTTGTGAAAAATATTTATAAAATTCATTACATTGTATTTTTTTTAGCTTTATTTTTTTCTAAAGCTATAGCGGAGCCAACCTTTGTGCAAAGTAAATCAATCGATATAGGCTTTTATCTGGGACTTACATTTAATAATGATGGTACAAAAATGTATACTGTAGAGAGTGATAAATCATCGGATGCAGTTGTCGAATATATATTAACTACTGCATATGACATTTCAACGGCAACAGTAAACAATACTAAAGTAGTGCATAGATCTGGAGGTGTTAATAAATTTGTACCATCACAAGTAGTGTTCAATAACGATGGAACAAAAATGTTTATTTCTAACCATGCTGGTGAAAATACAATAGATTATTGGTCACTAAGTACTGCATTTGATATTTCAACTGCTACATTTAATGAAGCATTCGAATTGGATGGTCAAGAACAAAGAGCAAATTCAGTTGCATTTAATAATAATGGTACCAGAATGATTGTTGCTGGTGCAGGAAATATGTCCCAACATCGTATTCATGAATATTCACTAGCTACACCATTTGATTTTAGTTCAGGAGTTACTCATCTTAATACTGAGGACCTAAGTTCTACTCTCGATTACATAGATGGAGTTACTTTTAATTACGATGGTACTAAAATGTATACCATTATAAGCGAAACTGGAGATGACGATGACATTTCTCAAATTTTTCAATTTAAATTAACTACACCTTATGATGTCTCTACTTTATCCCTTGAAGGTACCTTGAATGTAAGTTCTCTTGTTTCATCAGATTCAAGAGAAATGGCTTTTAGCAACGATGGAAGTAAAATGTTTATCATTGATGATAGTAATGAAAAAGTTCATGAATTTAACCTAAGTTGTAATTGGAGCGTAATTGATGGTGCTTGTGATGATCCAATAACTACCTCTGATGGGGGTAAAGATATTTTAAGCTCAATCGAGTCTCAAACTGCAACAGCAAAACAAATTGCTATTCAAGCAAGTACCCCAGTTCTTAACCGTATGTATTGGTTAAGAAGACATAGAACAAGCGATCAATTAAGTAATCAAAACATTAAATTTAACTTTCCAAATAAAACAATAGCATCTTTAGCAAAAGTTATTCCAATATCAGAAAAATCAAATAATACTTTAAACAAGTTGTCTGACAGCTGGTCATTTTGGAGCGAAGGTAGTGTGAGTTTTGGCAAAACAGGTGATACATCTTCTTCATCATCTAAAAAAATTAATACCAAAGGTATTACACTTGGCATGGATAAAAAGATAAGCAAAAATAGATTATATGGTTATGCTCTTAGATTTGGTAATGATGATGTTGATGTAGGCACATCTGGAACTAATTTAGACACTGAGTCTTTTAGTTTATCTGTTTATGGAACTTTTCCTCATGATGATGAAAAATTTACTGAAGGTATCATTGGAGTGAGTACATTGAAGACTGATCATGTTAGAAAAGGGGGAGGTAGCACTAGAACAGGAGAGAGAGATGGTGCACAAATATTTGGTTCACTTAACTACTTAACAACATATAAAAAAGAGGATTTTAATATTACTCCTAATTTAAGAATTGATTTAAGCTATACAGAATTATCCAAATATAGAGAAAAAGGTACTGCAGCCTTAGTTTACAAAGCTCAAACAATTGAAACTGGAATGATATCTGCTGGTTTTACCATAAGTGATATTTTAGATTATAATTCTTTTACGTTTAAACCAAATGGTGGATTAGAACTTGGAGTAGATTTTAGTCCATCTTCAGATGCAACATATCGTTACCTATCGGAAACTACGGAATATACAAAATCTATCGGTCAAGATTCTAAAAATTTAAGAGCAAATATTGGATTTGATTTAATAACTGAGAACGGTTTTTCTGTAATGACTATTTATGAAAGAAATCAAAGTGACAATTCTCATAGCGATACTTTATATTTAGGATTTGGTTATATGCCAACAGACGATATTGAATATGTTATGACTTTAGATAATGACAAAGCATCTTTAAGTTATAAGAGAGATTTAAATGGTTTTGATATCAAAATGAGTTCGAATTATAGCTTGATGAGTCAAATACCTGAATATGGTGCAACCCTAGAAATTGTAAACACATTTTAGTAAATTCACTAAAACTTTATAGGATAATATGGGATAACTAGAACTAGACTAGAACCTGGGGAGATAAAATAAAAAAAATTTACTTATTAATCTTGTTCAATTATAAATATTACAATAAAAATCATGAAATTTATTCCTGTATTCGATATTAAAGTTGGAAGAAGAGAAAAAAAATATGTTAACGACTGTTTAAAAAATTCTTGGCTCGGCCAAGGACATTATGTAAGTAAATTTGAAGATAGACTAAGTAGTTTTATAAACTCAAAATATGGTATTTCGACAACAAGCGGCACAACTGCTTTACATTTGGCGTGTGCCACACTAGGCTTAAAGGAGGGTGATGAAGTACTAGTATCTTCTAGCACTAACATGGCTTCTGTTTTTTCAATTGTTTATTGTGGAGCTAAACCAATACCAGTTGATATATCAAAAGAAAATTGGCAAATGAATATCAATGATCTAAAAAAGAAGATCACAAAAAAATCTAAAGCAATAATGGTCGTTCATCTGTTTGGACATTCTGTAGATATGGATCCAATTTTAAGAATTGCTAAAAGATTTAATTTAAAAATAATCGAGGATTGTGCTGAATCTCTGGGAGTAAGATATAAGGGCAAAGTAGTTGGTTCCATTGGTGACATAGGAACTTTTAGCTTTTATTCGAATAAAACAATCACATCAGGTGAAGGTGGGATGATAACTACAAAATCTAAAAAATTATATGAAAAAGCAAAAAAATTAAAAAATTTAGCTTATGGAAAAAAGAATAAATTTCAACATGAACTAATAGGATTTAACTACAGAATGCCCAATGTAAGTGCTGCAATTGGTCTTGGACAATTAGAGAATATAAATGAAATCTTTAAACAAAAAAAAAGAATTTATAATAGATATAAATCAAATCTCAAAGATATAGAAGGTTTGAACTTTCCCAAAATTGAAAAATGGAATACTAAATTTATAATGTGGGTCATGAACATTTATCTTGACAAAAAATTTCCTTTGTCCAGAGATGAGCTAGCAAAAAAACTTTTAAAACATAAAATTGAAACTAGAAGTGCTTTCGTACCCGCAAATCAGCAAAAAACTTTAATTAAAAAGTATAAATCTTTTAGAAAATTCAAATGTCCAGAGGCAGATTTTATTATGAGAAATGGGATTTATTTACCTTCAGGTAATACTATTTCTAATCAAGAGATTGATTATGTTTGTGAAATTATAAAAAAAATAGTAAAGCGTAATTAAATGTATTATCTAGACGAACCTTATGTAGGAAAAAAAGAGAAAAAATATTTAAATCAGTGTGTCACGTCTGGCTGGATTAGTAGTCAAGGACCATTTGTAAAAAAATTTGAAAAAAAATTTGCAAGTTATATTGGGGTGAAATACGCAATAAGTTGTGCTAGCGGCACAGCAGCTCTCGCACTTCTTTTTAAGACTCTAAAATTGAAAAAAGGTGATGAAGTAATAATGCCAGCATTAACTTTTTCAGCAGATGGTTTTGCTCTATTACAATCTGGAGCAAAACTTATATTTGTTGATTGTTTTCCGAACAGCTTTTGCGTGGATACAAATGCTGTTATAAAAAAAATCACAAAAAAAACCAAAATCATATGTCCTACTCATCTTTATGGATTTCCTGCTGATTTAGATAACCTTAAAAAAATTTGTAAAAAAAAAAAGATTTACCTTGTTGAAGATTGTAGTCAGGCTTCAGGCACAAAATATAAAGGAAAAAAAGTAGGAAGTTTTGGAGATTTCAATATTCATAGTTTCCATAACAAATTAATTGCTAGTGGTGAAGGTGGCATGATTACTACTAATAATAAAAAACTAGCAAAAAGATTTGAATATCTAAAAAACCCACCATCTGTAAATAGACCCGAAGAAATGGATGGTTTTAAAGAAATCTCACTCAATCAAAGATTAAGCAATCTTCATGCGGCTGTCGGGCTTGCTCAACTAGAAAGGCTTGAGAATAATATTAGAAAAAAAAACGCTATGGCTAAAATTTATAATGATATTTTTAAAAAATCAAAATTTATAGATTTTATAAAACCAAAAAAAACCGAAAGAGTTGTCTATTGGAGATATACAATTTTTCTTGATAAAAAAATTAATCGAAAAAAATTTATTAAGATTTTAAAAAGATCAGGAATTATAACAAGAGAAACCTACTTGCCACTACATTTACATCCAATTTTCAAAAAAAAGAAAAAATTAAACCTACCTAATTGTGAGGAAATTGGAAAGTATGGTTTAGATATACCTTCTGGTGTCAACTTGAAGAAAAAAAATATAATTTTTATTGCTAATAAAATTGTAGAGGAAGCAAAAAAATTAAGCAAAAAATAAGAACAAAAAATTTTACTTATTCATCTTGTTCAATTATAAATATTAGCATAAACACTCATGAAATTCATTAATGCCCTCGTGGTGAAATTGGTAGACACAAAGGACTTAAAAGCCGATAGATAGAAGTTAAAGTCAGTCCACAGTAGTCCAAGGTAGTTTAAAACATCCTATAAAATCACATAACTTTAATTTAGCTTTCAATTAAGATTAGAAAACAAGACTTAATTAATTTGTGTAGACTTGCACCAGACTTGCGCACAGAGAGATAAAAATTATTCAAAACTTCCATATATTATCAACTTTACAAACATGTTTGGTATTATGTTTTTCGGCACCATTTAACTTTATATAAGATTGAAAAATTCTACAGTATCTATCTTTTTTGTAATAAGTTTTTACAACTCTTATTTTACCCGCTGATAATCTATCAGGATTAAACCATCTAACTACTTTTCCATTAGGAGCATAATTCAATGTAATTTGAATAGAATCGGTATGCATCTTAATTTCTTTTTCATTTAAATTAAATTTTCTGTAATTATTTATGTCAACTGCTAAAAAAAGAATTGCTGCTCCGGGAACTCCTAGAGAAAGAGCATTAAACACATTACCTGAACTTTCATAATCAAGTATTTTTTTGTCGGTTTTTGTATGATTTGTGCTTGTGCAATTTGTTAAAAATAAACTTATGAAAATTAAAGTAAAAAATTTATATGTTTTAATATTTCTTTTCATGATTAATTTAAATATTTTTCTGCACCTGGCCAGTCCCAATAATTAAAAAGTAAACCATCCCAAGCTAATCCTTTACAAGCCGTAAAAGTTTTTGATCTTGCTTTTTCCTCTATGAATAAGAGAGATTGGTAATCTCTACACAAACTCCCATTAGTAGTGTAAGTAAAAATAGGTCTTACCTTCCCACCTGCATCACGACTTTCACTGTACCAACTTACAACTTCAAAATCTTTTGCATGTGTTAAAGCCATGTGAACAGCACTTTTGTGTTGACTAGACTCCTTAACATCAAAGGACGGAGGTGACCAAAATCTAAAATCCATAAACTGCCTTAAATCCCAACGATGACCACCTCCAGCAGTAACATAAACCGCATCTGGTATAAAAAAATTTGGTTTAGGAAGTTTTCTATCTTTTTTAACTTTACTAATATTTACTTTATCTGGACTTATTCCAGCACAATTATTTAAAAATAGAAAACTACTCAATACCAGTATAATTTGGAATAATCTCATATCCTCCATCTAATTTTTCACAAGCGAGAGATCTGTATTCTACAGGCGTATATCCTTCAATGCCTATCCAATTATAATATTTGCACTCTTTAGCAATTCCTGCATCTTGTAAAATATTTTTGACACCATCGTTACACTCAACGATTTCTTTGCTTTCTTCATTAATAGTTTTTCCATTTTTATCTACTGTTTTTATAAGTGTCGTTTTGATATCGCAGTATTGATTTTCTTGATTAGCAGAATGTGCTTCATCAAAGTATGCAATCCAAATAAAGTACCCAAGTACAAGAATTAATATATTTTTAA
The DNA here is from genome assembly GCA_902577525.1 of uncultured Pelagibacteraceae bacterium. Taxonomy (GTDB): domain Bacteria; phylum Pseudomonadota; class Alphaproteobacteria; order Pelagibacterales; family Pelagibacteraceae; genus Pelagibacter. The sequence goes on along the minus strand of CACGZG010000007.1, from coordinate 17,606 downwards.
TCAAGATTTTTTAAGACCTCTTTAACTTTAGATTTCAATTTATTTTGATTTTTATTATTGTTTTGAACTAACTTTTTATCAGCCTTTATTTCTTGAATTACCAAAGAAACATTATCTTTAGAGACTTTAAGTTTAACATAAGCTCTATAAGATTTGTGATGCGTATAAAAGATCTCTACTTTTTCAACAATATAATCTCTTACAAGAGTATCATTAATTAAATTGACTATAGTGTCATCTGCAGAACCTGTAATATTATTATTTTCATCTATACCAGTTTCACTCTTATTAATTGATGATTGATTATTCATCTTACCATTAATTCGGTCTGCTAATTTAGCTTTTGCTAATAGAGTGGATTTTTTAATTGCTAACTCTAAATCAGGAGAAACACTTGAAGCGGTTTCATACATCCATTTTCTATCTTCACGTTTGTATTTTATGTACCACTTAGGTGTTTTAGTTAATTCACCTTTTTTTGACATATCCTTTTTGACCGTATAAGTGCTACAATTAGATAAAGTTAGACTTAATAGAGCTATTAATCCTATTTTTAATATTTTCATCATTATTTATCTCCTTTGGGATTTGGAAAATCTGAAAAAAAACCAGTTAATTTATGCTGAACTAATTTAAATGTTTTTCTATTTTGTACTTTAGTCTCTTTCCAATTTTTAATTTGGAACTCTTTTGTCTTCTTAACTTCACTACTAATAAAATTAGTAAGTTTACCTGGTATTTCAGCAATTGCTGTAACAAACTCTTTAGGTGTTATTGTTTTATTTTCATTTGCATTAACTGTTTGTATAGAGATGATAAACACTGCAAGAGCAATCATTATTTTTTTTATTAAGTTTTGTTTTTTCATAATGAATTTAATTTATCCATAAATCAAAATAATGTTAGTGAAATGAAAGTTAATTCGTTTCACTATGTTTTTATAAGCTAGTTGTTTAAAAAATATTTATGGAAAAAGAATTTTATAAAAAACTAAAATCAAAAACATTGAATGATATTGTAAGTGGTAAAATCACTTACGATAAATTAGATAATATTTTAAGAGCAGATAAAGAAATTGTGTTAGAAGCTATACGTCATGAAAGTTTTGTTTATTATGATGTACCAGAAATATTAAAAGATGATCGTGAAATTGTTTTAGCATCCCTTAAAAAATATGGATTAATGTTAGAATTTGTGTCTGACAAATTAAAGAAAGATAGAGAGATTGTATTCACTGCAGTAAAACAATGTGGATTTGCCTTAAAATATGCTGATAAGATATTTAAAGAAGACAAGGAAATAGTACATGAGGCAATTAAATCTGATGGTTGGGCATTACAATTCGTTAATAGTAAATTTTTCAGAGATCCAGAATTTCTTTTTTTAGCAGTGAAATATCATGGATATGCATTTGAGCTATTACCTAAAAAATATAAGAAAGACAAAACCTTTATAGAAAAATGCATTAAGGAACATGGTTATATATTAAGGTTTATAGATCTAAAATTAAGATTAAATTATTTGTTTTTAGAAAAATTAGTTAAAATAAATGGTTATTGTTTAAAATATATTCCAGATGTATATAAGGATGACCTTAACTTAGCGCTTTTAGCTGTTAAACAAAATGGATTATCGATTAGTTTTGTAGAGGGTAATCTTCGAAAAAATAAAGAAATAATAATAGAGGCCATAAAACAAAATAGAGAAAGTTATGACTTTGTTGATAATTCAATGAAACTCGATAAAGATGTTAGTGCTGCATTTATGCAGTATTCAATGATTTAGTTGCTATCAATAATCTGTTTTAAAGTTAATATTTTTTTTTCTACTTCTTCAATTGCAATATTGATTTTTTCTTTTTCATTCTTACTAAATTTAGTGCCGCCTTCACTATCTACTTCTATAGCATTTTTAGTAGCTTCCATTAGTCTGCCAATTTTAGCGCTTATATCTATTAATGTATTAGAGGTATTATCAAGTTTTCCAAGTTTTAAGTCTGCAGCTTCAAGTATTGACTCGTGGGCTTCAAGCATGGGGCTTCCTAGTTTTCTTCTTCTAAATTCTAGATCAAGTTTAATAGAATCGAAGTGGTGAATATTGTGATCTAAATCTTGCTCATCAGTGCATTTTCTAAAATGAGACTCACTTTTTCCAGTTATTTTCTTTATCTCATCTTTTTTTAACTCCTTTATAATATTTTTAAGAGCTAATTCTAGAGATAATAGTTTTCTTGGATATCCAGCCATATTTATAAGTTAATTTTTAAACTTGTGAAAATCAACCCCAAACCTTTCACTAAACAAAATTTAATAATCAGAGTAATATCATTAACAATAACAAAGGAGATCAATATTGAAAAATCAAAATATAATTAATTATTCACCAAGTGAGTTTGCATTTGGCTTTGAAGCTTGCAACAGCTGTTACTATGATAAAAAAATCAATGGTGTTGAATTAAAAGTTCCATTTCCTGGGATTTTTTCAAAAATGGATAAACTTCAAAAGAACTTTTATCACGGAAAATCAAGTAAGCTTCTTTCAGAAAATCTTGAAGACGGTGAGATAGTTGGAGATTTTAATAAAATGTTAAAATCAGAAATTTTATATGACCTTAAAGATAGACCATTTACATTAAGTGGAAAAATTGATGGTTACATCAAACACAAGGATTCGTTTACTATAGTTGATTTTAAGACTACTAAGATTAATGAAAGCAAGGTAGATGCTTATGCAACTCAATTACAAACTTATGCATTAATGATGGAAAAACCTAAAGAGGGAAGTTTAAAACTTACTCCAGTTAAACGTTTAGGTATTTTTTGTTTCGAGCCAAGTGACATAGAATTAGAAAATAATAATTGCAATATGGTTATGGAAACCCATTGGTTTGATATACCTAGAGATGATAAAGATTTAATTAGTTATATTACAAAAATTCAAGATGTTTTATATTCAAAGACTAAACCGCAATCATCTCCAACTTGCAACATATGTAATTTTAAAAAGATAATGAAGTAATGCAAAAACTTAATAATTCAGAGATTAAAGTCACAGAGGTTATCAGCTTTATTTTAGGACAATTCAGAAATGAAAGAATATATCATGGTCTCGAAGTAACATCTGAACTCATTTTGATCGCAAGAATTCTTCATCAAAGATTTAAGATTAATAATGGAATTAAAGTTAAAGAGGATAAACTAATAACTTTAGCAAAAGATGAAGTTTTAAAAGAAATTAAGAATGATGAATATTTCGAATTAATAAAAAACTTTATAAAAGATTATCGACAATTTAGAGATAAAAACATAAATTAAAAAATTATGTGGAAGTTTATTAAGTATAGTTTCAATAAAGCATTTGAAAAAGATTTGTTATATTTGATTATCTTTTTTTTATTCTTAAGTTTTATTGGTGTTACTGTCATATCTACTTTAATTTTTGTTTTACAAGAGTTAGGAGTTTTATCTGAAAATAATTTTTACACAGAAACTTTATGGCAAGGATTTAGATTATTTTTTGTTACTGAAGCATTTTTTAGTTTAGATGATAAAAATACTTTTTTAGATTATTTCTTCAAATTCAATATAACTATATTTGGAATTTTAATTTTTTCATCAATCATAGGTATAATTACTAATTTAATATCAAACAGGATTGAAGAATTACGAACTGGTAAAACTAAAATAGAAGAGGAAAATCACATAATATTTTTTAATTTTAGTAGAAGATTAATTCCTCTCTTAACTGAACTTTGTAAAGCTTATGAAAATGAGAAACAATCTTTTGTTGTTGTTTCGAATGAGGAACCTTTGGTTGTAATGGAGAAAATAAAAAATGTAATCAAAATTCCAAAAAACATAACTATTCTTGCAAGAAAAGGATACGCTTGGCAAAAAAGTTTATTAGATAAAATTAATTTAGAAAAAGCTAAACAAGTAATAATTTTAAAGCCTGATATTAATGAATTGTTTAAAACAGAAATGGATTGTGATGTTGAGGTAGGCAAAAGTATGTCATCTATTGTTGGATCTAAAGAATATGACAAAAATCCATGCAGAATTTTAAGTGAGTTTCACAATGAGGAGAGAGGAATTGCTCATGCATGGTTCAGTGTTGATATTTGGGGTAAAAAATTTAAAAAGTTAGGAAACGATGGGATCCCAGAAATTTTAAGTTCAGATGAATTAAAGAGCGATATCTTAGCTCAATGTGCAAACACACCTGATTTAACAGAAATATATGATAATCTTTTTGGCTACGAAGGTTCCGAAGTATATTTTGTTGATCCAGATAAATCAAAATTCAAAGAAGTTTTAAATAAAAATATTGGTAGAAATATAAAAGACTTAAATAGATTATGTGATAATATAGTTGTGATTGGCTTCTTTTTAAATGATCAAAGTAAAAGAAAAACTATTAATAAGATTTTTTTAAATACCCCAATTAACTTTCCACTAACGAAAAACTTTGGACTTATTTGTATAGCTAAAAATGAGGAGCAAATAATTAAAGAATTAAATGAACTAGAAAGTCACGAAAAAGATGTAAAAGATATAAATCCAAACTTTAAACAAGATGATAAAGACTTTAATGTTTCTATACTAGATTACAGTCAAGAAAAAGACAAAGACCATATATCAAAAATAATTAGTAAATTTGTTGGCTCAAATTATTATAATAATTTAAAAAAAATTGATATTTACCATAATGAAAAAATTGATGGATTAGATAATACGAATTTCTCAAATAAAATTAATTCCTCTGAAGAAAATGAATTAATAAATTTAGGTATTATTTTCCATATGATTAATACAGATCATAGGTATTATTATAAATTTCAAGTGTACAAAGTTAACCAAAATTCACCTCTATATACAAAAATAAAACCTGCTGACGAAATTCTCAACATTATAAAAAAGAAAGATTTAAAAAAAAATTTGGATGAAAAAGAATATTGTTTTTACACCAAATGGGCAGCACGTTCTGAAGCAAAACTAAAAAAGAAATTAAATGATATTTTGAGTGAAAATGATGAAATTATAATCATCTTAAAGAAATACGATACTCAAAAAATTGAATTTTTAGAAATTTCAAAAGCAGAGGTAATAGATTGTAAAACAAAAATTTTCAAAGAATTCGATAATATTGAGGCAAAAAGAAAAAATTTCCAAGATGAAATCAAAATAAATCCTATCCAAAAAAATTTGGATAAATTTTCTGAAAACATCCATTATAGCACCTATGAAACATATGGCATTGATGAGGAAATAAAGAAAAGTAATTGTATTGTTTTATTAAATGAATCTAATCAGCAAATTCAAAAATTTAGAGAAAATCCTGTAGAAGATCATGCTATGATTAATAACTTTGTGGGATTTTCAAGAATAAGAGATTATTACTCTGAAAATAATCAATCAATGATCACTGAGATAAACGGTTATCGTACAAAGAAGATATTAGAGGATTTTAAATATAAATATTACAGTCCGTTTATTGGAAATGATATAGTAGAAATAAACTCAATTATTAGTAAATATATTGCTGCAGCAACATTTGATTTGAAGCATACAGATTTGATAAATCTCTTATTTAAAAGAGTCCATATGTTAAAATCTCATACATTGTTGGATGAATCATTATCAACGACCTTTTGTGAGCTCGAAAAATACTTTCAAAATAAAAATGAGGTGTTGATTGGTATTATTGATTATGATTTCGAAAAAGCAACTGCAAGAAGAAAAATTAATAATATATCAATTAACCCTGAGCAAAGGAAAAAAATTGATTTAGACGAGGGGGATCGATTAATTACAATTGCAAACTTCAATGACTTAGAGATGGTTAAACAAATTAGATATTTGCATATGTTATAAAAAGAAAGGTACATTAAATGAAAAACAATAGATCAAAACTAGAGAGAAAACTTGATGAAGTAAATCACACTATGGAACTTATAAGAACTATTGTTCCTGTAATAATTTTAGTAGTTCAATTAATTATTTTAACAAAAATCTAATTAATTTAACAAGATAATGACAGATCAAAGTTATTTGTTCCGTAAAAAAGGTGAATAAATATTTAAGGATGATTAAAAATGACAGGTAAAAATAAAGATGAGTTATTGAAATATTTTGTTTATGTTTTAATTGATCCACGCAATTATGAGATATTTTATGTAGGTAAAGGGCAAGGTTTTAGAAATTTTGATCATAAACCAGGAGAAGAAAAGCAAAAAGGAATAAAGATTAAAGAAATTGAAAAAACTGGTTTTAAATTAATTACAAGAATAATTGGAAGATATGAAACTGAAAAAGAAGCTTTCAGTGTTGAGTCAACTCTAATTAAATGGGTTTATGGTAAAGAAAATTTAACAAATGAAGTATTTGGTCATGGTCATAGTTTGATACGTCCACATTCTCATCTAAGAGACAAAAATTTTATAGATTTACCGGGTATTGATCAAGAAAGGCAACTTCATGTTCATACAGGTGAGTATACAAAAATATATAAAAATCAAATTAGAGACAATAAGATCTTAACTAAATTAAACGATTTAAAAGAGGATCTTCTACATTTTTATCCAACAATTAATATAAGCGAGCCAATAATCTTAACACCTATGGATCCCTGCTTGTTAATCCCCATACCTATTTTTTCTAAAATATTACAAATACAAATACGTATGCCCCCTAAGTCTGGAACATATTTTACAATTAACTTTATACCTGTCTCCTCTAAAGTAAAAAAAGAATTTGAAAAACTAATTTTGAAAAAATTTCCAGAGGAAAAAGTTCGAAATGGAAACGCCTTTGGAAAATATTTACCATATTATTTAGATAAAAAATTACTTAAAATATATCTAAATGATAAAAAGAAAATTATTGATTTGCTACCTAATTTAATCAGTTTATTTTAGTGAAATAGATCAACAAGGACTTCACTAACAATATTTGTAATTTGTATTATATTTAAAATATGAAAACTCAATTAAATATGAAAAAGAACTTAGATAAATTTATACCAATTACTAATATCGTAGATTATTACCCACCAAAATTTGTAGAAAACTGGGATGGTAGTTTTAACAAAATTAAAATTGGTAAAACATTTTACTTTAGACCAAACAAAGAATTTTCAAATTTTAAATTAAAGATTAATGAAAACAATCTTTTAAATTTAACAACTAATTCTGAGGGTATATATGTAATTGTTGATAAATATTTAAAATATTTTTATATTGGTAAAACTTTATCAAATATTAAACAAAGACTAAGTTCTCATATTCAAAAATTAACCAGTACTAATAATAATAAAAATACAACTCCCAAAAAATGGCAGAAAATTTCTTTTGAAAGATATAAATTATTAGGAAAAGAAAGTGTTAATCTTAATGATTTATTTATCAATTTTTATCATAGAGATGGTGACTCTACGATTACCTTGGGACAATTTGAGAATTTAATTTACAAAGAGTATAAAGAAAGTTTTTCTGACTATACTTTTTTAAATGATCCAAAAGCTCTATAAAAATATTGATTAATTATTTTAACTCATCTCCAGGATAATTTTCTTTAAACCAATTTTCCACAGAAGAATAAAATTTATCATCCTCATCATTTGAAAGATGTGCAAATATCGATCCAGGACTAGGCATTTCTTCCTCGTCACCTCCATTTTCATCCATTAGGTCTTTTTTTGCTCCATCGTATGCCTTAGGAAATTTACTTTTTAAAAACTCAATTACTTCCTCCTCAATGCCATCAGCATGCATATCGTAGTTTTCACAAAATTTATTATATCTATCGTAATCTTTAGACATGATTTATCTTAAAATAATTAGTGAAATAGATCAATAATGACTTCACTAACATTATTTCATAATTAGCTTATATTTAGGTTATGAAAACATTTAGACCTTTTAAAATAAAAAAATATAAACCTTTTAAGTTCAAGATAAAAAAGAGACCTGTCTATAAACCAATACGTGTTAAAAAGCCCAAACCTCCAAAAAGAGGTAGATGGTTAAAAAATGGTACTATTCAGCATATGAGAGTTACTGCATCAGGTAGGCGTTATTGGACACCAAAATTAATTAAACATAACTTAACAATTTAATAATAAATATGATTAAAAACAAAAATACCTTAGCATTATTTCTTTTTATTCCTGCAGGATTATTAATTATTTCTAATTTAGTTACTTTTGCACCAGGATTTGACGCGTTTGTTAAAATGATAATTTGTTTTTCCTCAGGAACAATTATATTTTATGGATTTAAATCAGCAAAAGGAATAAACGAAACAATAATAATTTTTTCCTTAATTTTAATTTTATTTAATCCAGTATTTCCAATTCATCTAGAAAAAGAACTTTGGTTACCTATTAATCTTTTGACCAGTGGTATTTATATTTATGGTTATTTTAATGTTTTAGAAAACACTAAAATTTCATCAAGTAAAAAATTTGAGGAAGATAAAGAATTATTCGAATTAATTAATAGATAAAATTAATCTTACTAATCTAAAAGAAAATGTTACAATAAAGTATGAAAACATTCAGAGTAAGAGTAAGACTTCATGGTGGCAGAATAGTAGATATTAACATTCAAGCACCCGATGTTCATGCAGCTTTAAACATGGCTAAATCACAATATGGTGAAGGTAATGTGTTAGGTGCACCAATATTAGTGAGATCTTAATTTCATAATGGATAAAAAAGAAGCTTTAGAAATTGTAAAAGAAGATGGTTTTGCACTAGAAACATTGTCTGAAGAATTCAAAAAAGATAGGGATGTTGTTTTAGAAGCTATTAAAACATCTGGTATGGGGGGCTTACAGAATGCTGACAAAAAATTTTATAAAGATAGAGATCTAATTTTAATTGCCGTTACGAAAGATGGCATTTGTTTAAATCGTGCAGATGAAAATTTAAAAAAAGATAAAGAAATTGTGCTTGCAGCTTGTAAGAACAATGGTGATGCTCTTGGGGATGCGCATGATACTTTAAAAAAGGATAAAGAAATTGTTTTAGTTGCAGTAAAAAATAGTGGATGGGCACTTCAACATGCAGATGAAAATTTAAAAAAGGATAGGGATATTGTTATAGAAGCAGTCAAACAAAATGGAACAGCAATTGAATATGCTCACCCAGATTTAAAAAAAGATAGGGATATTGTTATAGAAGCAGTCAAACGAGATGGAACAGCAATTGAATATCTTGATGAAAGTTTTAAAAATGACCGAGAGATTGTTTTAAAAGCTGTAAGCACTTTAGGACTGCAAAGTGCACTTCAATGCGTTGCTGAAAATTTTAAAAAGGATAAAGAAATTGTTAAAGCAGCTTTAGATGGAAGTATTGATGCATTTGATTATGCAGATAAAACATTATACGAAGACAAAGATTTTATTAAATCATTAATGATAAATGAAAAAGGAGTAAATGTTTTAGATAGCTTATCACGATCAAAAGCAAAATTGGCTGATGATAAAGAAATTATCAATTTAGCACTTGAAAATAGTGACCATTTTGGAATTACAGGTGGCGGTTGGTGGCAAGATCGTTCTTTGGAGTGGATAAAAATAAATCAAGACATAGTTGAAAAAATTGTAAAAAAAAATTTACCTAATCTTGTCAATGATAAACCAGATCTAGAATTAAAAAAATTTAACAAAGAGAATTATATTCATCAATCAGCAGTATTGATTTCAAAAACACTAGACTTTTTTGGAATAAAAAAAATAGATCCTAAAAAAATTGTCGAAGAATTTAACAATACAAAAAATGATGAAACTATGTATATAAATGACAGAATCTTAACAACTAATTTAACAATTAAAAAATTATGTTTAGACCATAAAGTTATAACAAAAAGTGTAATTAAATCTTTTGCAATTCATTTTGGTGTATTAAATGTTATTGGTGAAGATGATAATTATTTTCTTAATCATTACAGCCCAGATTTTAAAATGGCATTAGATTTTGTTGAAGAAATATTGAATGATCCAGGATCATCATATAACAATAAAGAAGAAAATAATGACTAGTCTTCAACGTCTTGTAATAGGATATATTCCTGAGAATTGTAAGTCAGAGTACATAACTCCCTATAATCCCGATCAGTCAGAGACTGTGGAGACATGTATCGAACTTAAAGATAAAAAATTTTATTTTTGGGGGAAACAAGATGGTGACACTGAATTACCAATTTCGTATGATGATTTGTGGGATCCTTCATCAAAAATGTGGAAATTATTCACTGATAAATTTTGTAATCAATTATCAAAAGGAGTCTCATCACTAAATCCAATAACTTTAGGAAAATCTTGGGGTTTTTTCAATCAGGAAGGAAATATACCGGATGGTTCATTTGTTGTTAAAAATGACCTTGAAGGGATAGGAGATCTTGAAAACAAAAAAGAATATTGTGATGGTAATCATTGGTATATTAATTATTTAAATTTAGAAGTTGATAAAGATGGCCACGACAAAGTAATTGATGAATATTTTATAGTCATTAACTCAAAGATCAAATGATATACACAAAAAGAACGTATTATAATTTATGAAATTTAAAATTATTCCAGCCCAACATTTAGTCGTTGAAACATTAATAGATCTTCATCCCGAATATCATAAAGATGATAAATATAAAGATGCAAAGCATAATAAATGGATAAGTTTTCAAAGAGATTGGGGAAGAATAGATCGTGAATTTATTGACTCTAATGAGGTTAAAATATTTAAAGATTGCAATGACATATCGGAAATACAAAATTTGATAAACAGTTCAATTAATTCCTTAACACCAATTTCCAAAGACAAAAATGAAAAGAGTTTTTATAATAATGAAGATTATAATAATTTTTATAATATCAGAAATATTGAGAATAAATTAGATTTAGATATTGATTATTTATGGGCAGGATCAACTGGTGGAGGAAGCAGTTTAAGTATGATTTTTCATAATGGAGTAGATGATAATGAAATTTCAAAAGTTGAAAATATGCTAAATGATATGGTTCCACTTGATACTATAGCTGATGACTTAAATTATAGTTTTGAAACAGAGGAGTATCACCAAACTCCAATAAAGGTTGAGGAATAAATTAACAATGACAGCTTCAACATCAAAATTTACTGACAGGGTTTTTCAAAATATAAAAGAGGCAAATGATAAAATAAACGAAGTTGATTCAAGTATAGAAAATCAAATTAGATCATTAATCGAAAATAATATTTTTTCTAAAACTGCAACAGAAAAATGGAAAAATTTTTATGAAGGATATTGGAGCGAATTAGAAAAGGAAGTTTCTGGACCAACACATCCATTCGGAAGAGAAGAACGTCAATTAAAAGATGATTATTTTTATGATAGCTTAGATAATCTTACATTTGATAATGAAAACAATAAACAAAATGATTTATCTGATGATGATATCAAATATGAAATTAAAGTTCTGATGGAAGAAACTGCTACTACTTGGGAGGGTCTGATGGATTATATGAGTGATGATTTGATGATTAATAATGCAGAAGAAAGTAAAATTTACCTAGAGATTTTAAAAGATTATCATCTTTGGAAAAATGACGAAGATACAGATCTTAATTATTTTACAGAAAAATTTATTCATTATGAGGTATGGAAAAGGGAATTAGATAAAATTACTATTTCAGGAAATTTAAATAGTGATCAAAATAAAGATAACAAAAAAAAAATATTGGATATAGTAAGGAATTGTGGAAGCACATTATATTCTGCAGACCAAAATATGTTAAAAGATAAAGAAATTGTTATAGAGGCTATAAAGAATGATACAATTGCTTACAAATACTTAGATAAATCCCTTAAGAATGATCCAGATATTTTAAAATTAATTAAATTAAGAGAATTTTAAAATGAAAAAAATAAAATTTGTTTTTGAAGAAATTTTTAAAAATGGTGGATCAAGAAGACACTCTATGACAATTGACTTATCGATACAAAAGAATTGGGAAGCCGTATGTAATTATGATCAATTTTCTGAAATTGCAGATGATGATAAAATTTATAATGATAACCCAGAAAAATGGTTAAAGGTTATTGAAAATATTGATAGATCTATATTTGAGTCCGCTAATGAGATGTGTGGTTTTTCCAGTGATACTATTTCAGAATTAACTGGTGATGAGCCTGATGAAAGCTATTACAACAATGGACCTGAGCAGGAAAGATATTATTTTGAGGAAGTAAAATAAATTAAAGATGACTAAAAAATTAACATTTAAGATTAGGGCTAAACAAAATGAGAACCATGCTGTAGGACAATCTGTTTATGTTAGATATTATAATGATAATTTCAAAGCAAATTTTGAAAAAGAGAAAGATAAAATAAATGAAGATTTCGACTTTGAAACTTTTTTAACTAATCATGAAAAAAAATGTATTTGGCTAGGTCGTGGATTAACTATAGATGAAGAACCTTCGGTACAAGTACTGGAAGATGATAAACCAGTGAAATTATCAAGTGATAAAATTTATGAGATAAGTGAATCGGAGATAGGTTCTGATAGCTATGATGATGCGCTTAAAGAGTATCATGCTTTAGAAAATATAGATTTAAACTATATTATAAGAGCAAGATGGGATGTCGAGAAACATAATAATGAAATATTGGATAACGATAAATTTTTTAAAAATACCAATAGTTATAAATTTGCAGATATTTTAACTATGCATTGTAAAGAAGTTACAGCTCATACTACTATAGAAGTTGATGATAACTACTCGTTAAGAGATTTTAATATAGTTGCTGCACAATTAGATTTTGATCATCATTCTTTATGGGTATATGAAAAAACAAAATTAGAATTACCGATATATTCAATAGATTATAAAGGCAAAAGACAAGATTTTGATTTTGATATAAAAACAGGATGGACAGCTGATAGAACTTTTTATGAAAGAAAAATTAAAAAAGAAAAATACATTCCTTCTGAGGATGATTTTGCAGCTTCCAGTGATACTAAAGATGAAAAAATAATTGAAACTGAGGATTGGGATCTTATGTCAGAGCTTCAGAGTGCATGGGATTCAAGTAGGCTTACTTAATGTTTGAAGATTTGGATTAAATTAAATAATTTTTATTTTATGAAAAACGTAGAAAAATATCCCCATATTCTTGAAAATTGGCTTAAACATTATATCTCGTCAATGAATGATACCGGTAACCTAATACCTGGTGATAATACTGGTGAAGCTCCATTTGGAGTGAAAATAATTTTTGATGGATATGCTGAAAATGATAAAGGAGAACCAATTAAAGAAAGGTTAAGTTTTGCGATATTTGTTCATAAAGACTCATTAACTAAAGAATTTAAAGAACATGAATTTACTGCGTTTGCTTTAAAGCATCGTCGCGAAGAAGAGTGTTGTGTTAGTTACTGGTTTGATAAATCTGATAAAAGTTTTCACCCCGTAAATTACATAGAGGAAGAAAATGATGATTGTACCAAACTAGATAGGAATTTTGTTATTGATTTAATTTGTGCTATAGATGAAAGAGATAAAAAAATATAATATTTATAAAGAATGACAGATGAATTAAATTTACACGTGGAAGCTATTAGATCTTTATTTAAAAAAAGATTTAGTGGCGAATGAACTAATTCTGATGGCCTTAAAAGTACTGATATACTTAAAGGAAAAAAAGATGTTGATAAAAACTTTGATTGGAATGTTTGTGTGAATGATCTTGATGAATTTAATGAAGATATTGAAGCATACATTAAAAAAAATAAAAATAGTGAAGAGGATATATTTAAATTAGTTGATGAATTTAAAAAATCAAATCTTGAGATAGATAAAAAAATAGGTGAAGAAATAGACAATTTGTATCAAGGATCGTACATCCCCTAGGACTTTATAGGATAACTTGCACCAGACTTGCACATAGAGAGATAAAATAAAAAAAATTTACTTATTCGTCTTGTTCAATTATAAATATTAGCATAAATACTCATGAAATTCACAAATGCCCTCGTGGTGAAATTGGTAGACACAAAGGACTTAAAAGCCGATAGATAGAAGTTAAAGTCAGTCCATAACAGTCCAAGGTAATCTAAAACATCCTATAAAATCTCATAACTTTAATTTAGCTTTCAATTTAGATTAGAAAATAAGATTAAAATAATTTGTTCAAACTAGTACTAAACTAGTACCTAAAGAGATATTATCTTGATATGGGATCTAAAAATAAGAATTCAATTGAAATTATCAATTCTGGAATTTTTGACAATATTTTAAATTTTGAAGATCTAAGAAATAGAATTCTTAATACACCAAGTTACAACAATCGTGGTATTGAAAAAACAAAAGGGGACATTTTTGAGATTTTTATAGAAGCTCTTTTAATTACAAATAATCAATTTCAAATTAAAGAAGTATACCCTCAAGGATATGTTCCATTTAAAATATTAAAAGAATTAAATCTTGACCCTAATGATGATGGGTATGATGGAGTTTATATAACTAAGGATGACAGATACGCAACTTACCAAGTAAAATTTAGAAAAGTAGACCAGAAACTTAAGTGGCAGGGAAAAAATGGTCTTTCATCATTTATCGGGGTTAGCTATTACGCTGATATTAGACACTTATTTGCTAACACAACTTTATTACCCAAAAGTTATGAGCGACAACCAAAAACATTATCTTTTTTATTGAATGATTTTATAGATCTTAATCAAGAAGATTTTAAAAAAGTTTCAGATTTTTTAAGAAAAAAAGAAATAAAAAATAAATTTCATATACCAGATAAATTCCAAGAGAAAGCAGTGAACGATCTTTACAATGAATTAAAAAAAAAGCCTAGAGCAACATGCATAATGGCTTGTGGAACAGGAAAAACTGAAGTTGGTTATTGGGTTTACAAAAAAATCAAACCTAAGATCAGCTTGGTTCTAGTTCCATCAATTGCTCTAGTAAAACAAATTAGAGCGGCATGGTTATCTCAAATACCAAACAATAATCCTGTGATGACATTTCAGTTATGCTCATCAAAAGATATAACTAAAGATGAAGATTGTGTAAAAGTAAGAAAATCTGATTTATCAATGGAGTTTTTCAGTGATAAAAACAACTTAAAAGAATGGTTAAAAAAGAAACCAAGTGTTAACAAAATTATTTTTTCGACATATCAGTCATCAAAAATTTTAAAAGGAATCTTTACAAAAAAAAAGAATATCGATTTTGCAGTTTTTGATGAAGCTCATCGAACAGCAGTTTTAAATCAATCAGTTAAATCAAATTTTTCTTTTGCACTTAAGGATGAAAATATTCCTATTAAAAAAAGATTATTCATGACAGCCACAAGAAGAGTACACAATTATAAAAAGAAAAATAAATTTGGCGATGCAAATACAATGATATCAATGGATAAATCTGAAATTTATGGAAAAGTGGTTACTGATATTAGTTTTTTCGAAGCAGCAAATAAATATAAAGCTATAGCAAAACCTAAATTAATCATATCTGAAGTTTTTTCAGAAGAAGTAGAATTTGAAAAAAGAAAAATATCTTCAACACATGTTAAGGGCATGAAGTTAAAATCTGATTATTTAGCTTTACTTATAGCTATTAAGAAAGCTGTAAAAAAACATAAGCTTAAAAAAATTTTTAGTTTTCATTCTGGAATTTCACGTGCAAAACAATTTACTGATGGTGATCAGCCTGACAGTATTAAATATTACTTAAAAGATTTTTTTACATCATCAGTTACTGGATCCATGCGTATGAGAAAAAGAGATTTGATTATGGACCAATTCAAAGAAAGTCAAAAATCAATTGTATCTAATGCAAGATGTTTAATAGAGGGGGTAAATGTTCCCTCTGTAGATATGGTTGCCTTTATAGATAATAAAAGTAGTGAAATTGATATTGTGCAGGCTATTGGAAGAGCTTTAAGAAAACCTAGAGATAAAAATAATAAAAAAGAATTCGGGTATATTCTAGTTCCTTTGTTTATAGAGAGAAAAAAAAATGAGACGTTGCAAAAAGCAATAGAAAGAACAAATTTTAAGAAAATAGTTTTTTTATTCAAATCTCTTAAAGAACATGACAGTGAAGTAGCACAATTAATTTCAGATATCTTAATAAACGAAACTCGAGGTAAAGGTTTTGCTGAAAGAACCAAAAAAGAATTAGAAGGAATTTTTGATACTAACCATCCTGAGATTACTAAAAAACTTTTAACTAACTCAATTCAATCAAACATAATAGAAGATCTAAGGCTTAAATGGGATGAAATGGTTGGTTATTTAAAAAAATTCAAAGATGTTCATGGGCATTTAAAAGTAACCTATTCTCATAAAGAATTTGATGAGTTAAGAAAATGGATTACTGTTGTAAGATTAAGATACAGACGTAAAGAATTATTTCCTTTTCAAGTAGATCAATTAGAAAAATTAGGTTTTGATTGGAAAGAACAGGACGCAACTGTTTACTCAAAAGGTAAATTGAAGTCTGCTCATGATTTAGCTAAAAAATTTAAAAAGCATTATCAATCTTTTAAAAAAATTATAGAGAGAAATATCAAACCAGATCAAATGTATTTTGGAACAGGTATAATGAAACCTATACCATTGTATCAGGATTATGATGAAAAAACTTTATGTAAACTACTTAATGTTACATTTTTAGATACCAAAGACTATGTTACTAAAACTGAAATTAGCACGAAGTTTAAAGTAGATTTAAGAATTATCCAAACACTTATAGATAAGAAGAAGATAAAACTTATGGGTAATAGTATAGGAGTATCTTCAAGTGATGGAAAGTACTATGAAAATATTTCAGAAGAAAAGTTAAAAAGAATTCTTGGTGTTGATATTCTTGATACAAAAGGTCTTTATAATAAATCAAATCTTTACAAAAGTATTTTTAAATCAAAAGAGTTTCCTCAATATGGTGCTACACCAGTTATAAATCTTATTAATTCAGGAAAAATTAAACCATACGCAATAGGTATCGGTAAAAGTAAAGAAAAACAAAAAGGAATTAAAGATAATAAGATATGTGCTAGAGTTTATTACTTTAAACCATTAAATAAAAAAACTTTTACAAAAATTTCAGGTATAGATTTATTCAATAGAGATAATCTCCAAACTAGAAGTGAAATTATGATAAATGCTTTTGGAAAAGATATAACAGCTTATTTCAATTTGTGCGAAGAAGAGGGGTTGATTAAATCAGTTGGAATAGGGCCTGGTACTGGTGAAAAAGGTTTATCTAAATTTTATAAAAAAATAACACTTAAGGAATTAAAATCGCTAAAAAAAATTGATTACTTCGAAAAACCAACTCATCTTTGTAATTTGAACAATGTAAGTAAAATTTTGGGTAAATCTCATACAACGACGAGATCGATGATAGACAATAAATTTATAAAACCAGTTGCAAGAGGTTATGATAGAGTAGGAATTACTGATTTATATGAAAAAAAAACCAAAAAAGATTTTTTAGAAATTTATAATAACTATCGAAAATATATTTTGTCCAAACAGACAAGGTACCAAAAATAATATGGGATTTTGTAGGATTACTAGTACCAAACTAGTACCTGAGGAGATAA
>CACGZG010000006.1 GCA_902577525.1 uncultured Pelagibacteraceae bacterium | reverse complement strand
AATGGATATCTTATCTTCACAAGCAAATTTAGCAGGATACAAAGCAGTAATAGACTCTTTTGCGTATTTTCAAAAAGCTATTCCAATGATGATGACCGCTGCGGGTACAATTTCTGCTGCAAAAGTCTTAGTTGTTGGAGCTGGTGTAGCTGGTCTCCAAGCTATAGCGACCGCAAAAAGAATGGGTGCAATTGTTTACGCTACAGATGTAAGATCAGCTTCAAAAGAGCAGGTAGAAAGCTTAGGTGGAAAATTTTTAACTGTTGAAGGATCAGAAAATTTAGAAACATCAGGTGGTTACGCTAAAGAAACCTCTGAGGATTTTAAAAAAAAACAAGAGGATTTATTAAGAGAAACATTAAAAAAAATTGATATTGTTATATGTACAGCATTAATTCCAGGTAAAAAGGCACCAGTTATAATTAAAAAAGATATGATTGATAAAATGCAAAGTGGTTCAGTAATTTATGATTTAGCAGCCGCTCAAGGAGGAAATTCAGAATTGACTAAAGTTGATGAAATAATTGATAATAATGGAGTAAAAATAATGGGAGAAAAAAATATTTTAAATAAATTACCAGTTTCAGCGTCAAATCTTTACGCAAAAAATATGTTTAATTTTGTAAATAATCTATTTAATAAAGAAAAAAAAACTTTTGAAATTAATTCAGATGATGAAATAATAGAAAAAACAAGAGTAAAATAATGGAAATAGATCCTTTTATATTTAGATTAAGTATATTTATACTATCAATTTTTGTTGGGTATTATGTGGTATGGAGTGTTACACCTTCATTACACACACCTCTAATGTCAGTCACTAATGCAATTTCCTCAGTAATTATTGTTGGAGCTATCATAGCATCTTTAGCTGGAGCATCTGAGAATATTTTTGAAACATCAAATATATTTGGTTTTTTAGGAATAATTTTAGCAGCAGTAAATATCTTTGGTGGTTTCCTAGTAACTCAAAGAATGTTGCAAATGTATAAAAAAAAGAAAAAATAAATTATGTCAGCTAATCTTTCAGCTCTATTCTACTTAATTTCTGGGATACTATTTATATTAGCTTTACGTGGATTATCCTCTCCTGAGACATCTAGACAAGGAAACTATTTTGGTATTGCAGGAATGGTCATTGCTATAGTTGTAACTTTTTTGTCAGTAGGAAATTTTGGAACAGGATTTATTTATGTTTTAATTTTTTTAATTATTGGAGGTTCAATGGGAGCTTTCATAGCATTTAGGATTCCAATGACAGCAATGCCAGAACTCGTGGCTGGTTTTCATAGTTTAGTTGGTCTAGCAGCTGTTTTTGTAGCTATATCTGCTTTTTTAAAACCAGAGGCGTTTGGTCTAGGAATTATTGGTAACATAAAACTTGCTAGTTTAATTGAAATGTCTCTTGGGGCAGCCATAGGCGCGGTAACATTTTCAGGTTCAATAATTGCATTTTTAAAGCTGAGAGGGATAATGTCTGGAGCTCCAATTACATTTAAAGGTCAACATTTTATAAACTTAATTTTAGGAATAATAATAATATTTTTAATTTATTATTTATGCAAATCTCAGTCATCTAATATTTTTTGGTCATTAGTTGTTATATCTTTTATTTTAGGTGTGTTGTTGATTATTCCGATTGGTGGAGCAGATATGCCAGTTGTAATTTCAATGCTTAATTCATACTCGGGATGGGCTGCAGCCGGAATAGGTTTCACTCTTGAAAATACTGCTCTAATAATAACAGGTGCTTTAGTGGGTTCTTCAGGTGCAATTCTTTCTTATATAATGTGTAAAGGAATGAATAGATCTTTTTTTAATGTAATATTAGGAGGCTGGGGTGCAACTGACCAAGCTTCTAATTTACAAAGCAAAGAAAAAAAACCTGTGAAAAATGGAAATGCAGATGATGCTGCTTTTTTAATGAAAAATGCTTCTTCAGTTATAATTGTTCCAGGATATGGAATGGCGGTAGCCCAAGCTCAACATGCTTTAAGAGAAATGGTTGATGCATTAAAAAAAAATGGAGTAAAAGTTTCTTATGCAATTCATCCAGTTGCAGGAAGAATGCCGGGTCATATGAATGTACTACTAGCTGAAGCCAATGTACCATACGACGAAGTATTTGAATTAGAGGAGATCAATAATGATTTCGCAAATTGTGATGTAGCATATGTAATAGGCGCTAATGATGTTACAAATCCTGTAGCAAAATCAGATCCTCAGAGTCCCATTTATGGAATGCCAGTCTTAGATGTTGAAAAAAGTAAGTCAGTTTTATTTGTCAAAAGAAGTTTATCGCCTGGCTATGCAGGTATTGATAATGATTTATTTTATAGAGACAATACTTTGATGTTATTTGCAGATGCTAAAAAAATGACTGAGGAAATAGTAAAGAGTTTATAATTTGACCAAGATTTTTTGCGATATTGCTGATATTAAACTTATAAAAAAATTTGATAAAAAAAAAATTGTAAAAGGTTTTACAACTAATCCTAGTTTAATGAGAAAAGCTGGGGCTAAAAATTATTTCAATTATTCAAAAAACATCCTTAAAGTTACAAATAAACCAGTATCATGTGAAGTATTTGCTGATGATACTGAAACTATGATTTCTCAAGGTGTAAAAATAAATAGATTAGGAAAAAATATTTTTGTAAAAGTCCCAATTGTAAATTCAAAAGGAAAATTTATGGGGAAAGTTATAAAAACTTTAAATGAAAAAAAAATTAAACTTAACATAACTGCTGTGTATACAGCAAAGCAAGCTATTAAAATTTTGAAAAATATTGATAAGAAAACTAAAGTGATAATATCAATATTTGCTGGCAGAATGGCAGATGTGGGAAAAGATCCGATCCCAGAATTTAAAAAAAGTATTAAGGTTTCAAAAAAGTTTAGAAATGTTGAAATTCTTTGGGCAAGTACAAGAGAGCCATATAATTATATTCAAGCTAAGCAACTTAAATGTCATATAATAACCGTTCCTCCAAATATTATTGAAAAAATAGAAAAGTTTGGAAAATCTTTTGATGAATTAACAACTAATACAGTTCAAGGGTTTCTTAAAGACTCAAAAAAATCGAGATTTAAATTATAAAAATTGGTTGCGGGGGACGGATTTGAACCGCCGACCTTCAGGTTATGAGCCTGACGAGCTACCAGACTGCTCCACCCCGCGGTATTAATTAAAACCTATTCTTAAGTTTGTTTAATTTTTTTACTCTTTTAATATTTTCTTGAAGAATTCTTTTTTTCTTTTCTGATGGCTTTTCATAGGTATTTTTAAGTTTAATTACTTTGAAAAAACCATCTCTTTGAAGTTTTCTTTTTAAAACTCTCAAAGCTTGTTCCACATTATTATCTTTAACTTCTATTTTAATAATTACCTCCAAAAAAACGAATAATTATCATTTTTATAATTTTATGTCTATTAATATTATTATTCATAATTATTTATTTACATTTGTTTCTGTTTATCTTTTTCTTTTTTTTCTCTTTTAATTCTTCTTTCAGCTTTTTGAATAGCTTCAATCAAATCTTTTTGCGAAAATAGATTTAGTGCGACAGGATCTTTAGGAGAGAGGTTATTATAATTCCAGTAACTCTTATTTCTAATTGATGTAACGGAATTTTTTGTTATACCAACAAGTCTAGCAATTTGAGAGTCTTTTAAAATTTCATGTTGTTTAATTAACCATAAAGCTGAGTCTGGTTTATCTTGTCTTTTGGACAAAGGAACATATTTTTTTATTTTTTTATCATCATTAGAAATTTCAATATCGATACTTTTAATTTCTAACGGCCTATTTGTATCTTTAGAAGATAATTCTATTTCTTCTCTTGAAAGTTGACCGGAAATTATTGGGTTATAAGCTTTAATTCCTTTTGCAACTTCCCCGTCAGCAATACCTTGAACCTCTACTTCGTGAAGTTTACAAAAATCTGCAATTTGTTTAAATGTAAGAGTTGTGTTTTCTACAAGCCATACGGCTGTTGCCATTGGCATTAAAGGTGCATTCGACATCTAATTATTTTTGTTTGATTTAAAGTTCTGGAACTTTTTGTTAAATTTACTTATTCTTCCTTTATCCATTAGTTTCTGTTTACCACCTGTCCATGCTGAATGCGATTTAGGATCAATTTCTAACTTTAGAATTTCACCTTCTTTACCCCAAGTCGATTTTGTTTCGAATTGAGTGCCATCAGTCATTTCGACTTTTATATTATGATAGTTAGGATGAATTTTTTTTTTCATGACGAGACTTATAGCAAAACATTGTTCTAAAACAATTAAAAGTTATCAATTTTTTCTCTAAATTTTGCATTAATATCTTCACTAGAGGCTATTACTTTTATATTTTCTATTTTTGTGACGTCAATATCATTAATTAACCCCCCAGCTTCTTTGATTAAAACTATACCTGCAGCTATATCCCAAATTTTCAAATTGTTTTGAAAATAACCATCGTATCTTCCAGAAGCCACATAAGCCATATCAAGAGCAGCACATCCTGATCGTCTGTATGTAAAATTAGGTTCAATCTTTATTTTACCTCCAGTTACGAACAAACAATCATTAATTTTATTTCTTTTTGAAACTCTTATTCTTTGATTATTATAATAAGCACCATTATTTTTTTCTGCAAAAAATAATTCATTTTTAATTGGGTCAAAAATTAATCCAGAAACTATCTCGTTATTTGATTTAAGAGCTATAGATATTGCAAAGTGGGGGATACCATGTAAAAAATTTATAGTGCCATCAATAGGATCAATTATCCAAGTATTTTCCTTATCTCTATTGACTTCAATTCCTTTTTCCTCACTAATTATTGAATAATTAGGTTTAGCTTTTTTTAATTCTTCTATTATAATTTTTTCAGTTTTTAAGTCTGAATTTGTAACAAAATCACTAGGACCCTTTTTAGAAACTTGTAATTTTTCTATTTCTCCAAAGTCTCTAATTAAAACTTTTGAGGCTTTTTCACTAGCTTTAATCATAATATTTAAATTGGCAGAAATTGAATTCATAAACTAAATTTTTTTTACATATTCTAAATTTCGAGTGTCGACTATTACTTCATCTCCAGCCTCAATAAAGGGAGGTACTTGAATATTTAAACCATTATCTAAAGTTGCAGGTTTATAAGAAGAAGAAACTGTTTGACCTTTTAATGCCACATCAGTTGTTTCTATTTTACATGTGACTTGATTTGGCAAATCAACTGATATTGGTAATTCATTGTAAAAATTAATTGAAACTTCTAAATTTTCACTAAGTAATTTACCTTTTTCTCCTATAATATCTTTTTTTAGCTCTATTTGTTCAAATGATTTAGGTTCCATAAAAAAATAACTATTTTCATCTTCATATAAAAAATTATATTTGTTTTCCTCTAGAGAAGCTTTTTCTACAGTTTCACTTGATCTAAATCTTTCATTTAATTTGGTTTTTTTATTTACACTTTTCATTTCAATTTGAGCAAATGCTCCACCTTTACCAGGTTTTACGTGTTGGGTTTTGAGAACCATCCACAAATCATCCTTATACTCTAAAAGCATACCAACTCTTATTTCTCCGGCGTTAATTTTCATTTTAATTTTTTAATAGCGTCAATTGGTTTTAGTTTTTTATTTTTCCAAATGTAGCCTGAAATAGCTAAAAAGTTTGCTTTATTCAATAGAAGTTTCTTATAATTTTTAGAATTAATACCTCCAATAGCGACTATTGGAGTTTTTGTTATCTTTCTTACTTTTTTTAGCAAATTTATCGAAGCCTTGTATTTAATTTTTTTTGTTGTCGAATTATTAAAAGCCCCAAAAGCTAGGTAACTTACTCTTTGTTTTAATCCTTTTTTAGCTAATATAATTGAGTTATGACAAGTAATGCCTATTATTTTATTTCCTATTATTTTTCTAGCTTCAGTTACACTCATATCGTTTTGGCCCAAGTGACAACCATCAGCATTTAATTTTTTTGCTAGACAAACGTCATCATTTACAAGAAATTTTACATCAAATTTTTTACAAATTTTTTTTATTTTACTTCCTATTAACAATTTCTTTTTAAAACTCTCTCTTTTTAGTCTTAATTGAAAAAAACTAACTTTTTTTTGCTTGAGAACATTTGAAAGATTAAAATAAAAATCTCTATTAATTTTTAATGGTGATATAAGGTAGAGAAATTTTTGTTTATCAATTTTCAAGATCTTTAGACCATTTTCCTTGAGCTGCTAATGTATTCATTCTTGCTCGGTGGTTAAAAACCTTTTGAGTGCCCTTTATATTTTTAATATCTTTTGACCAGAATTTTAAAGCACTTTGTTGAAGAGCTCGACCATAAGAATAACTCATAACAAAGCTAGTATCATTATTTTTATTTATTAAATCTAAATTTTCTGTTGCTTCTATTTCAGACTGACCACCAGATAAAAATGCAATTCCTGGAACTTCAGAAGGGACTGAATTTTTTAAACATTTCAAAGTTAATTTTGCAACTTCTTCTTTGGAGATTTTTTCATTTGATTTATTACCAGCCAAAACCATGTTAGGCTTAAGAATAATTCCTTTTAAGTCAACTTTGTGTAAAATTAGTTCATCAAAACATTTTTTGATCACTTCAGAAGTTTTTTCGTAACAATCTTTTGCAGAGTGATCACCATCCATTAATACTTCTGGCTCAACTATTGGAACCATATTACATTCTTGAACTAGTGATGAATATCTTGCTAATGCATGGGCATTAGATTGTATTGATAGTTTGCTTGGAAAATTCTTTGTAATATTATATACACCTCTCCATTTTGTAAATTTTGCACCAAGTTTGTAGTATTCTTTTAATCTTTCCCTCAATCCATCCAGGCCCTCAGTAATTTTTTCTTCTGGTGAACCTGCTAGAATTTTTGCACCAGTATCAACTTTTATACCTGGAGTAGAACCAATTTCAGAGATTAATTCTGGAATTTTATTTTTTTTTGATGACACTTGTTTTATCGTTTCATCATATAATATTACTCCTCCAATACATTCACTCATACTTGAGGCACTAAACAGAATTTCCCTAAACAATAATCTATTTTCAGGAGTTGATGGAACATTTACGCTATCTAACCTTTTGGTCATCGTTCCAGTACTTTCATCAGCTGCTAAAATTCCTTTTCCATTTTCTAAAATCTTTAATGCAATATTATTTAATTCTGACATTTCAATTTAAAGCCTTTATACCAGGGAGCTCTTTTCCTTCAAGATATTCTAGAAATGCTCCCCCAGCAGTTGAAACAAAGTTAAAATCTTGAATAGCATTTATTTGATTTATCAATGCAATGGTATCTCCTCCACCTACTACAGAGTAAATTTGCTGCATTTTATTTTTTTTTGTGATTGCTTTAGCAATTTCGTAACTACCGTTAGCAAAATTTTGATTTTCGAAATAGCCCGCTGGACCATTCCACAAAACTGTTTTACTAATCTCGATAATATTTTTAATTTTATTAATTGTTTTTGGTCCAATATCTAAAATTAAATCCTCATCTTTAATATCATTTAATTCTCTTATATTTGATTTATCATCTAGATTTTTTCCCACCAGAACGTCTTCAGGAAAAGTAATTTTGCAGGAGTGATTTTTTAAAGTTTCAAAAATTAATTTAATTGCAGATTCACAGTCTTTTTCTCTAATTGATTTACCAATATTGTTACCTTTAAAACTAATAATATTATTTGCCATACCCCCAACAATAATAATATTATCAAATTTAGGAATTAAATTATTGATTATCCCAATTTTTGTTGAAATTTTTGATCCTCCGATAATGCAAGTAATTGGTTTTTTTATTTCTGTGGTAACTTTTTTGAGGGCATTAATTTCTGTTTCTAATTGTAAGCCAGCAAATGACGGTAAAAATTCTGTTATTTTACTTAATGAGGCATGAGATCTATGAGAACAAGAAAATGCGTCATTAACATATAAATCAGCAAAGCTAGCCAAATGTTTTGCAAAAGATACATCATTTTTTTCCTCCTCCTTGTAAAATCTTATATTCTCTAAAAGAATAATTTCATAATTAGTGTTTGTAAACAAATCCTCTTTTTTTAATTTAAAAATATTAACATCTAGTAGTTTAATTTTTTTCTTTATTTTTTTTTCTATATTTTCACAAATTGGTTTGAGTGATAGTGCTTTATTAAATTCACCTTTTGGTCTTCCGATGTGTGAGATTATTATAATCTTTGATTTTTTTTCTAATAAGAAATTGATAACAGGAATAATTTTATTAATTCTTGTTTCATCAGTTATAAGGCCATTTTTTAATGGAACATTTAAATCTAATCTTAATAAAACTTTTTTTTGACTAATATTTTCTTGATCTTTAATATTTTTCATTAAGAAATTTTGTGGAGATATTTTGCTATGTCACACATTCTATTAGAAAAACCCCATTCATTATCATACCAAGCAGAAATTTTACCCATATTTTTACCCACCACATTTGTTAAATTTGCATCAATGATTGCGGAACTAGAGCAATGATTAAAATCTATAGAAACAAGCTTCTCTTGTGTAATTTTGAGAACTTTATTTTTTTTACTGAAATTTTTGAATACTGAATTAATTTTTTCAATACTCAAATCTTTTTTTGTACAAAAAACAAGTTCAATCAAAGAGACATTTGGAGTAGGCACTCTCATAGCAACTCCTTCTAACTTACCTTTTAGAGATGGAATAATTTCACCGATTGCCTTTGATGCACCGGTTGAAGTTGGCACAATAGACTGGCTAGCTGAACGAGCTCTTCTTGGATCTTTATGAGAATTATCTAAAATTCTTTGATCACTTGTAAAAGCATGAATTGTAGTCATGAAACCTTTCTCAATTTCAAAATTTTCATTTAAAACATAAACTACTGGGGCTAGACAATTTGTAGTGCATGATGCTGCAGATATTATTTTGTCTTTTTTCTTTAATTCTGATTCATTTACTCCAAACACAATAGTTTTATCTGCGTTTTTACATGGAGCAGAAACAATAACTTTTTTTGCACCATTATGTATATGAGTTTCAAGCTTGTCTTTAGAATTAAATTTACCAGTGCATTCAAAAACATAATCCACATCATATTTTTTCCAATTAATATTATTCAAATTAGTTTCCTGACTAAAAGTAATTTTTTTTTTGTTAATAGTCAGATATTTTTCATCAAAATTAATTTTGGCATTAAATTTTCCGTGAACTGAATCATACTTTAATAGATCAGAACAAGTTTCAGAATTTGTTCTATTATTAATATGCTTGATCTCTATACTATTAATATCATTTTCTATAATTGATCGAACAATCATTCTTCCTATTCTACCCATTCCATTTATTCCAACTTTAATTTTCATAGTTTTTCTTTAATTTTTTTTATGATACTTTCTAAATCTAATCTAAAATGATTATAAATTTCTTTATATGGTGCACTTTTTCCAAAATCGTTAATCCCAAAGTTTAATCCCTTTGTGCCAGTATATTTTCTCCAAAAATTTGTCTCAGAAGCCTCTATTGACACAACAAGATCTGTTTCACATAAAATTTTATTTTTATAATTTGTGCTTTGTTGATCAAATAATTCATGGCATGGCATTGATATGATTTTTGAATAAATATTTTCTGTGGCCAATTTGTGGCCCACTTCACTTGCCAAACTAGTTTCTGATCCAGTAGCTAAAATTGTAACACTTATATTTTCACCAGTCCTAAAAATTTCATAGGCACCCGCAGAAGACTCATTTTTAGAAGAACTTATAAGTCTAACTGGATTAATTCCTTGTCTAGTTAATGCTATAACACTTGGAGTATCCTTACTTTTAAGTGCTAATTGCCAACACTCAAAAGTCTCAATTGTATCTGAGGGTCTAAAAACATTTAAATTAGGTATAGATCTTAGACTTGTTAATTGTTCGATCGGTTGATGTGTGGGTCCATCTTCACCTAATCCAATTGAATCATGTGTGAATACATAAATTACTTTTAGTTTCATCATTGCTGCGAGCCTTATTGATGGTTTACAATAGTCACTGAATATTAAAAACGTACCTCCATAGGGAATTAAATTACTGTGTAAGGCAATACCATTCATTATCCCACACATTGCGTGCTCTCTAACTCCATAGTGAATATAATTTCCAGAAAAATTACCAGGTTTTATAATATTATGATCTTTAGTTTTTGTATTATTTGATCCTGCTAAATCAGCTGAACCACCAATGACATTTGGAAGTTTTGCAATTATATTCAAAAACATCTCAGATGACTTTCTAGTCGCAATTGGTTTTGAATTTTTTAAATATTCATTTTTTGTTTTTTCAATTATTTTTTTTAAAGTGTTTACGTCTTTAAAATACGATAAGATATTTTGATAATTAATCTCGTTTTTTTTTGCCTTTTGTGAGGCTATTTCTCCGATTTTTCTCCACTGGTTTAATAATTCATCAGGTATTTTAAAAGGCTCATGGTTCCATTTAAGTTTTTTTCTTACTAATTTTATTTCATCTTCACCTAAAGGACTTCCATGAGACGAAGCTTTACCACTTTTGTTTGGAGATCCGTAGCCTATAGTTGTTTTACAGGAAATTGCGACAGGCTTATTAGATTTTTGTGCTTTTTTTAATGCTTTAGTTATTTCTTTATAATTATGACCATTTATATTGATAAAATTCCAACCATAACTTTTAAATCTTTTTTCATGATTGTCTGAAACTGCTAAATTTGTTGGACCATCAATAGACACTGAATTATTATCAAATAGAAGAATAAGATTTTTTAATTTTAAATGTCCAGCTAAGCTAAGAGCTTCATGACTAATACCTTCCATTAAGCATCCATCACCAGCTAAAACATAAGTTTTATGATTAATCTTTTTTTTCCCTATTCTTTTTTTTAATATTTCTTCTGATAAAGCAAATCCAACTGCATTAGATATCCCTTGTCCAAGTGGACCTGTGGTAGTTTCAATTCCTGTGTTTGGATGATATTCTGGATGACCCGCACAAATTGAATTTAATTGTCTAAAATTTTTAATATCATTTAGAGATACACTTTTATATCCAGTTAAATATAGAAGGCTGTAAAGTAACATTGACCCGTGCCCTGCAGAAAGAACAAAACGATCTCTATTTACCCAACTTGGATTTTTTGGATTAAAATTCAAAAAATCTTTAAAAAGAACTGTTGCTACATCAGCCATTCCCATCGGCATTCCCGGATGACCAGAATTGGCTTTTTGAACAGCATCAATTGATAGAAATCTGATGCAATTGGCCAATTCTTTATATAGATTGCTCAAAATTATCCTGTCTAGACTAAGAAGATTCTATTTAATATTATAATCATATATATATATGAATTCTGTGTTTGAAAAAGAAAAAAAATTGAATTTAGCGTTAACAAGATTAAAAAATTTAGATCTTAAAAATCCAGATATAAAAAAAAATTTAGAAAATTTAAGTTTACAAAAAAATCAATTAGAAATTGAAAAACAAGAAGTAGAGGAAAAATATAAAAGTTTAGTTAATGATTATAATGAGCTAAGTTTAAAGTTAGATGAGATTAAGAGCAAAGAAAAAATTGAAAAAATTAAACAATTGGAATTTTCAGAAAAAATTGATGAATTGAATCAAGAAACAGATAGTTTATTAGAGGATATAGATAAATGGCAAACGTAAAAATTAAATTTAACAGCAAAGAATTTCTTTTATCATGTGATGATGGTCAAGAGGAACATCTGAAAGAATTATTAATACATATCAATCAAAAATTTAATGATTTAAAAAATAATTTAGGAAATTTAGGAGAAAATAAGCTATTGTTAATCACAGCAGTAAAAGTATTGGACGAATATCATGAAACAAGGAAAAAAGTAGAAATACAAAAAGATGAGTTAAAAAATCTTTCAAATAAATTTAAAGAACTTAAATCATTGATTTATGACTACAAGGAAAAAAAAGAAGAAGAAATAAAAGAACTAAACAATAAACATTATGATTTAAAAAATAAGATTGATATAAATCAAAAAAATTATGAAAAATTTATTGATGAAGCAGCCGATGAAATTTCAAATTTTATTGAAAGAGCAAATTTAGAAAATTTGTCAAAATAATTTTTGTGAAAAAATATCAAATTAGAAAAAAAATCCTTAAATTAAGAAAATCAAAAAATCTTGAAAACCATCATATTAATATTGAAAATTTGATTAAAGTTATCAAGTATCAGAAAAATATCAAAATAGTTGGAGGATATTTTCCTTATAACAAAGAAATTGATGATCTTAAAATTTTACAAAAATTGGAAAAAAAAAAATATCTAATTACTTTGCCTAAAATTAAAAAAAATAATCAAATGGATTTTTTTGAATGGTCTTTTACTCAGCCATTAATAATAAATAAATATGGTATACCAGAGCCTATTTCTAATAATATTAGGTATCCTGATTTATTATTAGTCCCTCTGGTAGCATATGATAAAAAATTAAATAGAATTGGATATGGTGGAGGTTATTACGATAGATATTTAGAAAAAATATCTAAAAGAAAAAAAATCATTACAATTGGTTTAGCGTACTCTTTTCAAAAAGTTATCAATATACCAATTAATAATTATGATATTACATTAGATTATATTATTACAGATAAAAAATATTAGTATGAGAATTTTATTTTTAGGTGATGTTGTCGGTGAGAGTGGATGTAAAAAAATAACTGATAATTTGTCAGAACAAATTGAAAAAAAAAAAATTGATTTTGTAATTGTTAATGCAGAGAATGCAGCAGCGAGTGGGGTTGGATTAACAAAAGATATTTGTGAAAATTTTTATAATAGTGGGGTAGATGTAATCACAACTGGAAATCATGTTTGGGATCAAAAAGAAATAATGAATTTTATCGATAAAGAAAATAGATTGTTAAGACCTAAAAATTTGATTGAACCGGCACCCGGTAAGGGTTTTGAAATATATTCTACAAAAAAAAAAGTTAAAATAGGAGTTCTAAATTTGATGGGAAACATTTTCATGAAAAAATGTGAAAACGTTTTTCAAGCTTCAAAACATTTTGTAGAAAATTATTGTATAAAAAAAGATTTTGATTTTCTTGTAGTAGATTTTCATGGAGAAATAACAAGTGAAAAAAATGCTATTGGACATTTTTTTGATGGTAAGGCAACCTTGGTTGTTGGAACTCATACCCATATTCCAACTAATGATGCTAGAATTTTAAAAAATGGCACTGCATATCAAACTGATGCAGGCATGTGTGGAAACTATGACTCAGTTATTGGAATGGATAAAGAAAATTCTTTAAATAGATTTTTTAGTAAAGTGTCTGTTAAACATTTTCCAGCAGAGGGTGATGTAACATTAAGTGGGGTTATTGTGGATTGCAATTTTGAAACTGGGCTTGCAAATAAAGTTGAAAGTTATATTTTTGGAGGCCAATTAAGTAAAAATTAAAATTATGGCAGGACATTCTCATTGGGCTGGTATAAAACATAAAAAAAGTAAAGTAGACAAAAAAAGATCTAAAGTTTTTTCTAAAATATCAAAAGAAATTACAGCCGCAGCAAAACTTGGAGATAAAGATCCCGATATTAATCCAAGATTGCGATCAGCCATTCAAGCAGCAAGATCTGCCAATATGCCAAAGGATAATATTGAGAGGGCAATAAGCAAATCTTCAGCTAATACTGAAACAAATTTTGAAAATTTAAGATATGAGGGATTTGGACCTGAAAAAGTTGCAGTTATTGTGGAAACATTAACTGATAATAAAAATAGAACAGCTTCAAACATTAGAACTATATTTCAAAAAGCTGGAGGCTCATTAGGCTCTCAAGGTTCAGCATCACATAATTTTAATCAATTAGGTGTTATTAAGATTGATAAGAAAGAAATTTCCGAAGATGATATTTTTGAGCTTGCAATCGATTCTGGAGCAAATGATTGTAATTCAATTAATGATTTTCATGAAATTCATTGCCCGATCAACGAAATTTATAATATTAAAAAGGAACTTGAAAAAAAGATTAATAATTTTTTATCAACAAAAATTGAGTGGATACCTTTAAACAGTGTAGAAATTCCAAAAGAGAGACAAGATCATTTTATTGATTTTTTTGAGAGTTTAGAAGAGGATGATGATGTTCAGAATATTTTTTCTAATGCTAAATTTAAGATTTAAAATATGTTTATTATAGGTATAGACCCAGGAATATCTGGCTCAATTTGTTTTTTAAAGGAAGGTAAAATTTTTGATGTTATCGAAATGCCAACCATGACTGATGGTAAAAAAAACAAAAGACAAGTAAATGGATCACAAATCTTTAATGAAATTTCTTCAAGAATTATAGGTATTGAAAAACACAATATAAGAGTTGTTATAGAACATGTAACCGCTATGCCTGGGCAAGGAGTGACCAGTATGTTTAATTTTGGACAATCATTTGGTATCTTAAAAGGAATATGTTCAGCAATGCAATTATCTATGTATTTTGTAAGACCTGCAAAATGGAAAAAATATTTTAATTTAATTAATTCAGAAAAAGATGCGAGTAGGACAAGAGCAATTGAAATATTTCCTTATTTTTCTAAAGAATTAGCAAAAAAAAAGGACTCTAATAAAGCTGATGCCATTTTAATTGCAAGTTTTTATAATGAAACTTACAAAACAGATGAATGATTTCTAGTCCATTAAAGACAAAATCATGACACATTTAAGTGTGAGAAGAAAACATGGAAGCTGATATATCGACACAAGCAGTAGGCTTAGCATCTAGTGCTGATTTTTCATTAATGAATTTATTCATAAGGGCAGATATAATAGTTAAATCTGTAATTGTTTTGTTAATTGCCTGCTCAATTTACTCTTGGGCGGTAATTATAGAAAAATTAAGATTATTTAAAAAAATAAATCAATCTACAGAAGAATTTGAGACAAAATTTTGGAATTCTAAATCAGCTGAAACATTTTACAATAATCTTCCTACTAACATAGAGGATCCCATGGCTCTGGTATTTAAAGATGCAATGCAAAGTTTATTAAAAAGAAGATCTAAGAGTGATCTTAATATTAGAATGACAACCATGTTAGAGACAGGAATTGAAAAACAAATGTCAAAAATTAGTAAAGGATTTACATTTTTAGCAACAGTAGGTTCGACTGCTCCTTTTATTGGTTTATTTGGAACAGTTTGGGGTATAATGAATTCATTTCAGTCTATTGCAATTTCAAGAAATACTAGTTTAGCCATTGTAGCACCAGGTATTGCAGAAGCACTTTTTGCAACAGCATTAGGCTTGCTAGCAGCAATCCCAGCAGTTGTTGCATATAATAAATTTAACAATGATTCTATAAAATATTCTCAAAAGCTTGAAAATTTTTCAAAAAGATTTTTAACAATAATTTAAAATGGCTTTTAAATTTAATCGTTCATCAAAAGAACCAATGAGTGAAATTAATGTCACTCCATTTGTTGATGTGATGTTGGTGCTCTTGATTATTTTTATGGTTACAGCTCCATTATTAACTGTGGGAGTGCAAGTTGATTTACCTGAAAGTTCAGCCGACTCTCTTCCCGAAGAAGCCGAACCTTTAACTTTATCAATTAATTCGAAGGGAGAAATTTTTATTCAAGAGTCAAAAGTTGAATACGAGAAAATAATTGCGAAAGTTTTAGCAGTTTCAAAAAATAGAACAGATACAAGGATTTATGTTAGGGGAGACAAAACAATAAATTATGGGAGAGTGCTTGAAATAATGGGACTGTTATCTGGTTCCGGTTTCACTAAAGTTGCACTTATATCTGAGCCTTATAAAGAAAGATAATATGTATGACTAGAAGTATTTTAATTTCTTCAGTTTTACATACTATTCTGGTTTTTATAACAGCAATGAGTTTGCCATTTTTAGCGAAAAAACCAATAAATCTTCCTCCCATTATATCTGTTGAGTTGATACAAATTACTGAGGAAACCAATATTCCATTTGCTCCTAAAGCAAAAAAAATATTGGAAAAAATAAAAGAGGAGGAAAAAAAATTAGTTTCTGAGCAAGCGCCTCCTAAAAAAGTAAAAAAGATTAAACCCGACTCTGTTCCAATGCCAGAAGATAAGGTTGATAAAGTAAAAAAAATTGAAGATGATAAACAAAATCCTGAAAAAATTGATAATGAAGTAAAACAAGTCTCAGAATTTGAAAAGGATGAATTGTTTGACCCAGATAATATAGCAGCCTTGATTGATAAATCAAAAATTGAAAGTTCTGAAAGTGTAAAAAAAACTGACGAAATAACTCAAGATCAAGATAAAAATTTCAAAAATCTTGGACTTTCTTTAAGTGAGGAAGATGCTTTAAAGGCACAAATTTTTGGTTGTTGGAGCATCCCTTTGGGTTTACCTTATAACGAAAATTTATTAGTAAGAATAAAGTTACAATTAAAACCTGATGGCACGATAATAAATTCTGAAATACTTGATCACGCTAGAATGAATAAACCAGGGCAGGGATTTTATAAAGTTTTGGCTGAAAGTGCCTTGAGAGCAATAAAATTATGTCAACCTCTAAGAGTTCCAACGACCGGTTATGAAAGATGGAAAGAATTACAATTAAATTTTGATGCAAGAGAAATGTTAGAAGGGTAGTATTATATCATGAAAATTTATAGATTTTTTTATTTGTTAATATTAAGTATTTTACCCATTAATGCTACTGCTTTAATTGAAGTTGATATAACTAGAGGAAATTTAAATCCATTACCTATTGCGGTGTCCCCTCTGTCAATTGATGAAAATTCTCGAGAAAATTTTGAAAAAATATTAAAAAAAGATAATATCGGTGACGAAATTTCCTCAGTTGTTGAAAAGAATTTAAAAACCTCTGGACTATTTAATCCACTAAACAAAGATGCATTTCTTCAAGCACCTGAAATAGCAAATTTAAAACCTCGTTTTGAGGATTGGAACTTAATTAAAGCTCAAGCTTTAATAACAGGTAAAGTGAAATATGTAGATGAAAAATTGAGAGTTGAGTTTAGATTATGGGATGTTTTAGCTGGTAAAGAAATGATGGCTCTTGCTTTTACAACAGTACCTACTAATTGGAGAAGAGTCGGTCATATTATTACTGATAAAGTTTATGAACGTTTAACTGGTGAAAAAGGATATTTTGATACAAGAATCATCTATGTTGCTGAGGAAGGACCTAAAACCAAAAGAGTTAAAAAGTTAGCGATAATGGATCAAGATGGTGCAAATAATAAGTTTTTAACTTTGGGAAATGAATTAGTTTTAACTCCAAGATTTAATCCAACTAGCCAAATGGTAACATATCTATCTTATTTTAGAAATTTACCAAGAGTTTACTTATTGGATATCGAAACAGGAACACAAGAAGTTGTTGGAGATTTTCCTGGCATGACTTTTGCGCCAAGATTTTCTCCTGATGGGAAAAAAATAATAATGAGTTTTGCAAAAGATGGAAACTCAGATATTTACACAATGGATTTGGAAAATAGAATTGTTGAAAAAATTACTAATCATCCATCAATAGACACTTCACCTTCTTATTCACCAGATGGAAAGTATATTTGTTTTAATTCTGATAGAAGTGGATATCAACAAATATATATCATGAAGAATGATGGTAGTAATGTTAAAAGAATTTCTTTTGGAAAAGGTCTTTATGGTACACCGGTTTGGTCACCGAGGGGAGATTTAATTGCTTTTACAAAATTACATAAAGGAAAATTTTATATTGGTGTTATGAGAACTGATGGTAGTGGAGAGAGACTTTTGACTGAAAATTTTTATCAAGAAGCTCCCTCATGGTCACCAAATGGAAGGGTTTTAATTTTTTATAGAGAAACCAAAACTGATGATAAGGGAGAGGGTTTTTCGGCAAAATTATGGTCAATTGATTTGACTGGTTATAATGAAAGGTTAGTCAATACCCCTGTCGATGCCTCTGACCCATCATGGTCATCTTTATTAAGCAATTAAACACAATTTATCTTGATTTTTTATCTTGAAACCTCTAATTAGTTGTGAAAAAGTAAGATTTTGAAATATTGATCAAGGAGCAATAATGAAATTAAACAAAATTCTAAAAAACACTTTTTTAGTTGTAATAGCTTGCTTAGCATTGACTGCCTGTGCAACAAAAAAAGTTTCAACACAATTACAAGGTGATGTATATACAGGTACTGATACTGTTGAATATTTAGCTTCAGGTGTACCAGATAGAGTTTTCTTTGCTACAAATGAGTCAGTTTTAACAACCGCTTCAAGAGAAACTCTAAGAAAACAAGCTGCATGGTTAAGAAAAAATTCTAAAGTGACTATTGTTTTAGAAGGTCATGCAGACGAAAGAGGAACTAGAGAATATAACTTAGCGCTCGGTGAAAGAAGAGCTAATGCTGCTAAAGATTATTTAATGACATACGGAATATCTTCAGACAGAATTTCAGTATTAAGTTATGGTAAAGAAAGACCAGTTGACTCTGGATCAAACCCTCTTGCTTGGTCAAAAAATAGAAGATCAGTTACTGTAAAAGCTAATTAATTTAAGATTTAAAAAGACCCTTAACTCAATTAAGTTAAGGGTCTTTTTTTTGCCATTATTATAATCATAACTGAATAATGAAATTTTTAATCAAAATTTTAAAATTCAAAACTTATTTAGTTTTAAGTTTTTTTTTGTGTTTAAATTTAAAAGCCGATAATCACAATATATATGAAACTTTAGAAATTATTCAAAAAGACATCAAAACGCTTGAGAAGGCAGTTTACTCTGGATCTTTACAAACTAGCAATTCGTTAAACAACAACTCAATTAAAAATCAAGACTTAAATTCAGAGGATGTTCTTACTAGACACCTATTAAAATTATCAGAAATTGAAAACCAATTTCAGCAACTAACAAATAGATTTGAAGAGATAAATTTTAAGTTGGATAAATTATCAAATAGATTATCAAAAGTTCAAGCTGATAATCAATTGAGATTTCAAGACATTGAAAATGGAGTTTTTAATAATGAAGAAAATAAAAAAATTTCAAAAAAAATTATCAATGATCAAAAACTTTTACCAGGCAGTTCTGAACCGCAAGATTTGGGATCGATTTCTTACAAAGATAGTGAAACAAATGAAACTAATCAGCAAATTCAATCGATTGATACAACAGCAACTATAGTAACTGAAACTTTTCAGGCTGAAGAAAAAATTCTTCCCAAGGAATCTCCAGAAAAACAATACGAGTTTGCTACAAGTTTTTTAAAAGTAGGAGATTATTCAACAGCTGAAAGAGCTTTTCGAGAATTTGTACAAGCAAATCCAGATCACAAATTAGCAGGCAATGCTCAATATTGGTACGCAGAAACATTTAGAATTCGTCAATTATATACTGATGCAGCTTCAGCTTATTTAGAAGGTTATCAAAAATATCCGAAAGGAGAAAAGGCGCCAATAAATTTATTAAAACTTGGTATTTCAATGGTTCAGATAGGAGAAAAAAATCAAGGATGTAAAATGATTAATGGTGTTGAAAAACAATATCCAAAAGCTAACCAGTCTATAATTCAAAAAGCCAAGTATGAGTCGCAAAAATTTGAGTGTAAAAATCAAAATTCCTAAACTTATAAGAGAAAAGTTAAATAATAAAAAGATTAATAAAATTTACAAAAAATTTGAAAAATCCCTAAACCTTGAAGATAATTTTATTGTAGCTGTATCAGGAGGTGCTGATAGTTTGGCATTAGCTTTTTTTTCAAAAGTTTACTCTTTTAAAAAAGGGATAAATCCTAAATACTATATTGTTGATCATAAACTTAGGTCAGACTCCTCAGTTGAAGCAAAAAAGGTAAGAAAAGTTTTAAGAAAATTATCTATAAAAGCAGAAATTTTAATATGGCATGGTACTAAGCCAAAAAAAAATATTCAGTCATTAGCACGTAAAAAGAGATATCAGCTCTTATTTGATAAATGTAAAAAATTTAAAATAGTAAATCTTCTTTTAGGACATCATCAGAATGATTTAATTGAAAATTTTTTCATTAGAATTTTAAGAGGAAGTGGATTAAAGGGTCTTACTTCTTTTAGTAAAAAAACTTCAATAAATAATATTAACTTATTAAGACCTCTCTTAGAAATAAAAAAAGAGGATTTGATGTTTGTTACAAAATCCGTTTTCGGGTTTTTTATAAGTGATCCATCAAATAATGACGATAAATTTCAAAGAATCCGAATTAGAAAATTGATCAAAATATTAAAATTCAATGGACTCGATAATAAAAAATTTAATAAGACAATTACTAATTTAAGATATTCAAATTTTGTTATTAATTCTGATGTTATGGAAAATTTAAAAAATAATACGTTTTTTTCTTATAATCAAAATAAAATGATAATTAATAATGAGTTTTTTAACCAACCCTATGAAATAGTTTTTAGATCATTTTCAAATTGTTTAAAAATAGTTGGAAAAAGATATTATAATGTAAGAGGCAAAAAACTGGATAATATTATTTTGAAAATCCGTAATAATTCAGACTTTAAGGCAACATTGGGTGGATGTATTATTAAAAAAGTTAATCAGACCATAATTGTCTCAAAAGAACATTAAATTAATGGCAGATAATACAAAATGCCACTTGTTTAATTAATAATAATTCTTATTTTAAGAGTATGAATATAAAAAATATAGCTATGTGGGCAATAATTGTTTTTTTAACGATTGGATTATACAATATGTTTAAAAATCCTCAATCTAATCTTAAAGGAGGAAATCAAGTTATATTTTCAGAATTTCTTACTTCAGTTGATAATGGAGAGGTACTTAAAGTTGAAATCCAAGGAAACAACATTAAAGGTGTTTATTCAAACGGAAAAACTTTTACAACTTATTCTCCAAACGATCCAAACCTAATAGAAAAACTTTCAGACAAAGGAGTAAGTATATCAGCAGCTCCAATCGATGAAAAAATGCCATCGTTGTTTGGTGTTTTACTTTCTTGGTTTCCAATGTTGCTTCTTATTGCTGTATGGATTTTCTTTATGAGACAAATGCAAGGTGGAAAAGGTGGAGCTATGGGTTTTGGAAGATCTAAAGCCAAAATGATGAATGAATTAAAAGGGAAAGTAACTTTTAATGATGTTGCTGGTGTAGAAGAAGCCAAAGAGGAAGTAGAGGAAATAGTAGAATTTTTAAAAGATCCAAAAAAATTTAGTAGACTAGGAGGCAAGATACCAAGAGGTGCACTATTAGTCGGTCCTCCAGGTACAGGAAAAACTTTACTTGCAAGAGCAATTGCTGGTGAAGCTGGGGTTCCTTTTTTTACAATTTCTGGTTCAGACTTTGTTGAAATGTTTGTTGGAGTAGGCGCCTCAAGAGTAAGAGATATGTTTGAGCAAGGAAAAAAGAATTCACCCTGTATAATATTTATAGATGAGATTGACGCAGTTGGAAGAAGTAGGGGAGCAGGTTTAGGTGGAGGCAATGATGAAAGAGAACAAACATTAAATCAGTTGTTGGTTGAAATGGATGGTTTTGATACGAACGAAGGGGTTATTATTATTGCTGCAACAAATAGACCCGATGTTTTAGATCCTGCTTTGTTAAGACCAGGAAGATTTGATAGACAAGTTGTTGTTTCAAACCCAGACATAATTGGTAGAGAAAAGATATTAAAGGTACACGTTAAAAAAATTAAGATGGCTCCGGATGTAAACTTAAGAATTATAGCAAGAGGAACACCTGGATTTTCCGGTGCAGATTTAGCTAACTTGGTCAATGAAGCTGCCTTACTTGCTGCTCGAAAAAATAAAAGAATTGTGACTTTAAATGAATTCGAAGAAGCAAAAGATAAAGTGATGATGGGTTCTGAAAGAAGATCAATGGTAATGACAGAAGAAGAAAAAACACTTACAGCTTATCATGAGGCTGGTCATGCTATTGTAACAATAAACGAGAGTGCTGCTTATCCAATACATAAAGCAACAATAATTCCAAGAGGTAGAGCACTTGGTATGGTTATGCAGTTACCAGAAAGAGATGAATTATCTCAGACTAGAGAACAATTACATGCCCAGTTAGCTATAGCAATGGGTGGTAGGGTTGCAGAGGAAATTATATTTGGTGAAGATAAAGTTACAACTGGGGCTGCAAGTGATATTGAACAAGCTACTAAAAGAGCAAGAGCGATGGTAATGAGAGCAGGTTTAAGCAAAGAGCTCGGACCTGTAGCTTATGGTGAAAATGAGGAGGAAGTTTTTTTAGGTAGGTCTGTTGCAAGACAACAAAATATGTCAGAAGAAACAGCAAGAAAAGTAGACTCAGAAATTAGAAAAATTGTAGATAAAGGTTATGAAAGAGCAAGGAAGGTCTTAACTGAAAAAATTGAGGATTTACACAAATTAGCTAAAGCTCTTTTGACTTATGAAACTTTAACTGGAGAAGAAATAGAGAATTTAATTAATAAGAATATATATCCCGCAGATAAACAAGACTTAAAAGTTGAAGACGATGATAAAGGCTCCTCTTTAAGTGCCATGGGTCTTAAACCAAAAATAGCTCATTAACATTAATGTCTAGATATTACACAAGAGTGTGTAATTTCTATTATGGTAAAAATTCTGAAGAACTTATAAAGAAAAGAAAATCATTACCACTTAATGGGAATAAAAAAATCTCATTCGACAAGATTGAAATTTATTCTAGAAAATCTAAGAAAAAAATTTCTTTAAAAGAAGTTAATAATCTACCAAATTTTTTAAAAAAAAAGATTACAAAAGATATAAGATTAATTACTAAGAAAAAAAATATTAAATATTTAAAACTTAAATTTGAACCTGTTATAATGGGTGTTTTAAATATCACTCCTGATAGTTTTTCTGATGGTGGTAAATATTTAAGAAATATTTCAGCAAAAAAACATCTATCTTATCTTTTTAATAGTGGTGCAGATTTAGTAGATATTGGTGGTGAGTCTACAAGACCGGGATCTAAAGCTGTATCAACAAAAATTGAGTGGGATCGAATTAAAAAGATTTTAAAATTAATAGATAAAAAAAAAATAATATCACTTGACACTAGAAAATCTGAAATTATGGAAAAAGGTATTAAATTAGGTGTTAAAATAATTAATGATGTATCGGGGTTAAATTATGATAAGAGATCAATTAAGATTTTAAAAAAATACAACGTCCCATTTATTATTCATCATTCATTAGGAAATCCAGATAATATGCAATTAAATCCAAAATATAAAAACGTATTATTGGATATTTATGATTTTTTCGAAAAAAAGATAAAATTATTAAGGAAGATTGGTATAAAACACCACAATATCATTTTAGACCCCGGTATTGGATTTGGAAAAAATTTGAAACATAATATTACAATACTTAGAAATATATCGATTTACCATTCTTTAGGATTGCCTATATTGCTAGGGATTTCTAGAAAAAGATTTATCAAAGATTTGTCAAAAAATAATGATAGCCTATCTAGAATTGGTGGAACAACAAGCACAAGTATTTTTGCTATGATGAATGGTATTCAATTACTTAGAGTACATGATGTTAATGAAATAAATCAAAGCATTAAAGTATTTAAAGAACTTATCAAATAAAATGAAATATTTTGGCACTGATGGAATTAGAGGTCGTGTAAATACAAAAAATATTAATGGTGATATGTTTTTTAAGTTTGGTTTAGCGGCAGGAAAATATTTTACAAATTTAAAAAAAAAAAAACAAACTGCGATAATTGCAAAAGATACCAGACTTTCAGGATATGCATTGGAACCTGCTTTGGTATCTGGATTAGCATCAGCTGGAATGCATGTCTATACACTTGGACCCTTACCAACAAATGGCCTAGCTATGTTAACAAAATCTATGAATGCAAATTTAGGAATTATGATAACCGCTTCTCACAATCTTTTTTTCGATAATGGTTTGAAATTATTTGGTCCTGATGGTTTAAAGTTATCAGATAGAATTCAAAAAAAAATTGAAAACATAATTGATAAAGAAGTTAAAAATCATTTATCTCAACCAAAGTTATTAGGTAGAGTAAAAAGATTAGAGACAGGAACTGAAAAGTATTTAGAAATTATAAAAAAAAGACTTCCAAAGAAATTTAAATTAAAGAATATGAAAATTGTATTAGATTGTGCTAATGGTGCTGGTTATAAATCTGCACCTAAAATGATTAATTCATTAGGTGCTAAAGTGATAGTAATTGGAAACAAACCAAATGGTTTTAATATTAATAAAAATTGTGGATCAACTTTTCCTAACATGCTTCAGAAAAACGTAAAAAAACATAAAGCTCATTTAGGTATCTCCCTAGATGGAGATGCTGATAGAGTAATAATGTGTGACGAAAATGGGTCAATTATAGATGGAGATCAAATTATAGCTGCATTAGCTATTCAATGGAAAAAAAGAAAGATTCTTAAAGGTGGTGTTGTTGGCACATTAATGTCTAATTTTGGATTAGAAAAATATCTTAAAAATAAACAAATAAAATTTATTCGAGCCAATGTAGGAGACAGGTATGTTAAAGAAATAATGCAGAGGAAAAAATTTAATTTAGGTGGAGAACAATCCGGCCACATTATTCTAGGAAAATTTGCAACAACTGGAGATGGACTTTTAGTTGCTCTAGAAGTTATTAAAGCTTTAGGTAAAAAAGTTAAAGCAAGCAAATTTTTCAATGTTTTTGAAAAAACACCACAAATTTTAAAAAATATTAAATATAAAGATGAAAATATTTTAAAAAAGAAAACAGTACGTAATGCAATCAAAATTGCCAACAAAGTTATAAAAGGAAAAGGGAGAATTTTAGTTAGAAAATCTGGCACTGAAGCAAAAATAAGAGTTATGGGTGAAAGTGAAGATAAGGTTTTGCTAAAAAAATCAATGAATTTAATTGTTAAAAAAATAAGATAAATTGAAACCAAAATCTAAAATTCTTATAATTGCAGGATCAGACTCTTCTGGTGGTGCTGGTATTCAAGCAGATATAAAAACTGTTACAAGTCTCGGATCTTACGCTTTAACAGCTGTTACAGCTGTTACAATTCAAAACACAAAAGGAGTCAAGTCTGTAATACCAATAAGTTCCAAAGAGGTGAGAAATCAAATTATTTATTCTGCCAAAGATATCAGACCTGATGCAATCAAAATTGGCATGTTAAATTCAAAATCTGTTATTGAAGAAATTTTAGTATCATTAAAAAAATTGAAAATTAAAAAGATAGTTTTAGATCCTGTAATGGTTGCAAAGGGTGGAGCAAAATTAATAGACGAAAAATCAATAAAATTTTTGAAAATGAAATTAATCAAACATGTAAATCTGGTTACACCAAATATACCAGAGGCAGAAGTCCTAACAGAAACTAAAATTAGAAATAAAGAAGATATGATTATTGCAGCAAATAAATTAATAAAATTTGGTGTAAAAAATGTTTTAATAAAGGGAGGACATTTAAAAACAAAAAATGTTGAGGATGTTTTTTTGAATAGTTCAGAAGTAAAAATATTTAAAAGCCCAAGGTATAAGACAAAAAATACACATGGAACAGGATGTACACTATCAAGTGCAATAACAACTTTTTATTCATGTGGAAAAAGTATTAAGAAAGCTTGTGAGCTTGGAATTAAATATGTAAATTCTGCCATATTAACAAACCCAAAATATGGAAAAGGTCATGGTCCAATTAACCATCTAAATTCAATGAAAATAAATAAAAAATTCCGATAATGAAAAATATTGTAGTAGTAGGTTCTCAGTGGGGAGATGAGGGAAAAGGAAAAATTGTTGACTGGTTATCAGAACAAGCTGATGTTGTTATTCGATTTCAAGGTGGACATAATGCTGGTCATACATTGGTTATAAATGGTGTAACTTATAAATTAAGGTTACTTCCTTCTGGGATAGTTAGAAAAGATAAAATTTCAATTATTGGAAATGGAGTTGTAATAGATCCTTGGGCTTTAATTGAAGAAATTAATGAAATTAAATCTAAAGGTGTGAAAGTAGATATTGATAATTTCATTATTTCTGAGGCTGCTAATTTAATTTTGCCATTTCATAAAGAAATGGATGAAATTAGAGAGGACACAGCTGGAAAAAGTAAAATAGGCACAACAAGAAGAGGTATAGGACCAGCATATGAGGATAAAGTTGGCAGAAGATCAATTAGAGTAATGGATCTAAGGTCTGAAAAAAATTTAGATAAAAGACTAGACTCAGTATTAATTCATCATAATGCCATAAGAAAAGGTTTAGGAAAAAAAATTTTCGAAAAAAAAAAATTAAAAGATGATTTATTAAAAATTGCACCTGAAATACTCAAATTTTCCCAACCAGTTTGGTTAAAAATTGATGAATTCAAAAAAAAGAAAAAAAGGATTTTGTTTGAGGGGGCACAAGGTATCTTATTAGATGTTGATCATGGAACATATCCGTTTGTAACTTCATCTAATACTGTTGCTTCAAGTGCAGCAACTGGTTCTGGATGTGGACCAAATACAATAAATTATGTTTTAGGAATTACCAAAGCTTATACCACCAGAGTTGGTGAAGGTCCGTTTCCGACAGAACTTCAAAATGAGGTGGGTGAACTATTAGGAACAAGAGGCAAAGAGTTTGGTACTGTAACAAGTCGTAAAAGAAGATGTGGGTGGTTCGACGGTGTTTTAGTAAGACAAACTATAAAAATATCCGGAATAAATGGTATAGCCTTAACAAAACTTGATGTTTTGGATGAACTAGATGAAATAAAAATGTGTATAAGTTATGAGTTGAATGGAAAAAAAATTGATTATTTGCCCGCTGCTGTTGAGGATCAATTAAAAATAAAACCCGTATATAAAACCTTTAAAGGCTGGAAACAAAAAACTAATGGAATAAAGAATATAAATGAACTTCCAGAGAAAGCTAAAGATTATATTTATGCAATTGAAGACTTTATAGGAGCGAAAATATCAAGCATTTCCACGAGTCCAGAAAGAGAAGATACTATTTTAATAGAAAATCCTTTTGAAATTTAATTGGCAGTTAAT
Source organism: uncultured Pelagibacteraceae bacterium (assembly GCA_902577525.1). Lineage (GTDB taxonomy): Bacteria > Pseudomonadota > Alphaproteobacteria > Pelagibacterales > Pelagibacteraceae > Pelagibacter. The sequence goes on along the minus strand of CACGZG010000006.1, from coordinate 48,036 downwards.
AAGTTTTTAGATTTAGCTAATAAAAGCATTTGTTTTTGTAATTTTTCGAAAGCTTTATTTTCAATTTGTCTTACTCGTTCTCTACTAATTTTATATTTTTTACTTAATTCCTCAAGAGTAGACGGATTATCATTAAGTCTTCTTGAATATAAAATTTCTTTCTCCCTATCATTAAGTACTTTAATAGAATCTTTTAATAAATCTTTTCTTTGTTCCATCTCTTGACTTTGAGCAAACTTTAAGTCATGATCTAATTCTTTGTCAACCAACCAATCTTGCCATTCATCACCATCTTCACCAACTTGGGCATTTAAAGAGAATTCTTTTCCAGATAATCTACGATTCATGGACACAACTTCATCTTTACTTACATTAAGCTTGTTAGCTATTTTTTCCACATGTTCATTTCTCAAATCGCCTTCGCTTTGAGGAGCAATTTGGTTTTTTAATTTTTTTAAATTAAAAAAAAGTTTTTTTTGAGCAGTTGTAGTTCCAATTTTAACTAAACTCCAAGACCTCAAAATATATTCTTGAATTGATGCCTTTATCCACCACATCGCGTATGTTGCAAGTCTAAAACCTTTTTCTGGTTCAAATTTTTTCACTGCTTGCATTAATCCAACATTTCCTTCAGAAATCATTTCATTTACAGGTAAACCATATCCTTTATATCCCATTGCAATTTTTGCAACTAATCTTAAGTGACTAGTTACAAGTTTTTCTGCGGATTTAATGTTACCTGTATTTTTCCAATTTTTCGCAAGCATATATTCTTCCTCTGCATCAAGCATAGGAAATTTTTTAATTTGCTCTAAATAAGCAGAGAGACCACCCTCATTACTTAATACAGGTAAATTGTTGTTTATCGACATATTCATAGAAGGTTATCTAATTAATTTTCATTATTTTTCAATAATTTATTTAATACGTATTTCTTAACATTTCTAAAATAATTTCAAGATCATGTGGCAAAATTGAGTTGAAAACCATTTCTTTATTTTTTTTGGGATGAATAAATCCAATGGTCTTAGCATGAAGAAATTGTCTGTTTAAGTTCATTAATTTTTTTTCCAAAGATGGATTGATATTTTTGATCTTTTTAAATTTTTTTTTATATTTATCATCTCCTACTATACTGTGTCCTAAATAATTCATATGAACTCTTATTTGATGTGTTCTACCAGTCTCCAATTTGCATTCTACTAAACTCAAAGTTGGTGTATTTCTATTTTCAAATACTTCAATGGTTTTATAGTTTGTAACTGCTTTTTTTCCTTTTAAACGACTTACTTCCATTAATTGTCTATTTTTAGAACTGCGAGTAATCAGTGTTTCAATTTTTCCTTTTGAAGGTCTTAACTTTCCCCAAATTAGAAGATGATAAATTCTTTTAATAGTGTGCTTACTGAATTGATTAGATAAATTTTCGTGAGAGATGTTATTTTTCGCTACTACAATTAAACCAGAGGTATTTTTATCTATTCTATGAACAATCCCAGGCCTAAACTTATCACCAACAGTAGACAAAGAGTTTTTATTATAATTTATTAATGCATTTACAATAGTCTTATCAAAGTTACCTGCACCTGGGTGTATTACTATTCCTGATGGTTTGTTAATTACAATTAAGTCTTCATCTTCATAAACTATATCAAGTTTATATTTGAAAGGCTTTAGAGATATTTTTTTTGGTTCAGGAATATTCAAAACTACCCTGTCATTTTGTGAAATTTTTTTTGATGGATTGATAACAATTTTGTTATTAATCTTTAACTTTTTACTTAAAATTAAATTTTTAATTCTAGTTCTACTTAGATTGTTTTCTTTTTTATTGATAAAAACATCTACTCTCAAGTTTTTATCTATGTCTTTGGCTATTAAATTTATTTTTTTTTCCATAAAATGTTATATTAATATTATAAGCGCTTGTAGCTCAACTGGATAGAGCGCCTGACTTCGGATCAGGAGGTTCTGGGTTCGACTCCTAGCAGGCGCACCATTATTCTCCCATATTAATCAAAGTTCCTTTAACTCGAGCTTTTAAAAAAGCATAATAAAAAAAACCAATACCACATGAAAGATATATTAAATTTAATAAGTAAGCATATTTTAAATTTTCATAATTTAAAGAGCCATTTAAAAGAATATTTCTTGTTTCATCAAAAATATAGACCAGAGGTAATCCTTTAGCTACAATCTGAAAAAAATTTGGAAGTATATCAATTGGATAATAGATACAACCCAAAGGGGCAAGTAAAAATAGAGATGACCAAGCAATATTTTCAAAAGCTGGACCGTATCTTAAAAGACCCGCACTAACAAATAAACCTAGAGTAATTCCAAAAATATAAAGGCTTAAAAACAATAGAAGCAGAGGAAAACCTAATTTCAATATCGAAACTCCAAAAAAAGGTGCTGTTAACATTATGGCTGGTACAAGGCCTATTAAGGTTCTTATTAAAGCGGTAAATATTAATGATACTATAATTTCTTTTATTTTAAGTGGTGCAATAAATAAATTTGTAAAATTTCTGCTCCAAATTTCCTCTAAAAAAAGCATATTAAAACTTATACTTGATCTAAAAAGAATATCATAAAGTATCGCGCAGGTTAGAATAACCCCCAGAGTATTATTATAATAATCACTATAAATTGAAAAAAATTTTGAAATAAAACCCCAAAGAATAATTTGTATTGTTGGCCAATAAATAAGATCTAATATTCTCGGAAAAGAACTTTTAATAAGATAAAAATGTCTTAAAAAAAGACCATACATTTTATTTAAATTCATTAATTTTCCCTTGTAAGTTTTAAGAATACTTCTTCCATATTTTTTCTTCCATGTTTTTTAATCAATTTTTTAGGATCTCCTTGATCGATAATTTTTCCTTTATTCATCATGAGAACTGAAGAGCATAATCGCTCCACCTCAGCCATGTTATGTGAAGCAAGTAGAATAGAAGCTTGCCTATCTTTTTGATAATTCTCTAAAAAACTTCTTATAAAATCTCCAGTCTCAGGATCAAGAGATGCCGTTGGTTCATCTAAAAGAAGGACTATTGGATCGTTAATTATTGACTTTGCAAGACTTACTCTATTTTTTTGACCAGATGAAAGTTCTCCAGTTATTTTATTCATAATTTCTGAAAGCCTTAACTTTTCTGCAAGATATTCAATTTTTGTTTTAAGATTTTTTACATCGTATAGTCTGCCGTATACCTCAAGATTTTGTTTAACAGTTAATTTTTTTGGTAATTCAATATAAGGTGAAATAAAATTTAGGTTACTCATTAGATCAACTCTATTCTTTTCCACTTCTTTTTCATTGATTAGAACTTTACCATTTGATGGTTTTAATAAGCCCAAAATCATTCCAATAGTTGTAGTTTTTCCACACCCATTTGGGCCAAGAATTCCGATTATTTCATTTTGATTTATTTTAAATGAAATATCTTTAACAGCTATTTTATCATCATAAATTTTAGTTAGTTTTATTACTTCGAGTCTAGTTTTCATTTAAATTGGATGCTCTGAATAATCTATCATTGATAGCTCTTCCTATCCCTTTGTTAGGAATTTTTTCTACAGCTATAGATTTATAATTGTCTTTTTTGATTTTTCTTAAGGTGCTATATAAATTTTTAGCGGCTTCCTTTAAATCACCATTTCTAGACAGAAAGTAGTAATTTTTTTTCATTTTTTTTTGTTTTCTAATAAGAAGATAAGCCTCTTGATCTTTGATTGGTTTTGAGTTTAATCTAATTGGAATACCTGGAGAGTAATGAAATTTAAATTGTCCAGGCGAGGAAATTTTTGATGGATTATTTTCAATAATTATTTTCTTATTTATTATTTTTTTTATATCTGGCAGGGCTAAACCACCAAGTCTTAAAATCTTTGGTTTATTTCTAAGATCGATAATAGTTGACTCTAAACCAATAGAAGATTTTCCACCCTCCAGAACAAATTTTATTTTTTTTCCAAAATCTTCTTTTACGTCAGATGAACATACAGCACTTACTTTTGATGAAAGATTTGCACTTGGAGCTGCTAACGGGAATCCCACTTTTTTCAACAAATTTCTTGTAATAGGATGTTTTGGAAATCTTACAGCTAAAGATTTTTTTTTGTTAGTTACAACTTTAGAAATTTTTGAATTTTTTTTTAAATCTAAAATAAATGTAATTGGTCCTGGACAAAAATTTGTATACAATTTAATAAAATCATTATTGAAGTTGCAATCTTTTATAAGATCTTTGTGATCAAAATAATGCACAATAAGAGGGTTATTTTTTGGTCTTTTTTTTAATTTGAATATTTTTTTACAAGCTTTATCAGAATAAGCATTAGCAGCTAAACCATAGACAGTTTCAGTAGGTATTGCTATACACTCACCTAATTTTAGTAGCTTTATTGCTTTTTTAATATTTGCAAGATTACTTTTCATGTATTATCTGAGAGTATTATATGAAAGATAATAATTTACCAAATGATTATAACTCTTTATCATTAGAAGAGTTAACTATTAAAGCAAATGAGATAATAGAGGAACTAGAAAAACAGAAAGATCTTGAGAAATCAATTGATAAATATCAAAATTTGTTAAAACTTAATAATATTATCGAAAAGAAATTTCAGAAAGATGTTAAAAATATTAACCAAAAAACAAAAGAGATTGTTTTAAAGATTACTTCAAAAAAAAATGCAAAATGAATTAAATAAGATTGCAAAAGATACTAATAATTTTCTAAAAAGATTTATTAAAAATCAAAAAAAATCTGAATTAATCATTCCTATGAAATATAGTTTATTTTCAGGTGGAAAAAAAATTAGATCAAAAATTTTAATTGATATAGGTTCTCTCTTTAAATTAGATTATAAGTCATTAATAGCCATAGGTTCAGCCGTTGAATGTATTCACGCATACTCCTTAATACATGATGATTTACCTTGTATGGATAATGATACCATTAGAAGAGGCAAACCATCCACTCATATAAAATTTGGAGAATCGACTGCAGTTTTGGCTGGTAATTCACTTTTAACTATGGCTTTTGAAATTTTAAGTCATAAAAATTTAAATATTTCAGAAAAAACAAAAATTAATTTGATTAATAAAATTTCGGAAAGTTCAGGACATCTTGGTATAGCTGGGGGACAATATCTTGATTTAAGTTATGAAAACAAAAATGTTTCTAAAAAAAAAGTAATTGAAATGGAAATAAAAAAAACAGGAAAACTTTTTAGTTTTTGTTGTGTAGCCCCGCTTATTTTAAAAAAAAAAGATAGAAGAGAAATTAAAAAATTTGAAGATATTGGGGCAGATATAGGATTACTTTTCCAGGTTGCTGATGATCTAATAGATTATAAAGGAAGTTTAAAAATTGCTGGAAAAAAAACTGGTAAAGATAAAAAAAGAGGCAAAGCAACTTTAATTAATTTACTTGGATATGAAAATACTATTAGATATGCTAATGAAATAATTTATAAAATTAACAATAAATTAAAAACATATGGATCAAAATCAAAAAATCTATCTAAAACATTAAACTATATTTTAAACAGAAAAAAATGAAAAAAAATTATGAATTTCTAGATCAAATTAATTTTCCGTCAGATTTAAAGAATATACCTGAGACTAAGTTACAAAAAGTAGCTGACGAATTAAGAGAAGAAATGATTGATGCTGTATCTGTTACAGGTGGTCATTTGGGAGCAAGTCTTGGAGTAGTTGAATTAAGTGTAGCACTTCACTATATTTTTAATACACCTAAAGATAAGTTAATTTGGGATGTTGGACATCAATGTTATCCGCATAAAATTTTAACAGGAAGAAAAGATAGAATTAGAACTTTAAGACAAGGAGGAGGTCTATCTGGTTTTACCAAAAGGCAAGAGAGTGAATTTGATCCATTTGGTGCAGCTCATAGCTCAACTTCAATTTCTTCTGCTTTAGGCATAGCAGAGGCTAATAAACTTTCAAATAAAACTGATAACGTCGTAGCGGTTATAGGAGATGGAGCTATTAGTGCAGGTATGGCATATGAAGCAATGAATAATGCAGGAGCATCAAAAACTAAAATGATTGTTATTCTTAATGATAACGATATGTCCATTGATAGACCAGTTGGAGCTATGAGCACCTATTTAGCAAAAATTTTTTCAGGAAAGATTTATTTCAGTTTAAGAGAAACAATTAAATTAATTATGTCTGCATTTTCAAAAAGATTTAGTGCAAAAGCTGGAAAAGCTGAAGATTTACTCAGATCTGCTGTCACTGGTGGAACATTATTTAGTGCTCTTGGTTTTTATTATATAGGTCCGATTGATGGCCATGATTTAAATTCTTTAATTCCAATTCTAAAAAATGCGCGTGACTCAAAATATCAAGGTCCAATTTTAATTCATATAAAAACAAAAAAAGGTAAAGGTTATTCGTTTGCTGAAGAGGCTAAAGATAATTATCATGGAGTATCTAAATTTAATGTAAGGACTGGGGAGCAAATTAAAAGTACTCCAAAAGTTCCTTCCTACACAAATGTATTTGCCAATACATTAATTGAACAAGCAAAAAAAGATAGCAAAATTGTAGCAATGACAGCAGCAATGCCATCGGGAACTGGTTTGAATTTATTTAAAGAAAAATTTCCTGATAGAACTTTTGATGTTGGAATTGCTGAGCAACATGCGGTTACATTTGCAGCTGGATTAGCAACTGAAGGTTATAAACCGTATGCTGCAATTTACTCTACTTTTTTACAAAGAGCGTATGATCAAGTTGTTCATGATGTGGCTATTCAGTCACTACCAGTTAGATTTGCAATTGATCGAGCTGGTCTAGTTGGTGCCGATGGCCCAACACATGCAGGGTCATTTGATATCACTTACTTGTCTACTTTACCAAATTTTGTAGTCATGGCGGCAAGTGATGAAGCAGAACTTGTAAAAATGGTAAATACATCAGTAGATATTAATGATAGGCCTTCAGCTTTTAGATATCCTAGAGGAAACGGTTTAGGGGTTGAATTGCCTTCAATTAATGAAACTTTAGAAATAGGCAAAGGTCGTATTATTAAAGAAGGGAAAAAAGTTGCTATTTTAAATTTTGGAGCACGTCTTCACGAATGTGTTAATGCAAGTAAAACTCTTTTTTCAAAGGGTATAGACTGCACTGTAGTGGATGCTAGATTTGCGAAACCATTGGATGAAAAATTAATTATGGAAATTGCGTCAAATCATGAAGTTTTATTGACCATAGAAGAGGGATCCATTGGAGGCTTTGGTTCTCATGTAATGCAATTTTTATCAGATCTGGGAGTATTTGATAGTGGTTTAAAATTTAGATCAATGATTTTACCAGACACTTTTATAAATCAAGATACTCCTGAAAATATGTATAAATCTGCAGGTCTAGATTATTTATCTATTGTTAACAAAATAGAAAATGCCTTAAATTCAAATGTAATATTTGCTCAAAATAAAAAAAAAAATAAATCTAATTAAAAATTAATTTTATGATTTTTAAGAAAATAAAAAAAAATATAATTAAGTTAGGATCAATAATTATTTTACTTTTAATTGTATTTTATGGGATTTACGATTTTCAAAATAATAAAGATAAAAAGAATAATTATAAAGCAAATAAAGACGATATATATTGGGCTAAAAAAATCATTGAAGGTGGTTTTATTCTTCATTTTCGTCATACAGAAAGAGATAAATGGATTGATGTTACTATGTATGATGCGCTAGAAAGCGATTTACATAATAATGGAAAAGATGGAAGCAGATTCGCAGAAAATGATTATTTTGCAGATGCAGTTTGTTTAAATTCACGTGGAAAAATTCAAGCTAGGGCAATGGGCGAACATATTCAAAATATTGGTTTACCAATTGGTCATATAGCATCATCAGTTTCATGCAGAGCCAGACAAACTGCTGAATTAGTTTTCGGCAAATATGATACTCTTCATAGAATCTTAGTTCATAGTGGCCCATATAATGAAGAACGATCAGAAAGAATAGACAAACTAAAATTTTTTTATTTGAATTTACCTTTAAATAAAAATGAAAATACCATCGTATCAGCTCACAATGGTGTAGTTGTTTGCGAAATGTTTACAAATTGTAAGGATGAAAAGTTAAGTCTAGAGGAAGGTGGTTTTTATGTTATTTCAAAAAAAAAAGATAAACTATACTTAGAATACGAGTTTCACAATTACAATAATTTTAACAAAGTATTTTATAAAAGATAAATATTTTTTCTAAAAAAACAGATTTATCCGCACTGAGCTTTATGCATAAGATAGTGATCAAGCAAAACGCATGAAAGCATAGCTTCCCCAACTGGTACTGCTCTTATACCTACACATGGATCATGCCTACCCTTGACTGAAATAGAAGTATTTTTTCCAAATTTATTTATTGTCTTTTTAGTTTTTAAAATTGAGGAAGTAGGTTTTACTGCAAAAGATACTACTATTTCTTGTCCTGAGGAAATACCACCAAGAATACCACCTGCATTATTGGATTTAAAAATTAATTTATTCCTATTATTTGAAATTTCATCTGAATTATCTTCGCCAGATAAAGTTGCGGAATTCATTCCGGAGCCTATATTTACTCCTTTGACAGCATTTATACTCATCATCGCAGATGCGATATCAGAATCTAACTTTGAATAAATTGGTGCACCCAAACCAGCTGGAATCCCATTAGCTCTAATTTCAATTACCGCGCCACATGAAGATCCTGCTTTTCGAACACCCAGTAAATATTTTTCCCAAATTTTTATCATTGATTTGTCTGGGCAAAAAAATGGATTTTTATATATTATTTTGTCATCCCAATTTTTTGTATCGCAACCAAGAATGCCAAGTTGTGTTACAGCACCAGAAATTTTGTATTTTTTTCCTAATTTTTTTTCTAAGACCTTTTTTGCAATTGCACCTGCCGCAACTCTTGATGCAGTCTCTCTCGCAGAAGATCTTCCTCCACCTCTGTAATCTCTAATTCCATATTTTTTAAAGTAAGTAAAATCAGCATGCCCAGGTCGAAATTTGTCTTTGATATCTTTATAATCTTTAGAGCGCATATCTTCATTGTAGATTATGAGAGATATTGGCGTGCCAGTGGTTTTACCCTCAAAAACTCCAGAAAGAATTTGAACTTTATCACTTTCTTTTCTTTGAGTAGTAAATTTAGACTGGCCTGGTTTTCTTTTGTTTAATTCTTTTTGAATATCTTGCTCATTTAATTGAATTAAGGGTGGACATCCGTCAATAATACAGCCAATTGCAGTACCATGGGACTCTCCCCATGTTGTGAAACGAAAAACCTTTCCAAAAGTATTAAATGACATTATTTATATTGTATAGATTATTTTGTTAAAATTATGAATCAAAAAAACTCATTGGGGCTTGATAAATGCTTTTTAGATCTTGATAATCCTTTCGAATTATTTGAAAGGTGGTTTGAAGAGGCAAAAAAGAAAGAAATAAATGATCCAAATGCTCTAGCTTTAGGCACTGCTAATAAAGAAGGGATTCCGTCTGTTAGGATGGTTCTTTTAAAGAACTTTAGTGAAAATGGATTTATTTTTTATACAAATTTAAATAGTCAAAAAGGAAATGAATTAAAAGAAAATCCAAATGCCTCTATGTGTTTTCATTGGAAAAGTTTACTTAGACAAATTAGAATTGTTGGAACTTTAAAACAAGTAGATGATAAGACAGCAGATGAATATTACAATTCAAGATCTTATGAAAGTAGAATAGGAGCTTGGGCATCAAAACAAAGTAGTATTTTAAAAAAAAGATCTGATCTTTTAAAAGCTTTAGAGGATTTTAGAAATAAATTTAAAGATAAAAAAAAAGTTCCAAGACCAGATCATTGGACTGGTTGGAATCTTAAGCCAAAGAGTATTGAATTTTGGCTAGATGGTGATAATAGAATTCATGAAAGATTAAAATATACCTTAGTTAATAACGATTGGTCTAAAAGTCTTTTAAGCCCTTAAAAGTTTCTGGATAAACTAAATGAAGTTAAATTTTCTAAAATAATTTTTTCATCACAATCTTTAAACAGTGACAAAGAGTTTGATGCTAAATTAATATAATGTTGAGCTTTTTGATAACAAAGTTTGATTATATTGTACTGTTTAATAAGAGATAAAGTAAAATTAAGTTCACTCTCATCTCTTGTCTGTTTAGAAAAAATTTCTTTAAGTTTTTTTCTTTCTTCAATTTTTGCTTTTTGAAACAATAAAATTATTGGAAGTGTTATTTTTCCTTCATAAAAATCTTGTCCAATTTTTTTTCCAAATAATTTTAATTCAGAGTTGTAATCTAATGTGTCATCAGCTATTTGAAATGTTAATCCAAGGTTTCTTCCATAAAATTCTAAAGCTTCTTTCTCTTTAGATTTCATATTAGATAATATAGCTCCAACTTTTGTTGATGCTGCAAATAATTCAGCAGTTTTAGCTGAAATAATTTTTAAATAAGTCTCTTCCAACATATCTACCTCTCCTCTATGTTGAAGTTGTAAAATTTCTCCCTGAGCAATCTTTGAAGATGTAGAGGATAGTAACTTTAGAACTTCAATACTCCCATCTTCAACCATCATTTCAAAACATCTACTCAGTAAGTAGTCCCCAACTAGCACTGACGAGTGATTATCCCATATTTTGTTAAGAGTTTTTTTTCCTCTTCTAATGGATCCATTATCAATTACATCATCATGCATTAATGTGGCTGCATGAATTAGTTCGACACATGCTGCAAGATTTACATCTCTAGTCCCTTTAGTATAACCACACATTTTTGCTGAACCTAGAGTTAATAAGGCTCTTAATCTTTTACCACCAGTGTCAAGATGATAGTCAGTCATTTTTTGAACCAACTCAACATTACTTGATAGTTTTGTCTTTATTTTTTCCTCAACCATTATCAATTTATTTTCAACAGAATCTTTCAGTTGAAAGTAAGAATTATTTATTTGGTCTTTTAATTGGATTACACTTCCCATTTATTCAGCAAATTAGTACATTAACTTTCATATGATACTTATCAATTGACGCACCTAATTCTTCAATTATAAGGTGTCTTTATATTCATAAAAAAATTCTATAAATAATAAATAATGTTCTCTTTTTTAAAAAAGAAAAAAATTATTCCTCATATAAAATTAACTGGAATTATAGGAAATGTTGGGAAATTTAGACAGGGTATTGATTTTTCAGGCCAGGAGGAAATAATTTTAAAAGCTTTTTCAGTTAAAAAAGCACCTTGTATTGCAATAACAGTAAATTCACCTGGGGGATCTCCTGTTCAATCACATCTTATCTATAATTTTATAAGACTTCAGGCAAAAAAAAATAAAAAAAAGGTTATTGTTTTTGCAGAAGATGTTGCCGCTTCTGGTGGTTACTTAATCGCATGTGCCGGGGATGAAATATATGCAAATTCTAGTTCAATAATTGGTTCGATAGGTGTTATCTATTCTTCATTTGGTTTTACAGAGTTGATAAAAAAAATTGGAGTAGAGAGAAGAATTCATACAGCAGGAAAAAATAAAAGCACGTTAGACCCTTTTTTAGAGGAAAAAAAAGATGACATTGAAAGATTAAAAACAATACAATTAGATATTCATAAAGATTTTATTAATGTTGTTGAAAAAAGCAGAGGTACAAAGTTAAAAAAATCTGAAGTAGAATTATTTTCTGGAGAATTTTGGTCTGGTAGTAAAGCTAAAGAACTAGGTCTAATAGATGAAGTTGGTGATTCCCATCAAATACTTAAAGAAAAATTTGGAGAAGATGTGGTCATTAAAAAATTTGAAAAAAACAGAAGTTGGTTAAGTAAAAAATTATCGTCATCAAATAATCATGTTGATCAATTATCAAATATTCTAGAAGAAAAATCTGTTTGGCAAAAATATGGTCTCTAAAAAAAAAAAGAAACTGAATTTTCAAACGTTTCAGGATACAATTTTTAATTTACAAAAGTACTGGAGTAAACATGGTTGTGTAATTTTACAACCATATGATATTGAAGTTGGAGCTGGAACATTTCATCCAGCAACCACATTAAGATCTCTTGGACCAAAACCTTGGCAGGCGGCTTACGTTCAACCTTCAAGACGGCCAACTGATGGTAGATACGGAGATAATCCAAATAGACTTCAACATTATTATCAATTTCAAGTTATAATTAAGCCCTCTCCAACAAATATTAAAAAACTCTATTTACAAAGTTTGTCAGTAATTGGGATAAATCATAAAGATCATGATATAAGATTTGTTGAGGATGACTGGGAAAGCCCAACTCTTGGTGCTGCAGGACTTGGATGGGAAGTTTGGTGTGATGGAATGGAGATTACTCAATTTACATATTTTCAGCAAATGGCAGGATTTGAATGTAAACCTATTTCTGTAGAAATTACTTATGGTTTAGAGAGAATTTGTATGTTCACTCAACAAAAAAAAAATGTTTACGATTTAATTTGGAATAATAATAATGTTGAATATCGTGAAGTATTTCAACAAGCCGAAAAAGAATTTTCAGCATATAATTTTGAACACGCTAATACAAATAATCTTTTTAAGATTTTTGATATGTTAGAAAGTGAAGCAAAATCATTGGTTGAAAAAAAAATATCTTTACCAGCATACGATCAATGTTTAAAAGCTAGTCACGTATTTAATATATTAGATGCGCGTGGAGCGATAAGTGTTGCTCAAAGAGCTGAATATATTGGAAGAATAAGAGAAATAACAAAATCAGCAGCTGAAATCTGGATTAATACTCAATTATAGAATGTCAGAATTTTTTTTAGAGCTTTTTAGTGAAGAAATTCCAGCAGGTCTTCAAAAAAACTTAAGAGAAAAAGTTTTAGAGGATTTCAGAACTTTTTTTGACAAAAAATTTGTAAAGTCAAAAAAAAGCTTTTCCTTATCTTCACCAAACAGATTGGTTGTAGTATTTCAAGGTTTAGATAAACAAATTAAAATTAAATCAGAAGAAATCAGAGGTCCAAAAACCTCAGCACCCGATCAAGCATTAGAAGGTTTTTTAAGATCGAATAAAATTGAAAAAAAAAATCTTTATATAAAAAAAAATGAAAAAGATGAATTTTATTTTTATCAAACTAAATCACATTTATTAAAAACGAGGGACTTATTAATTGAGTTCACTCCAAAAATTTTAGAAAATTATCAGTGGAAAAATTCAATGAAATGGGGTGAATTTGATCTAAATTGGGGAAGACCTCTTAAATCAATTCTTTCAGTATTTGATAAAAAAGTAATTAATTTTAATTTTCACCATCTCATTTCATCAAATACTACATTTGTAGATAAAGATTTTGAGGAAAAAAAAAAAATCTTTGAAGATTTTAAATCTTATGAAAAATTTTTCGAGAGTAAGGGAATATTTATAAATCACAATAAAAGATTAAATATTATAAATCGATCTTTTTTAAAGATACTTAATAAAAGGAATTTAAGTATCAATGAAAACCCTAAGCTTATTGATGAGGTAGTAAACTTAGTAGATAGACCAAATATATTATTATGTAAATTTGATAAGAAATTTTTATCCGTGCCAAGTGAAATTTTAATTTTGACGATGGAGTCTCATCAAAAATATTTTCCAACTTTCAATGATAAAAATGAAATTACTAATGAGTTTTTGGTTGTTGCCAACAACAAAGATAATAAAGGACTTATAAGGATTGGAAATGAAAACGTTGTCGAGGCAAGACTGAATGATGCAGAATTTTTTTGGAATAAAGATAAAACTCAAAATTTAGTAAAAAAAGTATCTGAATTGAGATTAATGAATTTTTTTAAAGGTTTAGGTAGTTATTTTGATAAAGTTCAACGAATGAGAAAACTTGGTGGAATGATTTCGGATGAATTATTAATTAGCAGAGAAAAAGTAGAGTTGTCAGCATCAATTTGTAAAACTGATTTAACTTCCGACTTAGTAAATGAATTTCCTGAACTTCAAGGAGTAATGGGTGGATATTTTTCAGCACATCAGGGTTTTGATAAGGATATCTCATTGGCATTAACAGAACAATATTTACCAATTGGATTAAGCTCTAAAGTTCCCAAAAAACCTTTTAGTGTTGCATTATCTATTACAGACAAAATTGATACTATAGTCGGTTTTTTTGGAATTAACGAAAAACCCACAAGTTCAAAAGATCCTTTAGCGTTAAGAAGGATTGCGTTAGGTATTATTCGAATAATTGTAGAAAATAAAAAAGATTTAAAAATTAATGATTTATTAAATTACTCTACAAGCTTATATGAAGATCAAGGCTATAAACTTTTTAACAAAGATCTTAAAAAAGACTTGAGTGTTTTTTTGAGAGATAGATTTAAATTTTATCTTAAAGAAAAAGAAATACGTTATGATATAATAGAAGCTTCAATTTCATCATTATCTTTAAATAAATTATTTTCAACTTTTGAAAAGGCAAAATGTCTTAATAAGATTATAGATACACAGACTGGCGTAGATATTGTGTCTAGTTATAAAAGAGCATCAAATATTTTAGAAAGTGAGATTAAAAACACAAAAATTGAAATAGAAAATACAACTGATCCTGGAATTTTTAAAAGTGATTTTGAAAATAATTTGTTTAAGAAAATAAATGAAATTAAAAAGTATTATTTAGCTATCAATAATGACGAAAATTATGAAAAATCACTATCAATTTTAGCAGGTTCAAAAAAGGAGATATTTGAATTTTTTGAAAATGTAAGAGTGAATGAAGAAAGTGAGACCTTAAGAAAAAACAGATTGGAACTTATTAATATGTTATGTAAAACCTTTCAAAACTTTATAAATTTTCAATTATTGAAAGCAAATAATGACTAATTTAATTTTAAATTTTAAGTCAAAAGAATCAAAAAAAATAAAAAATCCAAAAGATTTTTTGGGTGGTAAAGGTGCTAATTTGTCAGAAATGGGTAGGATCGGACTACCAGTTCCACCTGGTTTTACAATTTCGACAAAAGTCTGTGAAATATTTTATAATGATAAAAAAAAATTGAATTCAAAAATAATCAATCAAATAAAAAAAGAGTTAAAAGTTATAGAAAAAGATGTATCGAAAAAATTTGGTGATTTAAAAAATCCTCTTCTTTTATCCGTTAGGTCTGGTGCCAGAGTTTCAATGCCTGGGATGATGGATACAATTCTTAATCTTGGACTTAATGATAAAACTGTAGTGGCTTTATCAAAAAAAACATCTAACGGAAGATTTGCAAAAGATAGTTACAGAAGATTTATTCAGATGTATGCTAATGTTGTAATGGGTGTGCAAGGGTATCATTTTGAGGAATTAATTGAGAATTATAAACTTACCAAAGGGGTATTACTAGATACGGATTTAGATGAGGGAGATTGGGATGGTTTAATAAAAGATTTTAAGAAAACAGTTAAGGAAAAATCTGATAAAGAATTTCCTCAAGATGTTTATCAACAATTATTTGGTGCTATTAGCGCAGTATTTTTATCTTGGGAAAGTAATAGGGCAAAGGTTTATAGAAAGTTAAACCAAATTCCATCAGAGTGGGGCACAGCAGTCAATGTCCAATCTATGGTTTTTGGAAATATGGGAAATGATTGTGCAACAGGTGTTGTTTTCACAAGAAACCCATCTAATGGATCAAATGATATTTATGGAGAATACCTTATTAATGCTCAGGGTGAAGATGTAGTTGCTGGAACAAGAACACCTCAGTACATAACTCAAAAAGCAAAAAAAGAGGCAAAAGTAAATGCGGCATCGATGGAGGAGTCTATGCCAAAAGTATATTCTGAATTATACAAAATTTTAAAGAAACTTGAGAAACATTATAAGGATATGCAAGATGTAGAATTTACAGTTGAAAATAAAAAACTTTGGATATTACAAACTCGTTCCGGAAAAAGAACCTCAAAGTCAGCAGTTAAAATTGCAGTTGATATGGTTAAAGAAAAATTGATTTCTAAAAATGATGCAATTTTACGTATTGATCCAAATTCTTTAGACTCGTTATTACATCCTACCTTAGATGAGAAAAGTCCAATTGAAGTGATTGCAAATGGTCTTCCCGCATCTCCTGGTGCAGCAAGTGGAAAAGTTGTTTTTACATCAGAAGAAGCAGAAAGATTAAACGACATGATGCAAGATACTATTTTAGTAAGAGTTGAAACTTCCCCTGAAGATATTCAAGGTATGCACGCTGCAAAAGGAATTTTAACTGCGAGAGGTGGGATGACTAGCCATGCAGCTGTGGTTGCGAGAGGTATGGGAAGGCCTTGTGTTTCTGGTTCAAGTGAAATTGATATAAATTATGATAAAAAAATTTTCAAAACCTCATCTGTTGAAATAAAAGAAGGTGACACAATTACAATTGATGGATCTACTGGAAGGATAATTTTAGGCACAGTTCCTACAGTCAAACCTGAAATTTCAGGAGATTTCTCTAAATTGATGAGTTGGGCAGATAATAAAAGAAAATTAAAAATTAGAACAAACTCTGAAACGCCATTGGATACCAAAACGGCTAGAGACTTTGGTGCTGAAGGGATCGGGCTTTGTAGAACAGAACATATGTTTTTTGATGAGGAAAGAATTTTGTCAGTTAGAGAAATGATTTTATCTAAGACTAAAACTGATAGAGCTAAGGCATTAGAAAAATTATTACCACATCAAAAAAAAGATTTTGTGGAAATATTCAAAATTATGCAGGGACTTCCTGTAACAGTTAGATTACTTGATCCTCCGCTTCATGAGTTCTTACCAAAATCTGACAAAGAAATCTCTGAAGTTGCAGATATAGTGGGTGTAGATAAAAAAGAGGTCGAGTCTAGAATAGGAGAACTTCATGAACACAATCCCATGCTTGGACATAGAGGATGTAGGTTGGGTATTTCATTTCCAGAGATTTATGAAATGCAATGTAGGGCAATTTTCGAAGCTTTGTCAGATCTTAAAAAGAATAAGCAAAAATCTGCTTTTCCAGAAATAATGATACCTTTAGTCTCAACAGAAGCTGAAATAAAAATAATGAAGGATCTCGTTATTAATACTGCAAAAAAAGTACAGGATGAGAATAAGACCAAAATAGAATTTCTAGTTGGTACAATGATAGAATTACCCAGAGCGGCAATTAAAGCAAAAGAAATAGCAAAACATGCTGAATTTTTTAGTTTTGGAACTAACGACTTAACTCAAACTACTTTTGGTATAAGCAGAGATGACAGTGGTAAATTTTTAAATGATTACATAGATAATAAAATTTTTTCAATTGATCCATTTGTGTCTATAGATGATGGTGTTAAAGATTTAGTGAAGATAGCAGTAGAAAAAGGGAAGAAACAAAATAAAAAGATTAAACTAGGAATTTGTGGCGAGCACGGAGGTGATCCAAAAAGTATTTATTTTTGTTCTAAAGTTGGTTTAAATTATGTATCTTGTTCCCCTTACAGAGTTCCTATTGCAAGATTAGCTGCTGCTCAAGCTGAACTTAAAAAAAACAAAAATTAACCAATTTAATAATTTAAAATTCTAATTTAAAATCAATAGCCGGAACACTATGGGTAATACTTCCTACTGAAATTCTATTTACGCCAGTGGAAGCAAATGATTTTATAGTTTTAAGATTTATATTTCCTGAAGCTTCAGTTTCATAATATTTTTTTGCAAGTTTAACCCCTTGCTTTAAAGTTTTAACATTCATGTTATCAAACAAAACAGTGTCAAATTTTAAGCCAATTATCTCATTAAATTGTTTTAAGTTATCAACTTCTACAGTAATTTTTTTTCCTCTTCTATTTTTGATAGCTAAGGAAACCAAATCTCTTATGTTTGAACTAGCGATATGATTATCTTTTATTAAAAATTCGTCACTTAAATTAAATCTATGATTAGTACCACCTCCAACTTTTACAGCATATTTTTGAATAACTCTGTAATTAGGAATAGTTTTACGAGTACAACAAATTTTACTTTTTTTTCCTGCAAGTTTTACAAACTGATTAGTTTTAGTAGCTATGCCTGAAATATGAGATAAAAAATTTAACGCAACCCTTTCTCCAATAAGTAATGATCTAGCTTGACCTTTTATTATTGCAATTAATGAATTTTTTTGAACTGGTGATCCATCTTTTTTTTTTACTATAAATCTAATTTTTTTATCAACTTGATTAAAAGTTTCTTTTGCAAAAAGTAAACCTGCAATAACGGCTTTTTGATTTGATATTAATTTAGCTGTAATGATTTTATCTTCTTTTAATAAATTAGAGGTTATATCTCCATAGGGATATAAGTCTTCTGTTAAAGCTAATTTGACACAATCTTTGATAAAAGTTTTACTTAAATTGATTTTTGACACTAAATGTTATCTACCAATAGCAACCATTTTTTCTACTGATAATCTCGCTTTATTAATTGTTTCTTTATCCATGGTTATTTCACCGGTTTCATTCTCTAAACAATCAAGAATTTTTGGTAAAGTAATTTTTTTCATGTGAGGACATAAATTGCAAGGTTTTATAAATTCTACATTAGGATTTTCTACTTGTATATTATCACTCATTGAACATTCAGTGACCATCATAACTTTTTTCGGCTGATTGTTTTTGACATAATTAATCATTCCAGAGGTTGACCCTGCAAAATCACTTGCTTTAATTACTTCTGGAGGACACTCAGGGTGTGCAATAATTTTTATTCCTGGATTATTTTTTCTTATGCTATTAATTTCATTTTCATTAAATTGATCATGAACTATACAAATTCCTTTCCAAGATATAATTTCTACATCAGTTTGAGACGCAACATATTTTGCTAAATAATCATCAGGTAAAAAGATTACCTTTTTTACTCCCAGTGATTTTACAATTTTAACTGCATTCGCAGAAGTACAACATACATCAGTTTCTGCTTTAACATCAGCAGATGTATTAACATAAGAAACAACAGGTACTCCTGGATATTTTTCTTTAAGCAATCTTACATCTTTTCCTGTGATTGATGAAGAAAGTGAACACCCAGCATTCATATCAGGTAACAAAACTTTTTTATTTGGGCTCATCAATTTTGCAGTTTCAGCCATAAAATGTACTCCTGCCATTACAATTATATCTGCAGATGTTTTTGAAGCCTCAACCGCAAGAGCTAAAGAGTCAGCTGAAAAATCTGCAATACCATGATAAATTTCTGGTGTCTGGTAATTGTGAGCAAGAATGACTGCATTCTTTTCTTTTTTTAGTTGATTAATTTTGTGGATATATGGAGCATGTACTGACCATTCAATCTCAGGCATAACCTTTGAGATTTTTTGATAAATAGAATCTGTTGCTTTTTTTACTTCCTGATTAAATTCCATATCTAAAATTTATCAATTTGAAACCTACTTGTCATTGATTTAATGTGGGTCATATTTGTTTGCGGCCATGCTGAAATTGGTAGACAGGCACGGTTGAGGGCCGTGTGGACCTAGTCCATGAGAGTTCGAGTCTCTCTGGCCGCACCAAAGACTTAAATTTTTAGCCAATCAGGTATGAATATTTTAAAGGTTGCATTTTTACTTTTAAGTATAGAATCTTTATTAAAGTTTTCGTTTAAATACTTTATTAAGGCGAACGGATAATCTTCATTGATAAGAACTTTACCAATGTCAATATCGTTATAATATATTGTTTCATCTTCAGAAAGTTTCCCATCAATGATTTCAATAGGCAGTAATCTTTTTGAAAGTTTATTTTTTAATTTAATTCTTGCAGTATTCTCCTGACCAACGTAACACCCTTTTTTGAAATCAATTCCGTTTAGTTCTTCGAAATTACACTCAATTCCAAATAATTTATTTTTCAATTTATTTAAGTTTTTTGGAACTATACCGAGTTTGTGACTATGATTATGATAATTCTGAATTTTATCATTTTTTAAATCAAGTTTTTTTAGAGATAAATAAAGTTTTTCTAGATTTATTATCAATCTCGCACCTAAATATTTATTTCTAGGATCTAATAAAATTGGATCTTCTCTATATTTAAAAGTAAAGCCTAGAACATCCTTTGAACCTGTTATAGTTAAATATTTTTCATATCCAAAACTAGCAACCACAAATTCGTTACTTAAATTGAGAATTTCTATTTTTGTTCTAATTTTATATAAATGAAATTGTTTAAAAATTTCCTCTGATTGAGATTTTTCACAATCAATAAAGTAACCCGATTTATGTTTTACAACTATGAATTCATATAAAAATTTGCCTTGTGGAGTTAATAAAGAAGCAAAACAACTAGAGCTATCTGAGACCTTATTTATGTCATTGCTTATTAGATTTTGAAGAAAATCTTTTGCATCTGGACCGTTAATATAGAGTATGGCTCTATCCTCTAGTATATAAACATTATTATTCATATTTGATTGATACTTAATTTTAATATAATAACTTTTTTCACAAATGTTAGATCTAATAATTAAAAATGGCCAATGTTATATTAGTGGCAAGCTAGAAGATAATGATATTGCTGTTAAAGACGGTAAAATATTAAAAATTGGCAAAATAATGGAAGAGGCCAAGGAAGTTTATGATGCAAAAAATAAAATTGTGCTGCCAGGATGTATAGATACTCAAACTCATTTTAGAGAACCCGGCTCAACAGACACAGAGGATCTTCATTCTGGAAGTAGAGCTGCCGTAGCTGGAGGTATAACAGCAGTATTCGAAATGCCAAATACCAATCCTCCAACATCAAACATAAAAGAATTTCAAAGAAAATTAGATCTTGCAAAAAATAGAATGTATTGCAATTATGCTTTTTATTTTGGTGCAACTGCGGATAACGTTAATCAATTAGCAGAACTAAAAGATTTAGAAGGATGCTGCGGTATTAAATTATTTGCTGGTTCCTCAACTGGTAATCTACTGGTAGCAGAGGAAAAAGATATTGATAAGGTTTTTGAAAATTGTTCAAAAGTTGTTGCAGTTCATTCTGAAGATGAGGAAGTTTTAAATAAGAATAAAAAATTAATCAAAAACGGAGATGTACACTCACATCCCGTATGGAGAAGTGAAGAGTGTGCAATGTCTTCTACAAGAAGAATCGTTAGACTAGCTGAAAAGTATAATAAAAAAGCTCATGTTCTTCACATTACAACTAAGCAAGAAATAGATTTTTTATCTCAACACAAAGGCAATATTACTTTTGAAATTACTCCACAACATCTAACAATCTATGCACCTGATTGTTATGACAAACTTGGGACTTATGCTCAAATGAATCCTCCAATTAGAGATAAATCTCATTATGATCGATTGTGGTATGCAGTTAAAAACAATTTAAACGATACTATTGGATCGGATCATGCCCCACATTTAAAAGTAAATAAGGATAAAGAATATCCAAAATCACCCTCAGGTATGCCTGGTGTTCAAACATTAATGCCAGTGATGTTAAATCATGTTAACGATGGAAAATTATCACTCAATCAATTGATGAACCTGGTGTGTGAAAATCCTATTAAAATTTTTGGCATCAAACACAAAGGATTTATAAGAGAGGGTTATGATGCAGATTTCACGATTGTCGATATGAATAAAAAAATTGTTATTAAAAATGAGAATATCGAAAGTAAGTGCGGATGGTCACCTTTCAATAATGTTGAATTTAAAGGAACACCAGTTGCAACTATAATTGCAGGCAAAACAAAAATGAAAGATGGTAAAATTTTAGGAGATCCTGAAGGTACCCCCTTAAAGTTTAATTAATTTTTCCGGCAAAACTGTTTACAAGAATTACTCCAATAACGATTAAAAATAATCCTGCTATTGCTTGCCAAGCTAAAGTTTGTTTGAAGAAGAAATACCCAAGAATGGCTATTGTAAATACACCTAATCCACTCCATGTTGCATACACAATCGCAATTGGAAGTTTATCCATGACAAAGGTCATTAAATAGAAAGATACGAGATAGAATATTGTCAGACAAATTGTTGGAATAATTTTCGTAAAGTTTTGCGATACTGGCAATAACATTGTTCCAGCTACCTCACAAAATATAGCGATAAGTAAAAAAGAATATGTTTTAACCATTATTTAATATCTTATTATCAATTAGATCTTGTTTTATTTCATCAAGAATAGCAGGATCATCAATTGTTGGTGGCATTTTATATTCAACATTGTCTGCGATTTTTCTAATTGTTCCTCTCAAAATTTTACCTGATCTTGTTTTTGGAAGTCTCTTAATAACTATTGCAACTTTGAAGGCAGCCACTGGTCCAATTTTATCTCTAACCATTTGAATACATTCTTTAGAAATTGTGTCGTTATCTTTATCTACACCAGCTTTTAAAACAATTAAGCCTATGGGTAATTGTCCTTTTAATTTATCAGCAATTCCTAGTACTGCACACTCAGCAACAGACTGGTGTTCAGACAATACTTCCTCAATTGCACCAGTAGATAATCTATGGCCTGCAACATTGATAATGTCATCAGTTCTAGACATGATCCAAATATATCCATCTTCATCAATGTGTCCTGCATCGTAAGTTTGGTAATAACCTTCATAATTAGACATGTAGTTTTCTTTGTATCTTTGATCGGCATTCCAAAGAGTTGGAAAAGTTCCAGGAGGCAAAGGTAGTTTAACAACTATATCTCCCATTTCATTAGGTTTAGCTAAAGTTTGATCAGACTTAATAATTTTAACATCGTATCCCGGCACTGCTTTACAAGCTGAGCCATATTTTGTTTTCATCATTTCAATACCTGTGCAATTTGAACTAATCGCCCAACTTGTTTCTGTTTGCCACCAGTGGTCAATTACTGGAACTTTTAATAAATTCTCTGCCCACTTAATTGTATCTGGATCAGCTCGCTCCCCAGCTAGAAACAGACTTTCAAATTTACTCAAATCGTATTTTGAAAAAAATTTACCCTCAGGGTCTTCTTTTTTAATAGCTCTAAATGCTGTTGGTGCAGTAAATAAAGATTTTACTTTATAGTCAGAAATAATTTTCCAGAAAGCTCCTGCATCAGGTGTACCCACTGGCTTACCTTCGAACAATACAGTGGTGCATCCTTTAAACAAAGGTGCGTAAACAATATATGAGTGCCCAACAATCCAACCAATATCACTCGCCGACCACCAAATATCATCCTCATCGATGTTATAAATATTTTTCATTGTCCATTTTAAAGCAACGATATGCCCACCAATGTCCCTTACGATACCTTTTGGTGTTCCGGTAGTGCCTGATGTGTAAAGTATGTAAGCAAATTCATTAGAATTCATTTCAACACAATCAGTATCTTTCGCATTAGCATGTGCTTCGTCCCAACTTATTTCCATAGGTGCATTTAGTTTAACTTCATTACCTTTTCTTTGGAACAAGATCATCTTGCTAATCTTATGTTGAGCTTGTTTTATTGCTTCATCTACAAGCGGTTTGTATTCAACAGTTCTTCCTGGCTCAAAACCACATGAGGCAGTAACTAATAATTTTGCTTCACTATCATCTATTCTGCTTGCAAGTTCATTAGATGCAAATCCACCAAATACAACGGAGTGTATTGCTCCAATTCTTGCGCATGCCAACATAGCAATAACAGCCTCAGGTATCATTGGCATGTAAATAATAACTCGGTCACCTTTGTTTACACCTTGATTTTTAAGGGCACCTGCGAATTTTGATACTTTTGATCTTAATTGATCATAAGTAAACTTACTTTTATTACCTGTAATTGGACTGTCGTAAATTAAGGCAGTTTTGTTTCCTTTACCTTGATCAATATGGAAATCTAATGCGTTGTAACAGGTGTTAGTCACTCCATCTTCGTACCATTTAAAGAAGGGAGGGTTAGACTTATTCAAAATTTTGGTAGGTTTTTTAAACCAAAAGATATCCTCTGAAGCTTCTTTCCAAAACTTTTCTGGGTTATTGATCGATTCTTGGTAAATTTTGTTGAAATTCAGAGACATACGTTTTTTTGATTCGATAGTGCCTTTTTTTTAGATTTTTAAATTATAAATTGTATTTAATTTTAAAAAGTCAGTAAAATCAATGTAAATTAATGACAATTAAGTCTTCTATAATCTAATTTTATTTGCTATTTAACGCTCAACTTTGGCTTAGGGAAGCCTGAGCCTAGTTTATATAAACTAAAGTAAAAACTAACTAAAGAGGGAGTTTTTTATGAAAAAACTTAAATTGTTTGCTCTTACAGTTGTAGCCCTATTGGGTGTAACTGGTATAGCAAACGCAGCATCTGCTACAATGTTAGCTCAAGATGACTTTGTTGGGATATCTTTTTGGATAATCTCAATGGGTATGTTGGCTGCTACAGCTTTCTTTTTTATGGAAAGAAACACTGTTGCTCCTGGCTGGAAAACGTCAGTAACTGTTGCAGGTCTTGTAACTGGTATTGCATTCATCCATTACATGTACATGAGAGAAGTATGGGTGATGACAGGCGATTCACCAACAGTATACAGATATATTGACTGGTTAATTACTGTGCCACTACAGATGATAGAGTTTTACTTAATTCTAGTAGCTGTAAGAAAAGCAAACTCTGGAATTTTCTGGAGATTGTTAATTGGTTCATTAGTAATGTTAATCGGTGGATACTTAGGAGAAGCTGGATACATCAACGCTACACTTGGTTTTGTAATCGGTATGGCTGGGTGGATCTACATCTTATATGAAGTATTCTCAGGTGAAGCTGGAAAAGCTGCTGCTAAGAGCGGTAACAAAGCTCTAGTAACTGCGTTCGGTGCAATGAGAATGATTGTAACTGTAGGTTGGGCAATTTACCCATTAGGTTATGTATTTGGTTACCTAACTGGTGGAGTAGACGCTAACTCATTAAACGTAGTTTACAACTTAGCTGACTTTATAAATAAAATTGCATTCGGTCTAGTAATCTGGGCTGCTGCAGTAAGTTCAGCTGGTGCAAGAGCAAGATAATTACTGTTTAAACTAAATTTATAGGGCGAGTATGTTTTGACATACTTGCCCTATTTTTTTTTACACTTATATTGAATTCCATGTCTAAAATTACTTACATCACACATGATAATCAAACACATACTATTGATGTTCAAAATGGACTGACTGTTATGGAAGGTGCAGTTCAGAACGATATACCAGGAATTGATGCTGATTGTGGTGGTGGTATGGCTTGTGCTACTTGCCATGTTTATGTCAAAGAAGATTGGTTAGATAAGCTTCCAAAAAAAGAAGATGGAGAAGAGGACATGCTCGATATGGCATTTGAACCAAAACAAAATAGTAGACTAAGTTGTCAGCTTATAGTTTCAGATGAACTTGATGGTTTAATAGTGAACATTCCCTCAAAACAAGCTTAATGAAAAAAACTGATGCATTGATAATTGGAGCAGGACCAACTGGATTATTTACAGCCCACCAATTAAAATTAATTGGATTAGATTGTGAGGTTGTTGATAATCTAGATAAAATCGGTGGTCAATGTATAGAACTTTATCCTGATAAGCCAATTTACGATATCCCAGCAATACCAAAATGCACAGGAGAAGAATTAACTAATAATTTGATAAATCAACTTAAACCATTTGATATTAAGTTTCATTTGGGTGAAAGAGTAGAAGAAGTTAAAAAAGAGAACGGCAATTGGATTGTAAAAACAAATAATGAAAAAACTTTTCAAACACCCAATGTAATCATTGCTGGCGGAGTTGGATCTTTCGAGCCAAGAAAATTTTCTCCAAAAGAGTGTGAAAAATTTGAAGATAAATCCCTTTTTTATTCTGTAAAAAATAAAAATATTTTTAAAGATAAAACCATCTCTATTTTTGGTGGTGGAGATAGTGCTTTAGACTGGGCAGTAGAATTATCAGCCAATTCTAAAGTAAATTTAATTCACAGAAGAGATGATTTTAGAGGCGCTCAATTGACTGTAGATAAAGTAAAGGAATTGTCAAAATCAGGTAAAATCAATCTTTATACAAAGTACCAATTAGATAAATTAAATGGATCCGATCAATTACAAAGTATTGATATCAAACATGATGATGGTGAAATTAAAAATTTAAAAACCGATTATGTTTTAGGTTTTTTTGGTTTAATAATGCAGCTTGGTCCAATTGCAAATTGGGGGCTTAATCTTGATAAAAAAACTATAGAAGTTGATACAGAAAAATTTGAAACAAACCAAAAAGGAATTTATGCTGTTGGGGATATTTGTAATTATCCAGGAAAATTAAAACTTATTTTATCTGGATTTCATGAAGGTGCATTGGCTGCGAGAGCTTGTTTTAAATTAGCACGACCCAATGAAAAATATAGATTTGAATTTACAACTTCCTCTAAGACTATAAAGAGTCGACTTGGCGTCAAAGGTGATTGAATTATTTTCAGCCGATACCCCTAATGGTAAAAAAATTACGATTATGTTAGAGGAAATTGGTTATAATTATAAGCTAACTAAAATAGATCTGAATAAAGGAGAACAGTTTAGTCCAGATTTCAAAAAGAAAAGTCCTTTTAATAAAATTCCAGTTATTATTGATCACAAAAATAACCAGGAGACGGTGTTTGAGTCTGGTGCAATTTTAATATATCTGGCTGAACAAAGTGGGAAATTTTACGATAAAAATAATCGATTAAAAATAAATCAATGGCTGATGGCTCAAATGGGATATGTAGGACCAATGCTTGGTCAACATCATCAGTTTCATCATTACCATCCAGGAAAAAGTGAATTTGGTGAGGAAAGATATTTTAAGATATCTAAAAAAATATATGAAGATCTTGATGTAAGATTAGGTCAGTCAAAATTCTTAGCTGGTGATAAGTATACTATAGCCGATATTGCTACCTGGCCCTGGATAGCAAGACATGAGTGGCATGATATTGGTTTGAAAAGTTTTGAAAATTTATCTAGATGGTATTTAGAAATTGCAAATAGAAAAGCAGTTATAAAAGGTTATAGTTCTCACGAAAAAAACTTAGTTATCCCAAAGCCATAGTCTTTCATTTATATATTGTCATCCTATAATAATGTGATTTACTTTATTTATGTCTGAAATCTTAAAATTAGGTATTGTAAATAAAAATAATTTACCAATTAATGAAGTTAATGAAATTCAAGTGATAGCTAATCAAGGAATAGTAGGAGACCGACACTTTAGTGAATTCAATGATCCATATAATCAAATATCTATTATAGAGTCTGAAAATATAGATTATTATAATATTAAATATGGATTAAGCATTCCTTATGTCAATTTTAGAAGAAATGTAATTACTAAGGGTGTAAGATTGAATGAATTAGTTGGAAAAAAGTTCTTAGTTGGCAATGTGGAATTAGAAGGAATTGATTTGTGCAGACCCTGTAAACATTTAGCAGAGACCTTGAATCAAGATAATATTATTAAAGAATTTTTAAGAAGAGGTGGATTAAGATGCCAAATATTGTCTTCCTCAATTATCAAAATTGGTGATAAAATAAAAACTAATTTATTATGAGTAAAATTAAGATAGTTTTTTATCTAATACTAATTTTTGCTGTTTATAAAGGCTATGAAACATTTAAAAATTTTGAGATCGGTGTTGGAGATAGGGTAGCTAAAATAGAAGAATTAGCAGATTATGAAAAAGAAGATGAGGTAATTGGTTTAATGATGTATTTAGGTGACCCACCAGAACTAACCGAACATTTATTTACTTCAGGCAGATCTAGATGTTTGGAAATGAAAGCAATTGCTGAGGAAACCTCATTTGCTTATTATGAATGTGCTCGAGTTAATGCAGTTATTAAAGGTTCAAAAATACTAAGTATCATAGAAGAAATCGAAGTAATTGAATGATTGTAAA
Source organism: uncultured Pelagibacteraceae bacterium (assembly GCA_902577525.1). Lineage (GTDB taxonomy): Bacteria > Pseudomonadota > Alphaproteobacteria > Pelagibacterales > Pelagibacteraceae > Pelagibacter. The sequence goes on along the minus strand of CACGZG010000006.1, from coordinate 20,156 downwards.
ATATTTAACTTTTTTAACTGGGGTTATTTGGTCGTATTCAATTATTAAAACTCAATCTGTCTTTAGTAAAAAAGCTGGTTTAATATTTAAAGTATTTATATCTAAAGTTTCTTGGCTGACATTAATTGCAGCTTGTTATTTTGGTTATAAAAATTTTTCAATTCAAAACACCATTATAGGTATTGTCGTTGGAATAATTCTAGTTCATTTGGGTTTCTATTTTTTAAAAAAACTTTTGACTTCAAAGTTTAGTGAAAAACAACTTCAATTATCAAAGTCTTTTTTTGAATATACTCTTATTGTTTGGGTAATTTATTATATTTTCTTCTAATTTAAAATTTACGGTTTAAATTTAAAGATATTTCATCAAATTCTTCAGGTCTCATAGCATTGTTAGTTAATTTAAAATCGATCAAATAATCGTTTATTTTTTTACTTAAAACATAATTCGATTTTAAATTATCTTCCCCAGTTATTGAAAAAGCATAATTAGTTTCTTTATTAGGCAAATATCCTATCGCAAGATGTATTTTGTCTGTATGTCCTGAGCCTATAGCTTGATTACGTTCATAGATTAAAAAAATACTAAATCTATCAGGTAAAACGATATCAATACCAATTTCACCATGAATATTGTGTAAAGCTTCTGAGTGCAAAGTATCGTTAAAACTTTTACTGCCATCACCAATGTAGGTATATTTGAAATTAGAAGCACGATCGATATCTGCAACGTATTCAATCTTACCATGTCTTTTTATATCATATTTGTCGTTAGATAGATCCTCAACGGCTGCGAGACCAGCTCTTATCTTTTTTGATCTTACGTGCTGTTTTTCAACTTCAATTGCTCCTAATCCAACCTCTCTGTAAGAATCTAAAATGGTATGACCAATGTCAAATCTTCCAGATGGAATAAATGTTAAGTTGTCTTTTTTAATTTCATCTTTTATTCTTAAAGTTCCATATATTTGATGTCCTGACCTACTTGCTAGAGTCTTTTTACCATCAATTGCTGATAACAAATCAAATTTTAATTTACCAACACCGAAAATTGTATCTAAAAATTTAGTATCGTCTTCTATAGGAGAAGTAGAATAGTAAGTGATATTATAAGTATCTGTATCCAAATTACTTCCAGCACTGCCTACATCAACATTATTTCTACCAACTCTAAATGCTAAACCTTTAATACCATTATCATTGGTAAATTTATCTGCCCCAAAAGTTAAAGCATCAGTACCAATTTTTTTAGTTGATGAAATACTGGTATCACCAATTCTTCCAACCGCAATACTTCCCTCACTCCAATAAAATACATCCTCTTCTTTATCATTCGCTTTTTTCTTAGCTGCAGAAGCCTTAACAACTTCAGTTAAAGAAGCTAATTTTTGATTGGTAAAATTGAAATTAATATTTAAATTAGTTAAATTTTGTTCATCTTTGTTCCTTCTAATCCACTTAAGTCTATTAAGAGCAGTATCAGTTGAATGATCGATGGTTCTTTTAGCAATTTCTATTTGAGCTAATGCCATGCCAGTTCTATCTTTATTCTCTGTTATTGGAGGACACTTCCCACCAATAATATCAAAAGGACAAACTAAATTATATTCAAAAACTTCATCCTTAGAATTTTGATCTCTATCACTTCCTATATATACTTTAAGTCCGGCCCCACTAAATGCAGCTCCTCTTGTTTGTGTGTTTGCTTGAGACATTTCATTGCCTGCTCCACCAAGAATTCTACTACCATCAATCGTAAACGAGGATGTATCAAAACCTTTTGAAAGACTAATTTGCAGAACTCTTCTAATTCCATTATGAGCATGACTTGTTATAATTAATCTTTTTCCGTCAGGACTAAATCTCATCCCTGCTGGATTAGTTACACCAGTTTGTGTTTCCGTTCCTATTGCAATTCCAGCAGAAGTAACAATTGATAATGTTGAGACATCATATGGAGTGGATAGGTTGAATTCATACAATCTACCATTAACAGTTTCACTAAGGGAATCCATAAAAAGTAAAAATAATTTGGAGCCATCATTATTAATTTCAATAGACTGTAATCTATGAGTCTTTAAATTATTCATCGCCTCTGCATAAGCATATTCTCCAGCGTTACTTCCACTTGTAAAGACACCATTATCTAAATTTTCAGTTTCTGAAGCTAATGAACAAGTAGAAATATCGTAAGGTGAAGTTAAATCAAATCCATAAGCTTTATCACCGTCTTGATCATTATTTGAACCAGCATTTCTAGAGACTACAAATAATCTCATTCCATCACTACTGAAATCTAAATCATAAATTGTATTTCCGTCGGTTCCAGTTAATACACATCTTTCACTATCACCTGCGTAGGCTTTAGATGAAACATCATATGGAATAGTTAAATTATACTCATTTATAAAATGAGTAGATGAACCATTAAATTTCTGAGCGTAACTGATAAACATTTTTGTTCCATCATTATTAAATTCAATACCAGCTATAAGACCAGTTGTTCCACCAGCAGCGTAATCATGAACTTCAGCTTTTTGATTAAAAGTCATAGAACTAAATGAATTAGAAATAGGAAAAAATAGAAAAAATATGATGAGAGTTTTTTTTATTAAAGACATGAAAGTTTTTTACCTAAATTATAATTTAATTCATCTTTTAATTTATTCAAAATTTTTTTAAAAATTTAGCTTAATTAAGGTTTGAAATTTTCAAATAAACTCCATAATCTGGATCGTCTTTAAAAAAATCATAATGACTGTCTATATTAATCTTGAAATCATTAAACTCTTTATTATGTGAAAGCTTTGCTGAAGTGTCCTGAATAGACATGGCATAAGAAGACCTTTGAGAGCCTCTATAATCTAAAGCAATTATGAAGCTATCATTTTTATGGTTTTGAGCTTGGTCTCTGGTATATTTCGTCATTAAGGTTAATCCACTGTCTGAGATAAAATCAAATCCAATACCACTCGAAAAATTGTGAGTAGTGCTCTCAATATTTTCTAAAGTAAAACTCTCACCATTAGATATATAAGAGAATTTTTGTTTTGAAGCTGGACTCATATCTGCATAATACTCAAAATCAAAATATGGAATAAAAGATCCAACTTCAAAATCATAAGTATTATCTAAACTTGTTCCTAAAGATGATGTAAAGTTTCCAATATATTGATCCTCGTATTCTAAGTTCAACCCTGTTGATCCAGTTTCTTTATATGCTCCTAAATGTGTTATTCCATAATTAATTTTTAATCTAGGTGTAAAATTTAATCGATTTTTTGAAAATGTATCTCTTAAACTTAGGGAGCCATATAATTGTTCACCGTATCTTTCACCATCTGTTGATGCAGAACCACTGTTATTAATTAAATTAGAATTTATAAAACTCATACCCAATAAGTGATCTGTAAATCTTTGTTCTCCCTTTGGTTTACTTGAGTAAAAAGTTAAACCAAAAGAGCTCATATCAAGTGCACTTCCTAAAGTACCAACATCTATATCATCAGTACCAAATCTTAATGCAATACCTCTCATAATATTATCTTCACCTTTTTTATCTGCACCGAGTGTAATTGCAGATGTGTTAATATTCTTTGCTGAGGAAGCTGAGTCGTCCCCAACTTTCCCAATACTAATAGTGCCCTCACTCCAAAAAGACCAGCTTGAACTTTGATCATTCAAATCATTTGAATTATCATTAGAAAGATAAAGAGGAATTAAACTATTTGATAAGGAATTTAAAATTTCATTATTAAATTGAAACTTTATATTTTGATTTGTTAAATTTATTCTTCCACTATTTCGTCTTAACCATTCCATACGATTGAGCACTGGATAAGTTGTATGCTGTATAAGTTTTTTTGTAGTTTCAGATTGTGTTTCAATAGAAGCAACATCATCTTTATTTGCTGTCGGATCGATGCAACTGATGACACCAAAACCACAAGTTAAATCATATTCATTAACATCTCTATTAGCAGCATTATTTTTGAAATCTAAAATAAATAATTTGAGACCATCAGCACTAAATGCAATTCCTGAAGGTTCTTCAATTTGGCCAGAGAGGTCGTAACCTCCTGGTTCAAGTGTTACATTAGATAAATCAAAAGGTGTGCTTAGTGTGAATTCTTTAATTTTTTGTGTACCTTCTCCTGTAACGTACATTTTAGATCCATCAGAGCTAAATGCAAATCCTTGTGGAGTCCCATTTATTTGTCTTAAAGTTTTGCTACTCGTTCCAGTATATTCTTTTTGAAGAACTGCGTTTGAGAGATCAAAGGGACTACCCAATGAATATTGTTTAATCGAGTCATTACCTGTCTTATCATAAATAAAAAGTTTTGTTCCATTCGTATTAAATGCGATAGCTACAAAATCCAAACCATCCCCATTAAAATATGTATTCTGATGCACACTGGTTGAAACATCATAGGCAGTTGATAAATTATACTCATTTATTTCTTGATCATCTGATCCAGCAAGAAATAATTTTGTACCATCAGAATTAAATTTTATATCTCTTGCATCTATTTGTTCTGAAAAATGAAGATATTCATTAGAATTTTTGGTAGCAGTTGAAATATCAAAAGCTGTAGATAAATCAAATTCAAAAATTTTATTTTGACTCATTCCAACAACAAACATTTTAGTTCCATCTGGTTTAAATGTTATTCCATGTGCAAGTTTTTGCGTAATACCTTTGCTGTCAACAAATCCACTTACAGCTCCAAAAGCTATTGAGCTTGGAAAAATAAAAACTATAAAAGTTATTATTTTAAAGAATTTCATCATCAAACCTGTCATCAAAATCTTCATTATAGAATTTTTAAATGATATGCGTATTTTTTAAATGATTATAAATTTTATTCACTAAAAATTATGCCCATATTTGGTGTAAAATTCTTGTGTTTTTTGACCATTATGGGCAATAAATTCCTTTGTGATTTATTAAAAAAGTATAATCTTGTCTTTAAGTAAAATTCTATATAAAAATTTATCATGTTTGAAAAATTAGAAGAGCTAGCTAAAAATAACAAGAAAATTTCGGACTTTCATATTAGAAGTGGATGGCCACTTGCATTTAGACAAACAGGAGAAATTCATAAAATTCCAGAAGTAATTGTTAAGGCTCAAGATCTTCAAGATTTATTATCAACTAATTGTAATGAAGTTGAAATGAAGAGGTTTACTGAAACGCATGAGCTAGACTCTTCAGTTACTCTTAGTGGATTAAGATTTAGAGCTAATTTTTATAAAACTATCACAGGACCTGCTGCAGTATTAAGAAGAGTAGAAAGTGTTATTCCTGAAATGGGACAGTTTGATTTACCGCAAGTTTTATATGATATTATTGATATGCATAAAGGTCTTGTTCTTGTTACAGGCCCAACAGGATCTGGAAAATCAACAACCCTTGCAGCCATCATAAATGAAATTAATAAAACTAGAACTGCAAACATTATTACTGTTGAAGACCCAGTTGAGTTTATTCATAAAGATGTAAAAAGTATTGTCTCTCATAGAGAGGTGGGAAAACAAACCAAAACTTTTGCAAGTGCATTAAAAGCAGCACTTCGAGAAGATCCAGATGTAATTCTAGTAGGTGAGATGAGAGATTTAGAAACAGTTTCATTAGCTTTAACAGCTGCAGAAACAGGTCACTTAGTTTTTGGAACATTACACACTAGTGGTGCACCAAATACTATCAATAGAATTATTGACGTGTTTCCACCCGAACAACAAGCTCAAATTCGAGCACAAATTTCAACATCGTTAAAGATGGTTGTTACTCAAAGACTTTTAAAAACTAAAGACGGCCAAGGTCGTTGTGGTGCTTTTGAGGTGATGAAGTGTACAGCCCCAATTCAAAACCTAATAAGAGAGTCAAAAATTCATCAAATCCCAAGCATCATGCAAACTGCTGTTAAAGAAGGAATGATAACAATGCAGAAATCATTAGAAGAACTTGTTAAAGCTGGGAAAATTGATGCTGGTGCCGGAAAAGAACATTAAAGGTTTTAATATACTAGAGTTGATCGTTGTTCTCGCAATCATCGGAGTTATATCTGCTTCAGCTTATCCAAAGTTTTCATCGTGGAAAAAAGGTAGAGAGGTAAGAACTGATGCTCTTAAAGTAAAAAAAGTATTTGAGAGTATTAATGCTCAGGTTCAAAGAGGCCAATTTGCATTTGTGCAAGTTTTAATTGGTGTGAATGATGATAACGTTACTCTTACCACTAGAGGTATGAAAACAGATACTTTAGCTCAAAAAATTAATGATGGTGATAGTACATGGAACACAACTATATCTTCAAGATGTGATATGACTACACCAGATTATTGGGACGTAGATGGCTCAGAGGTAAACGATATTGAAGTTCAGTCAGTAACATTCGAGGATATCACTACCAATTTAGCAGGTGATTCTGCGGTATGTTTTTCTAAAAATGCTAGGTGGTTTAGTGGAGCTGGAGATTTACTCAGTGGAACAGGCAATGACTCTGTAGTCGATGAAAGTTTAATAATATGTAAAAGAGATGGTGATAATGCATGTGGAGTCAACGCATCTGGTGAACCTGCTGACGCTGATGATAATTTGATGTATTCTTTAGATTGGACTAGATTTGGAGAAATTACTTTAGACAAATGGAGCAGTAAAACGTTAGAGTGGGTTTTGCAATAATGGGTTTTGCAATTATATGAGAAAAATAAAAAATATTTTAGGTCTAACAATTTTAGAAGGACTTATTTCAACAGCAATTGTTGGTATTGGTTTTATTGCTATACTTCAAATGGTAAATTATTCAGTACAATCAATTGATACATCTGGAGAGAGAACTAAAGCTAATTACTTAGTTAGCATGATTGCAGAAGATATCATTGGTTATAAAGATGCTGTTTATGGAGTAGATCCAAATGTAGATAAAGTTGCTATAAGTATTGATGGTACAGTGACAATTAATGAGGAAGAAAGAGAAACTGCAAGAAGATTTACGGAACATTTAGCTCACGATAATGTGGAATTTTTTACGGGAGCATGTGGATCGTCAAATTTAGCTACTGCTGCTCTTGGTACAACTGGTACAACAGAACAACAAGAAAGTTCACCAAGCTCAAGTGCGCCAACAAGTATTTACAGTTCACAATTTTCAGATGGTCCACAAAATAAAGAGCAGAAATGGATGACAATATTTGGAGAGGATCGTTATTTAAAATGTAGAGGTGATCGAGATATCAAAAAAGTAAAAATGTATAAAATTTGCAGATGGAATGATGCTTGTTCAAATTACATTGACCCCCGAATTAATGATAACGGAATGTATATTGGAAGAATTCAGGTTAATTTAAACAATGGGAAAAAAAGAAAGTTTTTATACTTTCAAGCTGATTACAACACAAGAAAATGAAAAAAAATCAATTTAAAAATATTGCAGGTTTAACTCTTTTAGAGATGCTCATTGGAGTTGTGATTTCATCGATAATGATGGGAGCAATTTATACAACATATACAGTTGTTAATAATAGCTATAGCCAGGTAACAGAGAGAGCAAAAATTAGTCGATCTGGTAGAGATATTGTGGAAATGATGATGAGAGACATTAGAATGGCGGGTTTTAAATATGTGTTAGGTACTAACACTCTTGGTTTACCTAATAGAAGTTATTTAGAATTTGTAGGTGGTAATACTAGCATTGCAGAAAGTCATGATCCAATAATTATAGAAAAAGGTGAGAGTGCTTTAGGACCAGCGGAAGGTTCTTATGGCAAAATAGAAACACAAGGTCACCCAGACGAAGGCAGTAAATGTTGTGACAGAATACATATAGTTTATGATGATTTTAATCAAAATGATACAACTCAACCATATAAGAGATATAAGATTACCTATTATGCTGCACCAATTACAGATGGTGATGGACAAAGGTATGCTGCATATAAATCTCTTAGAAGCTGGTCTCAACCAATAGACTCTGAAAGTGGTACTTGGGTTGATAATTGTCCCGAATGTTATGTTGGACAAAAAATTCGTGATCACATAGTGGATATGGAATTTGTTCCACTGGATGCTGAAGGTAGAGTGCTTTCTCCATTGCCTCGTCCTGGTTCAGATACCGCGGCTAGGGATAATCTTTATAAAATAAGAGCAGTTGACTTAATAATTACTTTTAGATCAAAAAGTAATTTCTATAAATTTAAATCTGCAGCAGGCAAACCTCGTTATGTAAAAGGTTTGGGAGACAGAGGACATAATTTTGATGATACTAAATTGAGAGATTCAGTTGTCGTTACCATCCACACAAGAAATATAGGAAGTGGGATATAATCATGAAACGTAAAAATGAAAAAGGATTTGCATTAGTTTTATCACTTTTACTTTTACTTGTAATGTCATTGATGGGAGGAGCGCTTATTGTTATTTCATCAACTGATCACCAAAGTAATAATTCTAGCGATGAATACCAACAAACTTTTTATGTAGCTGAGACTGCATTGCTCGAAGGAGAAAAATGGATAATCAACCAAAGAATGGGTCCCTGGATTTCAACATCAACAGTTGAATCTGAGGACACCTCAGGAATGACTAGTGATGAAAGAGCAAGTTGGGATTCGATGATCGAGCAAATGAAAAGTACGGCGGTTCAAGGAATGTCAAGATATGTTGATAGAAGAGATTTACCCACTAACAGAAATGTGGTTACAAAAACTCCGTGCTTCAATAGTTACAGAAATATTGCTAAAAGTAATGTCGAAATAGATGGCACTACTCATTCAAATACATTGGCAGTTGCAGCCCATGCGGTGAATAAAAACTTTGGATCATTAATACAACAAGTTTTTTCAGATGCTTCTCTTGATAATTTAACTGATGCAGACACTATTCAAAAAGAAAAAGCCCACATGGATAGATTTAGGTATGAGTATTTTATCGTCAATATTGGAACTGCAAATTTTCGTGGAGCAGGAGCTAGTTTAAAAAAAACTACTACTAATACACAATCATCAGGCACCGCGTATAAAATTTATGGCTGTGGCTATATGATGGATAAAAGCGATTCAAAAAGTAGCGCTGATATTAACTCGGGTTTTACTGCTGAAGGCTGGGCTGAAATTGATGGAAAAAGACCAGACATCTTAGTAGCCCTTGAAACTGTGGTTGTTGTGTCAAATTGATATGCTCAAAATAAGTAATTTCTATAAAAAGAGTCTTTTAAAAATAAACTCAAAAATTTATAATATTCTTATGAATAAAAATTTCCTTATCATTTTTGTTTTTATTTTATTCACTAATAACTCTTTAGCTTGTGATGCACTTAAATTAACAGGCACTAAGGTCTCAAGCGCAAAAAAAACTTTTTTTATTATTGATGGTTATTCAGAGGAAGATTTTGATGAATGGAACACTGTTCAGTACATGGGTTATGCTGCAGATTATTGTCCAAAAAGTAATCTAGAAAATTCTTACATCCATGTCTTTGTTTATCAATCAAAAATTGTTGGGATCCGATTAGAAACCATGGATGTTGGAGTAAATGAATATGAAATATATAAATTTGCCAAAGTTACCTATGGAAATTTGAGTAAGGAAGTTGAGAATAAAAATTGGTTTGGCTATAAAGATATTAGTGTTGGCCAAGACAAAATTCTTTATGCAAAAACAAAAGATTACAATGGCACGATAGAAACTCTTGATATTTCGACAGAAGAATTGATAGATTTTACAATAGGAGAAGAGGTTATTTTAGCAGTAAATTAAATTATGAAACATTTTGCAAAATATTTTTTATTCTTTTTCATCTTATTAGAGATTGCATTTGTATCTAAAGTTGATGCAAAACCAGTTCCTCCTGGTTCAGGAGAGGGAGATGTCCCTGCTAATATTCTGATTTTAATTGATAGTTCAGCAAGTATGAGACGTAGAATGAGTAATAGAGATGCCATTCAGTATGTACCAAATGCAATTTACGATTCAAATGGAGATATTCTTGCATCACAGTTTAGAAATAACGGAGTAGTAAAATTTAATGCTGATGGAACTAGAAACAGAGAGTTTAATGATAATGTTGGAAGATATACTGGTAATACATCAGACACATGTACCCTGTCATCTACAGGAATGGGTTATGGTGGAGCCATAACAAAAAATACGGTTGCACGGCACACTGCCGATTTAAGATTTGCAGAAGAATTAACTACCGATAATGGAGCAATTACAAATACGGATATATTTTTCTTCAGATCTAACGATCGTCAACTAAGAGATGATCAAGCAATTGTTGGATATTCTGAGGATGGACAGGATTGCAAGATATACCTGGAACTTGGACTGACAATTCAAGGATTGGATTATCAACAAATAGGAGACGAACACTTTTTGTTCGTTACTGGTAGAGTGGGTAATTCTTCAGCATTTGTATCATTCAATTTAAATTCAGGCATGAGTAGCGGTGTACAGACTTTTACAGGAAATCTTAATAATTCATTTGCACGTCTTGGTAGGCTTACTTGGAGAATTGCAGTTAACAGTGATGCCTCAATGTTATATTTAGGCCGAGTTCATATATATGGGTATACCATGGAAAGAGATGGTGAAGCTTTTCGAATTACCAATAACGCGGCCACCAGACTTTATACTAGAGTAAATCGTGGAAATTTAGATACACAATTAGCAGACGTAGTAGGTATCGATGTTTCACCTGATGATGATGATATTTTATATATAACTTCATCAAGAAGACATGTCATTCAAAAAGTTCGGCTTGATACAAATACAACTTATACAATATTAGCAAGAGCAGGGACTGGAAGACGAAATAATGGAGCAAATATAGAAGCTTCTGGAGCTCTTAGAGCTAACTCCGTTAGATTTAACCAACCAATTGGTATTCATGTAACATCGGATAGAATTTTAGTTGGGACAACAAGAGGAACTATAGATGTTTTCAATGAAAATTTATTTACTGCAGAAAATAGAGATACTTCTTGGCTTTTACAAATGGGTGGTGGAGTCGTATCAAGATGGGTTGGTGTTAAAAAAGCAATGAGTGCCATTATAAGTGACACAACTTTAACCAGTGGTGCTCACTTTGGTTATGGACACTGGAATGCTGGAGAAACTGGTGGTCGAAGAACAGGAGCTAGAGGTGGAAGATTCTGTCATTTTAATGATGGTTGTACATATTACGGTGGGTGGAATGGTGATCATCCAGACGGACAATCATTACAATGTAATAGAGACTCATGTTTAAATGTAGGAATAAGTGCTGAAGGATACACGAGAATTCTAGACAATCTAATTCCTCAAGGTTTAGCTTGGGGTACTGACGCTAACGCATACTCTATTATGGCGCTTGATTATTTTAATAATGATTTTGAGGCTTACGATGAGAACTCAGAGTGTCAATTAAATTATGTTATCGTAATTGGTGATGGAATGATGAGAAACAATGCTTCTGCCGTTCCTAGAATTGAGGAATTAAGAGATAAAACAAATCCAGTTAAAACTTTATTTGTTGCTTATGGCGGAGGTATTAACGCCAGAGGAATGGAAATTTTTGATGAAATGGCTGTAGCTGGATCATGTCCAGGGGGAGACGCAAACAGCCCTGATTGTGAACCAACAATAGTTGCTGATACACCAGAGTCTTTAAAAACTCAATTGACAGCAAAAATCAGACAAATACTTGCTGAACGATTGTCATTTACCGCTCCATCGATCACAGCTACTGTTCAAGAAGGGGGTTCTTTATATCAAGCACAGTTTTCTTACGAACAGTTTGGAGAATGGCAAGGAACAATTTTGAGAAAAACTTTAAACGCGGACGGAACTGTTATTCATGAAATGGATGCAGCTGGAAACTGGGATGCATCGGTAGAAATTAGAAAACAAGCTACAATTGCTGATGCGGCTGATACAAGAAATTTATGGAGTGCGATACCCGGATCACCTTACCTTGGAAATTGGGATAACTTTAACACAGACAACTCAGATGATATAACTGAATTATTTGAATTATATGGTTTTGATATTGCTGACTACCATAATGCAACTTCTTACTGTGCAACAAATGGATATGTGGGCGACAATGGAACATCTGATGATCTTTTAGGATTAATAAATTTTATGAAGGGAACGGATTACTTTGATTATGATGGAGACTGTGATGTTACTGAAGTAAGAAGTCATGTTCTTGGGGATATTTATCACTCACAATTGATAGAAGTAGGCCCACCTGATGCAAGTATTGAGTTTACTGGTGCTAATGAAGAAGCATATTATAGAGCAACTAATAACTATCAAAGTTTTGTGGCAAAACACGCATCAAGAAGAAACGTTATCTATGCAGGCGCGAATAGTGGTGTGCTTCATGCTATTAATGCTGAAACTGGTGCAGAGGAGTGGGGCTTTATTCCACCATTCATTGCTGGATTGCTTCCCTCACTAATGAATGCTGATCTCAGTGGAAAAATTGATGGTAAAAAAGGTGGAACCAATGCTATTTTTGGTGTTGATGGATCACCAGTAGTACATGATGTTTTTATTAGAGGAATTAATGAACGGGGAGAACTAGAGAATCAAAGAAATTGGCATACTATTTTATTTGTTCCTTATGGAAGAGGTGGAGCAGGATTTTCTGTTTTAGATGTTACTAATCCAATACTAAAAGATAATTTAGGACCTATACATATGTTTAGTGTCTTTAATGATGCGATTAACAGTACTGTCTATATGGCTGACCATGAAGGTCAGATTACAACATATCCTTACTCATCTGGTTCTGTTAGTATTCAAGACTCATTAGAGGCAATAAAAGCTGGTGAAAATTTAGATACAGCCTTTACAGCAGATGGAGGTGATGACTCTTTAAATCCAGATCATTCCTCTTACTGTGATAGCTCTGATAATCCTGATGTAATACAAGACTGTACTAATCAAGATGCTATAGCAGTCTGTCAATTTAATGATACAGACGTCATGACGACTACTGGTCTATTTCATTCAGATGCAGCAGGAACAGCTTCGTGCTTTAAAGGTACAAAATTTAGATTTTCTGATTTAAAACCTCAAGCAAACGCCGATGGAACTGTACCTAAGTCTTCATTAAAAGTTACTGAAAGAGTTGACGGAACTTTACAAACAATCGATTTTACTAGTGCAGAGTATGAAAACGATAATTTAGTAATAACGTTTCCTACTGAGAAAACTTATAATGCAGGTGGTAGTCCTCTTGAAAGTTCACCGACCAATCAGTTTACAGTTGCTACATCATGCACTGCAGCTACTGATATACCAGTACAATATGATTATAGCCAATTAGGGGAGACATGGTCAGCTCCAAGAATATTTAGAATTCCATCAGAAACGCTTGCTGATAGAAATAATTCAAGCAAAGATAGATATGTTGCAGTAATGGGAGCGGGTATGGGTGCTACAAATTTATGTGCTGGTTCAGCAGTATTTATAGTTAATTTAGATAGAGATGATGAAGAAGGTATTGAACCTGGAACTATTTATGGAGCCACAACTAACGGAGGTCCAATTACAATTGTAGATACAGTTGTAACTAGAGAAGCTGTAACAACAACAATCACAAAGGATGACGGTACAACCGAAACTGTGACTACACAAGCAGCAACTAAAGTTGCTGGGCAACATACACCAAATGGAAGCGATATTGGAAACTCTTTACCTGCTTCAGCAGTCGTTATAACCCCAGATACTGCATTTAATATTCCTTGGAGAGGCGCTATGGTTTATTTTAATGATCTTGAAGGAAAAATTACAAAATTAAATTTAACAAGTTCTACAAAAAATGATGCAGATCTTTTTGATCAAACTACTTTATTTAGATTAGATGCTAACACAGTTAATAAAAGATACAGTTATTTTTCAATGGATGCAGGAATTGGACAAACAACAAGAGATTTTTGGTTATTTGGTGGGACAGGAAACTTTAATGATATAGGTGGCGGTTCTAAATTTATGGATAATATTCTTTATGCTGTTAAAGATCCAAATTACCCATATTTTGATCATTTAAATGGTGCGCACGTCCCAAGAGAAACTGACGATGATTTTTTAGCCGAGGCACACAAAGGGGCGAATGCAGCTGCAAGCATTGATAATGCAGTCGTCTGTAAAGATACTACTGGTAAAATAAGTTGTGATGATGGACCTTCAAGCGGGCAACAAGCATGGGTAGTTCATTTAGATACACCAGACGGCAAAGGTCCAAATGAAAATAGTAACAATACTTTTAGAAAATTATCAGCTGCACCTACTTTATTTAAAGGTCAAGTTTACTTTCCAATATATGAACCTCCTCAAGGAGCTAATCCATGTAACATTGGTAATGCATTTATTTGTGTCGTAGATGATGAGTGTGGATCAAATAACTCTCATCTGTTATCTAGAGGTGGCGTGCCAAACGGAAAAAATTGTGAATTTGTAAGAGAAGGTATTTTGTCAGAGCTTGTAATCTTCGGGGATAAATTATTTGCAAACGTTGCAGGACCTAAAGAAGATGCTGAGACACTCTACTCAATCTTAGCTGCTGCTGGAGAAGTTGAAACAAGCAGAGGTAGTTGGAGAGAATCTGGCTATTAATTTTTCAAAAAATCTTAAAATAAAAAAAAATTATCCGTTATAGAAAAAAATTTTTTATTTGATTTGCAAACATAACATAAATTAAACAGCCAATAATTATAAAAGGCCCAAAAGGGATTTGTGCGGATAAATCTCTGCTCTTGTTCATTAATGATGGGATTGAATAAACTAAAGCAACAACTGAGGAAATAAAAATTGTAAAAGGTATGCTAAACCAGCCAAACCAAAAACCAACTACAGCAATTAATTTTGCATCACCAAGCCCCATTCCTTCTTTATTTCTTAAAGTTTTATAAAAAAAAATGATTAACCAAATAATTGCATAACCAAACAATCCTCCAATTAAAGAATTAATATAATTAGGAAATAAAGATTGATTTAAATTTGGATCAAAAGATTTTACAAAACCAATAAACATCAAAGGAAATGTTAATTCATTTGGAATTATATAATGCTTTAAGTCAATAAAAAATATTATGATAAAAAAAATACTCAAAATAATAAGTAATAAAGTAGTAATTGAAATTCCGTATATGTAAAAAATGAAAAGAAAACTTAATGCTGAAATTAATTCTACTATAAAATATTGTATACTTATCTTAATATTGCATCTTCGACATTTTCCTTTTAAGAATAGAAAAGAAAAAAAAGGGATATTATCAAACCATCTTATCTGCTCCTTACAGGAAGGACAAAAAGATCTTCCTTTCATTACATTTTGTTCTAATGGTAGACGATAAATACAAACATTACAAAAACTACCCCAGATACTTCCTAAAATAAAAGCTAGAATATAAAACACGTATTATATTTTTATGTAAGATGCGAGTTCTAAAACTCCATTTATACAGTATTGTACAAATACTACCGCATCTTGAATGTGTAAGTAAAAATTTGGTGCGTAAATAACTATTTCCATTCTTGTTGAAATTACCAAAAAAGATGTAAAATGCAAAATATAAAATATGTTTTTTAAATCAAAAAAACCTGAAATAATTAAAGAAGACTCAAGAATAGAAGATTTTCAAATTATCACAAAACTAAGTCAAGAATTTGCCACTTCTCTTGATTTAGGTGAGACACTGCAAAATTCACTTGATGTTATTATTAAAAGAATAAATGCACAAGCTGCTAATGTTTTTTTAATTGAAGAAAAAAAACAAGTTTTCCAATGCATCGCATCAAAACACCAAGCATACTTGGAGGATTACGAGATTCCTTTGACTCAAGGAGTGATGGGTAAAGCGGTTTTACAAAAAAAATGTATTCGAGTTGGAGATGTTAGAAAAGATGTGAGAGAAATTGCAGAATTTTATTTTGATTTAGATAACAAAACAAATTTTACTACATACTCTGTGTTATGTGCACCTCTTATTGCTGCTAATGAATGTATTGGGGTCCTTCATTGTTTAAATAAAAAAACAACCAATAAACTTTTTGAAGAGAGTGATAGAAAACTTTTAGAAACATTAGCCACACCAGCGGCTCTTGCTATTAGAAATGCTCGGATGGCTAAAGAGCTTGTTGATAAAAATAGAATGCAGAAGGAGATAGAAATTGTCGGAGAGATACAAAAAACCTTATTATCCAAAAATAAAGAAGACCCTTTTCCAATAGCAGGTATAAATATCCCTGCAAAAGTAGTGTCTGGAGATTTTTATAACTTTTCTGATTTAGGAGATGGTAAATATGGATTTGGTGTTGCAGATGTATCTGGAAAAGGAATTAAGTCATCTTTGTTGATGTCAAAAGCCTCAAGTCTTTATCGATGCTTAAGTAAAACAATGTTTTCAGCATCAGACTTATTAAATTTATTAAATAAAGAAATTTGTGAAACTGCAGCAAGAGGTATGTTTGTTACTATGTTAGTTGGAATTTATGATAGTAACAAAAAAGAATTATTAATTTCAAATGCTGGACATGAACCTCCATTGATTTATTCAAAAGATGGAAAATTTTCTAATCATACAGAAGCAGGACCGCCATTAGGTATTATGCCAAATATTACCTACAAGGAGAGTTCAATATCTTTTTCAGAAAGTTCTATGTACATTTTTACTGATGGTGTCACAGAAATAAAAGATCCTAATGGAGAAATGTTAGGAGCAGAAGGCTTTCAGAATTATATTAAAAAGTATCAATCCACACCCAACAATAACAGATTAAAAGTAATTATAGAGGATATTGTTAAGTCTGGAAAAATTCAAAAAGATGATTTAACAATAGTTGTAATAGACGGAAAATAAGATGATGGGTGTTCCTAAAGTGATGATTTTTTTTGCCATAGTAATTAGTTCAATACTTTATTGGGCCACTTCAAATGTCTGTAAGTATAACTTTGCGCTAGAAAAGAAAACCCAGCAGTTAAATATTATCACAGAAAACATTGATCCCTCATTAGGAAATGCAAAGTATTATGTTTATAGAGAATTAAATTGTAATGATGTTTATTTAGAATGGGATTACGAAAGAGTAATTGAAAATTTACAAACCATCTCAGTACTCATATATCAAGAACTTAATACAGATATAAGAGGCGATCCAAATTAAAATTATTTTTTAGTAAAAAAATAAACATCAATTAAATCTTCGAAATGAACTCTTCTCTTTGACGCAAACATTGGTGGTGTATCTGAAAAAAAAACTAACAGGTCATTTTTATTCATGCGATTAATAAATTTTGAAATACTTTCATTAAATAACATTTGGTTATTATAAATTTTACAAAATTGTTCACTGATATTTAACGGAAAATTTTTATTACAATCTATGTATGAAATATTATAAACTGGCTCTACTGGAATATGATTATTCACTGTTAAAAAAATAATAAAATTATTTTTTTTATCTTTAATAATTTTATCTAAATTATCTAAGATTAAATGATCGCATATTCCACTGTACTTTTGATTACAAATTTCAAAATTTAGATCACTTAATTCTTTTTTGAAAAATGTTTTGTTAAAAAAACTTTTATATCTTGATCTGTTAAAAAAAGACTCTTCATAGCTGTGTATATAAATTAAGTTTTTATCTTTCATTAAATTGATCCAACAATTATTTTTTTCAATAAAATTTTTTAATTCACTGACAATATATTTTTCAAAATTAACATCTTTGTTGCAGAAAAATTCCATTTCAGCTCCTTGAGTTGTTAGAGTTCTATTCCATTTTTTTTTAAAATTTTGAACGAGTAAATCATCATTACCTATCTTTATTTTTTTTAATAAATTTTCTTTGAGTTTTTTATTTCTAAAATTAGGGTAAGATTCATTTATGATTACATAGACATTATCATATTCACTTTTTGTTATTATTTTACCAAAATCTCTAAAACTTTTTAATTTTATGTTTTTATCAAATTGTGAAAGCTTTCTTTCACCTGAAGGATTACTGTCAAAATATAAATAAGTATATTTGACTGTATTAAACCAGTTATCATTTCTAAAAAAATCATTTCTAATATACTGTGAAATATATTTTACTTCATTCAGAACCAAATCATTTGAAGTCCATGTGTTAGTTAAGTGTTTATATCTTTCTATTAAAGTTAAATGAGTATTGCTTGGATTGAAACAAGTTAAGATAAAAACAATTACAAGAATAGAAGAAACAAATTTTTTTTTGGTTTGAAATAAATCTCTTTTAAATACAAAATTATAATTTATTTTTTCAATAAAAACTAAGGAACCTAAAGAGAAAAATAAAAAATAGAAAATATTAATATTTTGAAACGCAATGTATAATATATATTTGAAGTTGAGATTATCTAAATTATTAATTACAAGTTTATAAAAATTAAAGTCCAAACCGTATATTGAAAAAAAAGATGATTTTGCTTCCAGAAAAATAAAGAGGTATAATAAATAAATGTTAAAAGAATAAAAAATTGATTGAATTGAAAAAAAACCAGAGTCAAAAACTGGTGTTTGAATCAAATAGAATAAAGAAAAGAAATTTATTGTTAAGACTCTAATTAAATAATTTTTTAGCCAAATTTTCATAAATGATTTCAATAAGCTATCTTATATTGATTAAATAAGGATAAAGGATTGATCATACCTATTTTAGGTTGTAATATACCTATGTTAGGGGGAATATAAACTAGTATGAGTAACGAAAAAACTATAATGGGTGTTAATAAGATTGTTTCTTTAGAGGAAGTAGTGAAAGAAAGGGGCATCAAAGAACCTGTTTTTTCTAAAGGATTATACCATTGGGTAATGTTCATACTTTCATTGTATACGAGAGTTAAAGAAAAATTAAATATAGATTTTGAATCATTTGTAATTTTGCAAGTTGTAGTAAGTCATTCATTGTATGAGACTAACAAGTTAGGAACAAAATCTTTTTCAGATTTAGAAGAACAAATGGAAAAAATAACAGAAAAAAATTACTTGAACAAAAGAAAATTAACTTTTGCAAGTATTGCAGAAGTATTACAGCTTCCTAGAGAAACTGTAAGAAGAAAAATTATAAGTCTATCAAAAAAAGATATTTTATCTTTTAACACTTACAGTGGAATTAAATTAGGACCATCATATAAAACTATTTATAAAGATTTTGTTACACAAACTACACTTGATCTAAGTTCTTTAGTAAATAAGTGGGAAAAAAGTGGAGCATTAAAAAATTTATTAGAATTAGCAAAATAATTTATGAAAAAAATTTACAAAACATTTAATTATCTTATCATTTATTTATTTCAAATGATAAAAGTTAATTTCCAATTACAAATTAATCATTTAAATAAAAAAAATTATTTAGTTTCATTAAATGTAAAAAAAAAATATTTGATTGTTCAAGAAAATTTAATTTTTTTAAAAAAATTTGAGAAAAATTTATGTTTAATAACAAATTTAATTATTTTTAAAACAATTTTGATAAAAAAAAATTAGAATGGAAAATATATTTATGTCTCAAAAAGATGTTGGTAACAAAATTCCTATTTACAAACTTAAAACTACTGAAGAAGTAATGAAATATTATGATGAGTGGGGAGAAGAAAATAAATATAACAAAGATATGTTTGAATGGAATTACACTGGACCTAAAGAAACAGTAAATACTTTTAAAAAATATTCTTTTAATAAAGAATCAATTATTTTTGATGCAGGATGTGGAACAGGACTTGTTGGATTAGAATTAAAAAAGTTTGGTTATAAAAATTTTCATGGAGCAGACCTTTCGCAAAAATTATTAGACACTATTCCTACTAACCTCTATCAAAAATTAATTAAAGTTGATTTAAATAAACCTATTGAGGTTGAAGATAATTTTTATGACGCAGTGATGTGTGTTGGAACTTTTACTTTTGGTCATGTTAAACCACAAGCATTAGATGAATTTGTAAGAATAACAAAAAAAGACGGTTTAATTTGTTTTACTATCAATGAAGGTATTTATATTGATTATGCTTTTGATAAAAAAATTAATTCGCTTAAAAAAGATAACAAGTGGAAAGAATTAGAATTTTTTAAATCAGATTATATTGCAAGCAAAGATGTGAACGCTTGGTTAGGATTATACAAAGTAAATTAAAAAAAAT